>NZ_JAUBUR010000026.1:0-99414 GCF_036705485.1 Microcoleus sp. AT9b-C3 | reverse complement strand
ACTACGCCAAAGCCATCGAGTACGCTCAGCAGTGGTTGGCGATCGCGCGAGAAATAAAAGACCGCCCAAGCGAGGGGAGAGCTCTGGGACATCTGGGAAATGCTTACAATTCCCTCGGCGACTACGCCAAAGCCATCGAGTACGCTCAGCAGTGGTTGGCGATCGCGCGAGAAATAAAAGACCGCCCAAGCGAGGGGCAGGCTCTGGGAAATCTGGGAATTGCTTACGATTTCCTCGGCGACTACGCCAAAGCGCTCGAGTACGCTCAGCAGGTGTTGGCGATCGCGCGCGAAATTAAAGACCGCCCAATCGAGGGGAAAGCTTTGGGAAGTCTGGGAAATGCTTACAATTCCCTCGGCGACTACGCCAAAGCGATCGAGTACCAACAGCAGTGGTTGGCGATCGCCCGAGAAATAAAAGACCGCGAAAGCGAGGGGCGGGCTCTGGGAAATCTGGGAAGTGCTTACAATTTCCTCGGCGACTACGCCAAAGCCATCGAGTACACTCAGCAGTTGTTGGCGATCGCACGGTCAATTAAAGACCGCCAAAGCGAGGGAAATGCTCTCAACAATCTAGGATTGGCTCTCTCCAAATCTGGCAATCTCCCAGCAGCAGAGAAAACCCTACTTGATAGTATTAAAGTTTTGGAATCTCTCCGTGCTGGATTAGACGATGCCAATAAAGTGTCAATATTTGAAACCCAAACTAGCCCCTACGTCAATTTACAAAAAGTCTTCATTGCTCAGAAAAAAACTAATGACGCTTTAGAAATTGCCGAACGGGGTAGAGCCCGAGCTTTTGTGGAGTTATTGGCATCTCGCCTTGCCCCATCTGCATCTGCCCAAACTACTATCAACCCCCCCAATATCCAGCAAATTCAACAAATCGCTAAAGAGCAAAACGCTACCCTCGTCGAGTATTCAATTATTGAGAATCAAGCCCTCTATATTTGGGTCATCAAGCCGACTGGTGAAATTACCTTTCGCTCCGTTGACCTCAAATCTCTGAACATCAATCTACGCGAAGCCACCGAAGGGACAAGAGTATCTGCTGCTACCGGGAGGAGAGGATTAAACGAGCAAGATACAGCCATTTCTGAGATGATTCGCGGCACTCGCGAGGCTCTGGGTGTATCCGGGGACACTGCTAATAAACAAACAGCTAATCCCCCTGCTTCTACCACTGCTAATTCTCGGATAATCTACCCCAAATTACAGCAAAGTTATCAACTACTGATTCAACCCATTGCCGATCTTTTACCTACTGACCCGAATGCTCCTGTCATCTTCATTCCCCATCAATCCCTGTTTTTAGTTCCCTTTGTCGCCTTACAAGATCCGACAGGTCAATATCTGATAGAAAAACATACCATCCTCACCGCTCCCGCCATTCAAATTTTGCAGTTTACCCACCAATCACGGCAAAAGGTTCGACAACTTTCTCTCCAAAATAACCTCGTCGTCGGCAATCCAATTATGCCCAAAATTGGCACCCCGCCGCGCCAATTAGCTCCTTTACCGGGCAGCGAACGGGAAGCAATTACAATTGCCCAACTTCTGAATACTACACCGATTACAGGCTCTCAAGCCACTAAAGCATCAATTGTTCAACAGATGCTAAAAGCCCGGATTATTCATCTTGCAACTCACGGATTACTCAATGAAGTGAAGAGGCGAGATTTACCGGGAGCGATCGCCCTGGCTCCATCAGGAAATGATGACGGATTGCTGACTTCCAGTGAAATTTTGGATTTAAAATTAAATGCAGAATTAGTGGTATTAAGTGCTTGCAATACTGGCAGAGGAAAACTCACAGGTGATGGTGTGCTTGGATTATCTCGTGCTTTAATTAGTGCGGGTGTTTCCAGTATTATCGTTTCTCTGTGGTTAGTGCCCGATGCTGCGACAGCGGAATTAATGGCAGAATTCTATCGCCAGTTACAGAAAAACCCGAATAAAGCTCAAGCTTTGCGGCAAGCAATGCTGATGACAATGAAGATGCACCCAACTCCGCAAGATTGGGCGGCGTTTACGCTGATTGGCGAAGCAGAATAAGATTTTTTTCGGCGCTTGCTACACTGCTTGAGGGCTGCAGCCAAACAAATCCGATGTGGACGCAAAAACATCTTTGTTAAGTATTAAATGCCGATCGCCATCTCGACTGATTAACCCTTGCTGCTGCAATTTTCCCAGCATTCGAGTTACTGTTACCCGCGTCGTGCAAATAGCATTAGCAATATCTTGATGTGTCAAGCGGATATTCAAACGAGTTCCCTCAACCACAGGCTGACCGAATTCCTGTTGCAATAATAGCAGTAGCTGATACAAACGGTCATCTACTCGCCGCTGTCCGGCGATCGCTAAAATTGCTTCCATTTGCCGCAGCCGCCGTACCATTTGAGGCAGCAACTCGTGAGCTAATTGAGGAGAAGCTTCGATTTCCACCATAGAATACCACATCAAATAGATATCTGATGTCGCCGTAGCTCGGTAAGTCTGCAAGCTTGTCAACCACAAACCGAAGCACATCGAAGGCCCAACCCAACCCAAAAGTCCTTCTTCCCCGGTTGGATAAAGCGTACTCAGTTGTGCTAGACCTTGACAGACTCGCCAAAGGCCATGCGACATCATAGGAATGGTTTCGCCCTTGGCATAAAAATGCAAGTTTCGAGTCGCTCCTGTGTTATGCTGGACTTCCGCTAAAAGTGCTTTGGATGTTGGTGGCATATCCCTTATTTCCAGCTAAAAAACATTTGTCTGAGACCTACGCCTCTGACTCTAACCGGCAAAGGTAAAGGTTTGGTAATCGTCTGGTTAGCGCCAAGATAAGCTTTAGTCATTATTCATTAGTCATTAGCTGTTAGTTATTAGTTGTTATAAAATGACTGAGAAGACGGTGAATTATGGAAAATAAATGCACTCGTTATTCCGGGAATCTTAAATAAATATTTAAGTCGAAGAATCAAGCAGAATATTTGTTAATAAAGAGTCGGTAAATCAAGGTTTTACAGAAAACAGAGGCGAGTTCTGAAGTTCGATCGTACTTCCAGGCCCGCCGAGTCAACTGCTGCTCTCTGCTGCCACAACCTTCAAGAACTTCTAAAATAGTTCAAGAAGATATCAAAAGACAAAGTAAGGTTTTTCATGGCCGATCAATTAATTCGCGCTACAGCCGCAGAGGGCGGAATTCGCGCTGTAGGCGTCATTTCCACCCGCCTCACCGAAGAAGCAAGACAGCGGCACAAGCTCTCCTACGTGGCTACAGCCGCCCTGGGCCGCACAATGTCGGCAGGGCTGTTACTCGCCTCCAGCATGAAGCGGCCCGAATCGAGAGTCAACATTCGCATCAAAGGAGATGGGCCGCTGGGCGGGCTTCTAGTGGATGCGGGACTTGATGGAACAGTTCGAGGTTATGTGGACAATCCCGGAGTCGAATTGCCGCCCAATGCTAAAGGCAAACTCGATGTCGGCGGGGCAATAGGTGACGGTTATTTGTACGTGGTGCGGGACGTTGGATACGGCTTCCCTTATTCAAGTACGGTAGAATTGGTTTCCGGCGAAATTGGCGACGATCTGACTCATTATTTGGCAACCTCGGAGCAAACGCCTTCGGCTCTGGTTTTGGGGGTGTTTGTGGGGGCGGGCGGGGTACAAGCGTCTGGGGGTGTGCTGTTGCAGGTTCTGCCAAAGGCAGCAACGGACGAAAAACTGGTGCAAACTTTAGAATCTAGAGTTGCTGAATTGTCGGGCTTTACGCCGCTGCTGCGATCCGGCAAAACGCTGCACGAGATTCTCGAACAGTTACTGGGAGATATGGGCCTGGAAATTTTCCCGGAAACTCAGATGGTGCGCTTTGACTGTGGCTGTTCGTTCGATCGAGTTTTGGGAGCTCTGAAAATGTTGGGCGAAGCGGAACTCCAAGACATGATTGAAAAAGATGGCGGGGCTGAGGCTACGTGCCATTTCTGCAACGAGGTTTACAAAGCTAATAGCGACCAACTTGCGGAACTGATCGGCGATTTGCGATCAAACTCCGGTTCTTGAGAGGATAATGTGTAATTGGCTCTATTGAGTGCGAGTTAGGGATGACGGCCTTGACCAATTGCCAATTACGCATTATCAATTACCTAATCACAAAATTTTGATTTTGGCGGTTTGGCGATCGGCTCTTGCAGTCTTGGGCCGACGGGAGTATGTAAAAGTGATGAATACATTTTATAGAGCAGTTGATAGCAGCGCTCGCAGTTTTTAAATAACTAACGCTGGCTGGTTGCTGTTTGTGGTGAGGATATGAGTCAAGATCGCAAAATACCAGGCCGTTGGTCTGCATCAGAATCTTTGGAGTCAACAAAGGATACTTCGTCGCTGGCGCGCTTACCAGCAAGGAAAAACCGGGCTGAACGACTTAAAGAGCTCCGAGAGTTGGTTACTTCGGGAAAACTGCCGGGAGGGCATCTGGAACTACCGCCGAATTTGTCTGGGGAAAACTCGCAGCCGCTGGAGGAAGGCAATCCGTTTTGGCGGAAGTGGTCGCATAAGTGGCAGTTTTGGCTGGCGCTGAGTTTGATGCTATCGGTGGGTATGGGGTTTGTGGCAATTGCGTCTTTACTCAACCTGACCTCCCAGTCCAATTGCTCAAAGATTTTTTGGCCGACGGCTTCTGCTAACGATCGCTTTTTTTGTGCTCAAGAAGCAGCAAGCAAGCGGACGGCGGATGATTTGCTCAGGGCGATCGAATTAGTGAATGCTTTGCCACAAGACCATCCGCTGCGGCCGAGAATTAACACTCAAATCGATCGGTGGTCGGAGGATATGCTGAGGCTGGGAAATGCTAGTTTCCAAGAAGGAAAGCTGGAGGAGGCGATTGCGATAGCCAACAAGGTTCCTAAAGACGTTCCCGCTTACCCGACGGTTGAAAAGCAGATTGAAAAGTGGCAGTCGATATGGAGCGATGCAGAGAAAATTTACCGCAAGGCTGAAGACCACTTGCGTCAGGAAGAGTGGACGCTGGCTTTCAGCCAAGCTACTCTGCTTTTGGATTTGGGAAATACTTTCTGGGAATCGGCTAAGTACGAGGAATTGACTAAGCTAATTCAGACGACTCGGGCTGAGGGCAATAAGTTGCTAAAAGCCCGCAATACAGCCTCCGAGGGAGGTCTCGACAGTCTGGTGACGGGGATTAAGCTGGCTCAGGGAATTGGTCAAAACAGTTATTTGTATCAAGCTGCCAATAAGGCGATCGCGGAATTTAGCAAAAAAATTCTGGAAATCGCCCAAAAACGCTTGCAGGCGGGGGATTGGCAGGAGGCGATCGCGATCGCTAACAAGATTCCCGACACCGCAAATTTAAGGGAACAAGTTGAGGATTTTAACCAGTTGGCGAATGCTACTTCTCAGGCTTTGACTGGCTCAGTTGAGGGTTTCTCCAAGGCGATCGAGATTGCTCAAAAGTTGAATTCGGGCCGCCCTTTATATAAACAAGCTCAAGATTTAGTCGGCCGCTGGCAGCAAGAAATGGCTGATGTGAAAGTTTTGGATTTGGCAAGCAGGCTGGCGGCGCCGGGTGGGGTAAATGATTTGAGGGCTGCCATCGCGCAATTGCAAACAGTCCCCCAATCAAATCCCCGCGCTTCGGAAGCTCGCAGTCAAATTACCAACTTGAGCCGTCAAATCGAGCTGCTGGAAGACAGTCCGTATTTGCAAAGAGCGAACGATTTGGCAAGTACGGGCGATCCGAATGCTCTGGAAGCGGCCGTTGCTCAAGCTTCTCGGATAGCTAGAGGTAGGGCGCTTTATGTGGAAGCTCAAACCAAAATTCAAGCTTGGATCGAGAGGAGACAGCGGCTTGTTGACCAGCCGTTTTTGGATAGAGCTCAGCAGCTAGCGGCGAGCGGCAATTTGGCGGGGGCAATTGAGATGGCGCGCCGGATTCGATCGGGACGGGTGCTTTATGAGGAAGCTCGATCGAACATTCGGACTTGGGAGGCTCAATTTCAGGGCGAGCAAGATTTGCAGAACGCCCGTCAGGCCGCCCGATCGGGGACTGCGGAGGCTCTGCAAACGGCTATTGCGCTGGCTCTTCAGGTGCCGGAGTCGAGTTCGCTCCGGTGGCAGGCGAGTGAGGCGATTGATGAATGGAGCCAGCGGATTTTGGCGCTTGGTGTGGAACAGTCGTCGTCGGATCTGGCTGGGGCGATCGCGACTTTGAAGAAAATTCCTTCGGGGACTCGGGCTTTTGAGCAAGCTCGATCGCAAATCAAAGTTTGGGAGGAGTCGCTGAATCCTCCCGATGCTGAATCTCCCCCTCCCGATCCCCCGGAAACTGAGCCTCCGAGCAGCCCTCCGAGTCGGTAAATTTGAGGGTGATAAGCGGGTACTTAATATCTTTACTTAGTCTGTATTAGGGAACCAAAAATGAAAACGCCCAAGCAAGTTCTCCAAGACTGGGTTTGTGCTTATAACGCTCGTGACCCTCACGCCCTGATCGAGCTTTATCACGACGATGCAGAGAACCATCAAGTTGCCTTTGGCGATCCTCTAAACGGGCGTGAGGCATTGCTTGAGAGTTTTGTTACCTTCTTCCAAGCTTTTCCAGACAATTACACGCACGCTGAGAATCTGTTTGAGGATGGCGAGTGGGCGATCGTCGAGTGGACTGGTGGCGGCACATTTCTAGGTGAGTTTGGTGGCAACTTACCAACTGGCAAAAGTTTTACGCTGCAAGGCTGTGGCTTCTTTCATGTTGTTGATGGCAAAATCCATTTTCAACGCGGTTATATAGACAAGCACACTTGGTTCATGCAGCTTGGGCTACCGATATCATAAGCTTCCTGTTCTGCAACTGTACTATTATTTCGCATCAAGTCTTTGCTGACTCAAACCTGCGTTGCAGGTAGATACTACCGAAAAAAGGTGCTTTTTTTCTATGCTTGCAATCCCATTAAAATGACTAATTACAGAGCCTAAACATCCGCCGGATTTAGGTGCATCATTGCCCAAGTGGTGTAAGTGCCGATCGGACTCCAAAGTATGTAAGGCAGCAATAACAGGGCGGCAGGCTCGGAAACTTGCAACACGCTTAAAGCTAGTATTACGCTTAAAATAGCGCCCGTTCCGCCAATTATTGTGCCGACTTTTAGGCTCCTAACTTTGCACATAACCGAGGTATAAGACATAGTTACTATTTCTAAAAGCAGGTACAAACCCATTCTCAGCCAAGTCTCCTGAGTTCCCGGTTCTTTTTCCCAAACAATCACTGCTGACCAAGCTGCACAAATAAAAATTACTGTCCAAATTAGGGGAATTGCTTTTTCAAATACTAGCCATCTCGGACGCTGTAAGCGGTTGAACCATTGGATGTCGCTGGGCGGGATGAAGTTAGCAGCTAGTGCTACTACAAAGGCGACGCCTCCAATTACCATCCAGGATTTAATCATTTTTTTACCTTTGGCTAGATTTACGGTTTAGATTAAACATATATTTAAGGTAATTCCGGCGCAAAATACATCTGCATCCAGTCTTAAATTTATAATTCACAGGTAGCTTAGACTTATTGAAAACAGTAAATTTATGGCATTCACAGTCCTGGACGCAGAACCTAATTATGTAGGGTGCGCACTGCGCACCTTACCGCTATAAGTAGCGCTTAGTCTTTCAATGAAATCTGCTACTAGCCGAGGCGGTGATGCTGTTCTAATTCTAAACTAGAGTCATGCTCTTTTTTGGGAACCAGAAGCGTATTTTCGCTGCTCGGTTGCAACACGGCTTTAATCACTTGGAGAAAACGGTTAGGCTTTTTGGTTTGACCGTTGAGAGTGCGCCGTTCTTGCACTTTTTTAGAAAGGTGTCGCATTACAGATAAATCGAGTTCATCGATGAAATGGTCTGCTATACGTTCTCCCATTAAATCAATAGCTTCAGCATACTGATCGGTTAACGTTTCTATGGCATCGTATGCTTCGTCAGCAACTTGACTTGCTACTGTTTTATTTTGGTCGCCCGGCGTTTGGGAATGGCTGCGGCGCCGGTCTAAAAGACTTTGGTAATCAGCAATGCTCATTCCCAAATTGTAGAGATGGTGGTGAGCGTGATCCATCAAATCTACTTCACTGGGATAGAAGAAACCGCGAGTGCTGTTGATGCCGTGCAGTTTTGCCCAACGCCGCAGAGTTGTCTCATCTTGCAGTTGGTATCGCTCCAACATTTGAGCTGTGTTCAGCTCTACTTCTGGCGTAACTTTGAAATCGCTCATCGGTAAATCCTCGCTGGTGAGTAAATAAATAAAATTGAAACTTAGAATCTGTGATTGGCGTACAGTCTGAAAATGATGATCGATCCTGTGACGGCATTGAGGGAAGTCTTGCGGGCATTTGCTAGCCGTCGATCGTGCGATCGTTCGATGGAGTCAGAGGATTTCAGGGTAGGGTACTTTTGGGCTTTGTCTCGATCGCATTCGGGAGCAAGCACACTGGGTTAATAATATAGCGGATTTAGTGTTTTAACAATCATTAAAAATAGTAAAGTTTGATTTTTGGGGTTGAATTTTTAGTAATGTTGAGCTATAATATTCTCTATAACCGTGCAATTAGTAATTTTAGTAGTTGCAAACGAGATTCTTAGTATGCCTGTATACGATTATTTGTGTCCCGCAAACAACCAGCAGTTAGAAGTTTGGCACAGCATGAACCTGGAAGTTTCGACTTGGGGCCAACTGTGCGAGTTGGCTAAGTGCGAACCCGGTGACACTCCCGCAGATGCTCCGGTACGCCGACTGCTGAGCGCTCCGAGATTGATGAAGCCGACATCCGACACCGATTATAAAAATTCGGGTTTTAGCAAGTACGTGAAGCGGGATGAAGGGGTTTATGAAAATGTCACGGCTAAGGATGGTGAAAGCCGTATTGTCAATCGAGATGGTAAGCCGATTAAAGACTGAGAACCCACAACAATCAAGTTTTCAGTTGAGTGAATTACAGATATTGGGTAGGGACACGGCAGTGCCGTGTCCTGTATTTTATCCGATTGACAACTGCTATATAGCAATCCTAAATCATTTGTGAATTTCTTACTCCCTCCCCTTGGTAAGGGGAGGGTTGGGGTGGGGTAAAAATTTTACGACTCATTTAGGATTGCTATATTATTCAGATACAGACGGAAACAAAACGCTCAACCTGACATAATATTATTGACCAAACCAATCTTTCATTTTTTGCTTTGCTTGTTTTTTAGTATCAGCATTAATGTATACTGAAACACTAGCGATCGCCGCCAGCAATACTCCCAAATCGTCCGTAAATCCGATGCCGACTAATATATCGGGAATGGCATCAACAGGAGATATAAAATAGGTCAAAGCTCCCACTACAACTCCTTTTGCCCAAGCAGGCACGTTCGGGTTCTGAGCCGTATAGTAGAGAATCAAAGCTTTTTCAACTACTTCTCTTCCTGCGGTTAAAGCAAAGTTTTTAAGTTTAGCCCAAAAACTTTCATCTGAATAGTTAACGTTAGGGTTGCTGAGGTTTGTTGTGGTTCCTTTTCGGTCGATTAAATCGAGAGGGATGCCCTTAGTTTTAAGCTGGGAAACAGCAGAATTGAAGGATGCTGATGCCTGATTTTGATTAGGGGCGGCCTCCCGTATTTGTTTCATGTCTGCGATGAATTCCTGCATGGCTTGGATTTGCAAGTCGGAAACGGCCAGGAGTTTTTTTGCGGATTGGATTGCCTCGCTTTCTGCGGGATGCAGCGTCTTATTTGCCCCAGCAATGTTAATTAAAAAATACATGACTCCCAAACGCAGCGGTTCTTCTGACTTGCTGAGTGTTTGCAAACAGTCGCTGAGTGATGGGGGACGGGCTGTGTAGGATTGGATTTGAGCTTTTGCAGAGTCAGAAAATTTGTCTAAATTTATGGTTTTAAACAACAAATCTAGTTCGTCAATATCAACGGAACCATCGGCGGCTGCGATCGCAAACAAAGAACCATAAAAAGCTAAAAGTTCGCTTTCTGAGGATGTGGCAAAAATATCTCTCTGGGACATGATGCTACTCCGATTGATAACGACGCCTTGCATTTTACCACAAAACTCAGCGCGCCATGATTTCAGAAATCGGCAATAATTTTAGAGAGTATGAAACAAAGGAGAATTTTTTATGAAAGTTGCGATCGTCGGCTGCGGCTATGTGGGTACTGCGACAGCCAAACATTTACGCGATAAATCTGACTGTACCGTGACGGCGACAACTACCACGGCGACGCGAGTAGTTGAGTTGGAGGGTGTCGCGCAGCGGGTAGCCGTACTCAAAGGAAATGACAAAGATGCAATGGCGGCTGTACTGCAAGAACAAGATGCTGTTATGCTGTGCGTCGGTGCCCGAAATCCTCATACTTATCGGGAAAGTTATATAGATACTGCGACAACTTTAGTATCGGTTTTACAGCAGATACCGACAGTAAAGCAGGTTATTTATACGGGTACTTATTCTGTGTATGGCGATCGCCAAGGTAAAGTGGTAAATGAAGAATCACCCGTCGCGCCAGCTAATCCAAACGGTGAAATTCTAGCCGAAACTGAACGGTTTTTATTAGGAGCATCGAGTCCCAATCTTCAAGTCTGCATTCTCCGTTTGGGAGGAATTTATGGGCCTGGGCGAGAATTAGTTAAAATCTTTGGAGGCTGGGCTGGGAGCACTCGTCCCGGTAGGGGGGAAGATGCTACTAATTGGGTGCATCGGGATGATATTGTTGGGGGGTTAACCTTTGCTTTGGAAAATCGATTGCAGGGAATTTACAATTTAGTCGGGGATGTGTCGCTATCCAGTGGTGAATTACTCGATCGCATTTTTGAAACTCACAATTTGCCTAAAGTTTCTTGGGATGGAAGTCCTAGCGTGCGGCCTTATAATGCGAAGGTATCGAATCAAAAGATTAAGGTGGCTGGTTATCAGTTTATCCATCCTGAAATTAGGGAGTTTTAATAGTCCTGGGCGCAGCACCTAATTATGTAGGGTGCGCACTGCGCACCTTGCTAGAGAATATTATATTTTCCCTTTAACCCAAGTTCTAAAAGATTTCAGCAAAGCCATTTCCCCCATCGTTTGAGTGCGACTGAAAAACCCAGCCATTTCCCCTACCGATACAAAGGGAAAAGCAATACTAAAGTCGCGCTCAATATATTCAGTTTCTAGCAACTGATAAAATTTCAAAACTCGCCCGTTATATAGCCAGAGTTCCGGGACGCGAAGTGCGGAGTAAATGGCCAACTTATCAACTGAACTGCTGGTAATATCTATTTCAATTGCTAAGTCGGGCGGTGGGGCCGTTTCTAAATCTAGTTCTTGCCTGCCTCTAACTGCTGCTTCATTTTGGATATAATAACAGTTATCTGGTTCTATGCCTTTTTTGGCATTTTTGAGTTTGAGAGTAGTTGAGCCAGCACTTTTAATTTCAATGTCGAGTTCTTCTGCTAAAGCAAGGATGAAATTACCGAAATTGCTCTTGTAGTTCTCATGTTCAAAGAGTGGCGCCATAATTTCCAGTCTCCCTTCATCGTAAGCTATGCGATAACCTCGCTTATCGCCTATTTCTTTGAGCAACGTTTCAAAGGTTGACCAGCTAATATTTTCTAGCAGTGTTCTCTGTTCGGCTAAACTTGAAGTAGTAGCAATCATCTCAAAATCTCCTTGAGCTGAGAAAACTCTAGTTTTATTTTACCGGCCCAGATACTATCAAAAGGGCGATTTTCTACGGGATAGCTGCGCTGCACGGTCTTTTTTTTACCGCAGATGCAGGCGGATAGACGCGGATGAACGCGGATGAAGAAAGAGCGATGGCACTTCACTTAGGTTGTGTTAAATCTTATTTGATGACACCGCTAATTCTTTCTCTTCTTCCCAAGACAGTGATATTTGAAGTTGTCCTGATACTGTAAATGTTTGAGCTGCCAACAAAGCCGTCTCTAAATTTACACACATCCTGGCAGAATAATTACCTTCTTGTCCGCCGACAACTAGCTTTTCTATTGCATCTGGTTTTGAGGGATCTACTAAATTATGGAAGCTAACGTTATCAAAAGTTATGTTAACAACATATTTACCGGCTTCCCCGCCACCAATGCTCATATAACACTCGTCATCTGCACCCAAGGTAACTAAAGTTTTACTTTTCCCATCTAACTCGCGAATGGCTTGTTCTATTTGACTCCAAGTAGGACTTTCTATTAAATCACCTTCCTCCTGGTTGCCAACCCAATTTTCTGCTGATAGGTTTAACACAAACATTATTGCCTCCTTCTATTTGGGGGTTTAACGGTTATTGTTTTACTTCCACTGGGAGTAACAATTTCTAATTCTTCTATATTTAACTGCCAAGCCATAGAGTTTACTCCACCTCTTAAGCCGCAGGCTGCACAAAGTTCGCGATCGCAAATCAAACGTGCTTTACCTCCTCTAATTCCCGCATCTGCTGCTTGTTGAAAAGCATCGGCTTCAGCGTGGGTTTTGGTGATAGGGTTGACATTAAAATTTATTTGCCGACGATTGGGGTTGCTGCCAGAGTTGATGCCAAAAAAACTTTGACCCGCTATTTCTAGTTTAGCTATGGTTGATTTATCGGTTTCGCTGCCAGCCAGTGGTAAACCTAGGCTTTGTCTATATGAACCTAGTTCATCAAACACACTTTGTATTTTTGCCTTTCCTTTGGTTTGACAGCCCAATTTTACCACATTGCGTTCGGGTTTTGGGATTTGGGATTGCGATCGCTCTCTTCTTCATCCGCGTTCATGCGTGTTCATCTGCCTTCATCTGCGGTCAAAAAAAGGGCGATCGCTTCTAAATTTCTACCCGCGCACCATCACCCACCAAATTACCCCATAATCCCACCAAAAAAGTCGATCGTCTCTTTCAACGCTTTCACAAACACATCAATCTCCTCGCGAGTATTGTAAAAATACAAACTCGCTCTGGCAGTAGATGAAACGTTCAAATAGCGGTGCAAAGCTTGGGTGCAGTGATGCCCGGAACGAATCGCGACTCCCTCCTGATCTAACAAGGTAGACAAGTCTTGAGGGTGAATTTCTCCCGCAGTAAATGCCGCCAAAGCTGCCCTACCTTCGCCGTTGCTGTCTGGTTGTGGCCCGTAAATTTTGATTTCGGGAATTTGCCGCAATTGTTGGAACATATAAGCATTCAATTCTGCTTCGCAAGCGTGAATCTTATCCATGCCAATGTTACTAAGATAATCGATTGCTGCACCAAGGGCGATCGCCTCGCCGATTGCAGGCGTGCCGGCCTCAAATTTGTGCGGCAAATCGGCATAGGTGGAATAATCGAGAAACACATCAGCAATCATCTCGCCGCCCCCGAAAAACGGAGGCATTTCTCTCAGCAAGTCCAGCTTACCGTACAGAAAACCGATGCCAGTCGGAGCGCACATTTTGTGACCAGAAGCAACCAGCCAATCGCAATCTATTGCTTGCACATCTACTATCATGTGCGGCACGCTTTGGCAAGCATCAATTAAAACTCTTGCACCGTAAGTGTGGGCAATTCTGCATATTTCTTTAACTGGACTGATGCAGCCTAAAGTATTAGAAACGTGAACGGTTGACACCAATTTAGTTTTATGGGAAATCAGCGTTTTAAACTGTTCCAAATCAAACTCGTTAGTTTCTGTTAACTCGACAAACTTCAGCACCGCACCGGTTCTTTGAGCAATCATTTGCCAGGGAACGAGATTGCTGTGGTGTTCCATTACCGACAGGATAATTTCATCTCCGGCTTGCAGATTGCTCAAGCCCCAAGAATAAGCAACCAAATTAATCGCTTCGGTGGCGTTGCGAGTATAGACAATTTCTTGCCGCGACGCGGCATTTACAAACGCCGCAACTTTGTCTCTCGCACTTTCGTAAGCATCAGTTGCTTTGGCGCTGAGAGTGTGAGCGCCCCGGTGCACGTTTGCATTGTATTTCTCGTAGTAGTCGCGCCAAGCATTGATGACAGCTAGGGGTTTTTGAGAAGTAGCTGCATTGTCTAAATAAACTAGCGGTTTACCGTTGACTTTTTCATTCAAAATTGGGAAGTCGCCACGGACTTTTGATGCAAGTGTTTTTTCTTGAATAAGTGTCATATTTTTTGAAGTGATTTGTCGTTGGGTGGGGGCGGGTTTACGAGATTGTTGGTTTTAGGCAATTATTATTCGTGAAACCCGCCCCTACAGGCTGTTATAAATGGTGCAAGATGTTGTAGGGACACAGCAGTGCTGTGTCCTCTGTGTCCTCATCTTTATGAGTTATCCTTGGATAGCCATGCAGGTTGAAAGCATTTTCGCCACCCCAAGAATCGGTAATTGATTGAGCATTTCCGCCGCAAAAGCATCGATTAGCAAATAGCGACTTCTCTCTAAATCCAAACCGCGACTTTGCAAGTAGAAAAGTTCATCATCTTCTAACTGACTGACAGTTGCACCGTGGGAACATTTAACGTTGTCGGCGACAATTTCTAACTGCGGTTTGGTATCTACACGCGCCCTGGGCGACAGCAACAAATTCCGGCTTAACTGTCCGGCGTCTGTTAATTGTGCGGCTTTGCGAACGAAAACTTTGCCGTTAAATACAGCACGAGCTTTGTTGCCGATAATGCACTTGTGCAATTGGCGGCTTGTACCGTGGGGGTGATTGAAATCGATTAAACTGTGAGTGTCTGATAACTGTTCGCCAAAGGCTACGGTTAAGCCATTTAAAGTTGTTTCAGTGGCTTCGCCGCGCTGAAATACTTCTAAATTGTGCCGCGATATTTTGCCTCCCAAGCTGATAGCATGGCAAGTATAACGGCTATTGCGAGATTGCTCGATCGCACTTTTGCCGATATGAACAACTTCCCCACCTTCCCGCTGCAGCCGAACGTGATTCACAGTGGCGTTTTCGCCGACAATAACATCGGTTACAGCATTAGTAAACGCTGGTACATTACCGATAGTTGCGTAATCCTCAACCAGCATGATGCTGCTTCCAGGCTCAGCTATGACCAAGCAGTGCGGCTGGGACATCGTGGGAGATGCACCGGGCGCTGTCAGGAACAGCAAGTGAATCGGAAGGTCGATCGACATATTGGCCGGGACGAACACCACCGCAGAATCCGCCAAACCCACAGTATTCAGCGCCGTAAATACCTCGGTTTGCTGTCTGTGCTTGCTCAAAACATCGCTGAGGCGCCCTTGATATTTTTCGGGTACATTGGATAGATTACCTGCGAAAAAGTCGATGGGCAAATTCGGCAAATTCAGCGTTGATAAATGCGGCGCATAAAAACCATTGACAAAGACCAATCTTAATGGTAAATCTGCCTTGTCTTTCACAGGCATCGTAATATCAGAGAGCTTAATTTCTGACTGATTGCTGGTCGGCCAATGCAACGGAATTTGTAACAGCGGCGACAAATCAGTAAAACGCCATTCTTCGTCCTTCACTGTCGGAAAATGAGAAGAAAGCACGTATTGAGTTGCAATATCGCGCAAATCATCCAACCCGTAAACAGAACTTTTGAGATGAGCAGCGCCTAACTTTTCGCACTGATTCACCAAATCAGTCAAAAACATTTCCCTACTAGCAACTTGCGTATTCATCATCGCGCGCCTACTCCTGCTGCTTCCTCTTCCACAACCCAGTCATAACCGCGCTCTTCCAATTCCAGCGCCAACTCTTTCGGGCCAGTCAAGATAATTCTGCCCGCTTCCATGACGTGAATAAAATCAGGAATAATGTAATTCAGCAACCGCTGATAGTGAGTAATCACCAACATCGAATTTTCAGCAGTTGACAACTGATTCACACCGCCGGCGACAATCTTGAGAGCATCGATATCCAAACCCGAATCAGTCTCATCTAAAATAGCTAATTTCGGTTCCAACAACGCCATTTGCAAAATTTCATTCCGCTTTTTCTCGCCGCCGGAAAAACCCTCATTTACGCTGCGGCCTAAAAAAGAATCATTCATCTTGACAATATCCAGCTTGTCCTCGATTAAATCTTGGAAATCAAAAGCATCCAATTCTTCCAAGCCGCGATGTTTGCGGTGAGCATTGTAAGCCACGCGCAAGAAATCCAGATTGCTAACCCCGGGAATTTCTAAAGGATATTGAAAAGCCAGAAATACGCCCGCTAGAGAACGTTCTTCCGGCGGTAATTCCAGCAAATTTTGACCCAAAAAAGTAACTTCTCCGCCCGTTACCGTATAAGCAGGATGACCAGCTAATATCTTGGATAAAGTGCTTTTTCCCGAACCGTTCGGGCCCATAATCGCGTGAATTTCACCCGATTTAATTTCCAGATTCAAACCCTTCAGGATTTGGGTATCTTCGACATCCGCAGTTAAATCGCGGACGGATAGCACCACTTGACTATTTTCTACAATCATCTATTTTTGTCCTTTTCCTCAATGCACTTTACAGTTTTTTTTCTCGTTCCTAGGCTCAGCCTAGGAATGCGTGTCGCGAGGCTCTGCCTCGTTGGAAACGGGAGAGAGAAATGTGAGGCAGAGCCTCTAGATATGCGTTACCAGGCAGAGCCTGGTAACGAGGGTTTCTCGCCCGCCCAAATATTTTCTTCCTTCTTCCTTCTTCCTTCTTCCTTCTTCCTTCTTCCTTCTTCCTTCTACCCGACACTTCCTTCGAGCTTCAGACTCAACAGCTTATCAGCTTCCGCCGCAAATTCCATCGGTAACTGATTGAAAACATCTTTACAGAAACCGCTAATCATCATCGAAATAGCATTTTCTGCGGAAATTCCCCGCTGTGCGAAGAAGAACAATTGCTCTTCCCCAATTTTAGAAGTAGAAGCTTCGTGTTCCACTTTAGCAGTGTGGTTCTGCACTTGAATATAAGGGAAAGTATTCGCTTGAGCGTTATCCCCAATCAGCATGGAATCGCACTGAGAGTAATTGCGAGAGCCTTTAGCATTCGGCCCCATTTTCACCAAACCGCGATAGCTGTTGGATGAATTTCCGGCAGAAATTCCCTTAGAAATAATCGTGCTGCGAGTATTTTTACCAATGTGGATCATTTTTGTGCCGGTGTCAGCTTGCTGCTTGTTATTTGTCAGCGCTACTGAGTAGAATTCGCCTACCGAGTTGTCGCCGACTAACACGCAACTGGGGTATTTCCAAGTAATTGCAGAACCGGTTTCTACTTGTGTCCAAGAAATTTTAGAATTAACTCCCTGACACAAACCCCGTTTCGTCACGAAGTTGTAAATGCCGCCTTTGCCATTGGCGTCGCCGGCGTACCAGTTTTGCACTGTTGAGTATTTGATGTCGGCATTGTCCATTGTTACCAATTCCACGACGGCGGCGTGCAGTTGATTGGTGTCAAACATCGGCGCGGTGCAGCCTTCTAGGTAAGACACAGAACTGTTTTCTTCTGCGACAATTAGGGTGCGCTCGAACTGGCCGGAATCTCCGTTGTTTATGCGGAAATAGGTGGACAATTCCATCGGACATTTTACGCCTTTGGGAATGTAAACGAAGGAACCGTCGCTGAATACGGCTGAATTGAGGGCTGCGAAAAAGTTATCGCCGACTGGTACGACGCTGCCGAGATATTTTTCTATTAGTTCGGGATAATCTTTTACGGCTTCTGAAATGGAACAGAAAATAACACCATCTTTGGCTAACTTTTCTCTAAAGGTTGTCGCAATTGAAACGCTGTCAAAAACGGCGTCAACGGCGACATTTCCGAGCCGTTTTTGTTCGGAGAGGGGAATTCCTAATTTCTCGAAGGTTTCTAGCAGTGTTGGGTCAACTTCATCCAAACTGTTGAGCTTTTTGGGCTTTTGTTTTGGCGCGGAATAGTAGATAATTTGTTGGTAGTCGATCGCGGGATAGTTGACGTGGGGCCAGGTGGGCTCGGTCATTGTCAGCCACTTCCGGTATGCTTTGAGGCGGAATTGCAGCATGAATTCCGGTTCGTTTTTCTTGGCGGAAATCAGGCGGACTACATCTTCGCTCAAGCCGCGGGGGATGGTGTCTGACTCGATGTCGGTGACGAAACCGTATTTGTAGGGCTGGTTGACTAGGGTTGTGACTGTAGAGCTCATTAATTTTGCGCTTTCGAGTGTTCTGGATAAGTCTCTCAAAGATGGCAGACGCTGAACTGTCGGGTGCCCGGCGAGTTCTGGGGGCTGCTCTGGGAAGTTAAACAACAGATTTGTTGCTTTAGTATATTTTAAGCTACATTAACAACAGTGATATTGTCAAAGTCAAATTAATAATTTTTTGTGAAGATGATGGAGACTACTCAGCAGACTTCCACCAAACAAGACATCCTGGACTATTTGCTCAAGGGGGGGCAGGGGACGGCTCTTGAGTTGGCGGAGTCTTTGGATATCAGCCCGCAGGCGATTCGCCGTCATTTGAAGGATTTGGAAGCGGAGGGGCTGATTCAGTATCAGTCGGTTCAGGCTGGGATGGGGCGGCCGCAGCACATTTATGAGCTTACCAGTCTGGGGCGCGATCGATTCCCGAATCGTTACGGCGATTTTGCAGTCTCTTTCTTGGATACTTTGGCGGAAACCGTCGGCCGCGAGCAAGTGATTACTATCCTGCGAAAACAGTGGCAGCGCAAGGCTACGGACTACCGGCGGCTAGTGGGTGCGGGTTCGCTGCAAGAACGGGTGACTAAGTTGGTGGAACTCCGCAGGGCTGAAGGTTATATGGCTGAGTGTTATCCTGTAGAATCTGTAGAGGTTGGGATCTGCGATCGCGCTGGTTTGGACGATCGATTTGTGTTGATGGAACACAACTGCGCGATTTCTAATGTTGCTGAAACTTTTCCGAGTGTCTGCGGTAATGAGTTGGAAATGTTTGCAGCGGTTTTGCCGGATTGTATTGTGGAGCGGACTCACTCGATTATTAATGGGGAACACCGCTGCGGTTATTTGATTGCAAGGAAGAAGGAAGAAGGAAGAAGGAAGAAGGAAGAAGGATGAGAATTTCAAATTCCCAATTACCAATCCTAAATTCCAATTACTAATTACCAATTACTAATTACGAATTACCAATTTTTAATATATGGAACCGCTAGCAGATTTTTTAAAGCCGGAAGAGTGTGCCGAAGTTGATATGGCGCTGCTGTCGTCGAAGGAAAAGTTTTCGGCGCGGGTGGCAATTTATGCTTTGAGGGTGCTCAAGCAAATTTCTGGGGAGACTGGGAAGCCGGTGGCTGAGGTGACTAATGGGCAGGTGATGGATTGGATTAAGAATGATGAGAGCATTAAAGGGTCGATCGAACTTGATGCTAGTTTTGAAAACTTTTTTACGAATTTGGTCGTTGCGTCTTTGCGGCCTTTGAGGCAAATTGCGACAGAAGCCGAGCTCCCGATCGAACAATTAACAGTTAAGCAGGTCGTGGCGTGGTTTGTGAAGGACGGGAAAATTCGCAGAGAGCAGGGAACCGATGCGGCGTTTTTGGATTTGTGAGTTAAAGGTCGATCGACCGCACCCCCAAACTCGGCCTCAAACCCCGATAATTCCATCGGTTTCGGGCGCTCGAAAAAAAGTTTTGACTTTGGGGTTGACAGACTAGGGAAAACTTGATAAGTTAATTAAGTCGAGCAAAAGAGATGCAGCGCATCACAGTTAACGCAGACACAGGATAAAAAGTTTTCAAAGCTTTCCTGGTGCTTATGATGTAATGGAACCACTCCGATCCATCCCGAACTCGGTTGTTAAACGTTGCTATGGCGAAGATACTCGGCGGGTCACTGCCCGGTAAAATAGCTCAGTGCCAGGTTAATAATAAATTAAAGCTCTTTTCCCGCAACAACGGAAAAGGGCTTTAGTTTTTTGGGGAGTTATTACTCATCTAAACAAAAGCTCGTCTAGGGCCACCGGATGTCTAACCCCAACTTCCGACAAGAATTGTTGAAGATGTCTAACGTGCCAGTTTTGTAGAAATTTCAATATTTGCAGCCAGCAGCAGATTTTGGGTCGATCAAACTTGATGCTAGTTTTGAAAACTTTTTTACGAATAGGGTGGTGGCGTCCTTGCGGAATGAGAGGCAAATTGCGGCAGAAGCCGAAAGGGCGATCGAACAATTAACAGTTAAGCAGGTTGTGGCGTGGTTTGTGAAGGATGGGAAAATTCGCACAGAACAGGGAACCGAGGCGGCTTTTTTGGATTTGTGAGTTAAAGGTCGATCGGCCCATCTGGCAAATAATACGTCAAACTAGGCTATTGGGGGCTATTTCGGGCGATCGAAAAAAAGTTTTGACTTTGGGGTTGACAGACTAGGGAAAACTTGATACAGTAATTAAGTCGAGCGAAAGAGATGCAGCGCATCACAATTAACGCAGACACAGGATAAAAAGTTTTCAAAGCTTTCCTGGTGCTTATGATGTAATGGAACCACTCCGATCCATCCCGAACTCGGTTGTTAAACGTTGCTATGGCGAAGATACTCGGCGGGTCACTGCCCGGTAAAATAGCTCAGTGCCAGGTTAATAATAAATTAAAGCTCTTTTCCCGCAACAACGGAAAAGGGCTTTAGTTTTTTGGTGAATTATTACTCATCTAAACAACAGCTCGTCTAGGGCCCTTTGTAGAAATCTCAATATTCGGGGCCAGGAACAGATTTGTGGTCGATCGAACTTGATGCGAGGAAGGAAAACTTTTTTACGAATAGGGTAATTGCGTCTTTGCGGCATGAGAGGCAAGTTGCGATGGAAGCCGAAAGGGCGATCGAACAATTAACAGTTAAGCAGGTCGTGGCGTGGTTTGAGAAGGACGGGAAGATTCGCAGAGAATAGGGAACTGATGCGGCGTTTTTGGACTTGTGAGTTAAAGGTCGAGCGGCAACACTGGCAAATAATACGTCAAACTCGGCTATTGGGGGCTGTTTCGGGCGATCGAAAAAAAGTTTTGACTTTGGGGTTGACAGACAAAGGCAAACTTGATAAAGTAATTAAGTCGAGCGAAAGAGATGCAGCGCATCTAACTTAATGCAGACACAGGATAAAAAGTTTTCAAAGCTTTCCTGGTGCTTATGATGTAATGGAACCACTCCGATCCATCCCGAACTCGGTTGTTAAACGTTGCTATGGCGAAGATACTCGGCGGGTCACTGCCCGGTAAAATAGCTCAGTGCCAGGTTAATAATAAATTAAAGTTCTTTTCCCGCAACAACGGAAAAGAGCTTTAGTTTTTTGGGGAGTTATTAGTCATTATCTTGGATACTGAATAGATCGATCAATGGCTTGAGATCGAGATACATTGTACGATAAGGCACTGATGATGGTAAAGACTCATTAGGAGCGACAAATTGAAAACCAAACTTCTCGTAAAAGCCAGATGCGTCATAGGGAGGAGTAGTATCCGGGTCGTAAAGTGCGTCAACAGTCATAAAGCGCACACCAACTGTAGGTGAAATCTCCGCTGCAACGTACTCTACTGCCCATTCAACTAGACGGCGACCTGCTCCCTTGGCACGTCTATCTACCGCTAGTAAACCAATCTTGATGGCTGGAAACGACTGGTACTGAACGCCTTCGTCAACCAGGATTGGTTCATCTAATTCCAGTTTATCTGTGAGTAGCGTGATGTAACCTGCCAAACTGTCTTCACAGCGTAAAATCCAGCATTGACTGATACGAGCATCTATATCTCGCTGAATACGTCCTTGTCGCCAGTAAGTGACAAACTCACCCCGCAGACAACGAAACCCCTGACCAGAAATGGTAAGCTCGGAGGTTAAATGCTCAACAGCCAGCTCGGAAAAATCAACTCCCGCAAACTTACTACTTGGCGGCATTGGCAGCTTTTCGACGATGGCGACGAGCGGCAATCCGTTTAGCTAAAGCTAAAGCAGCTTCATTTGCAACATAACCGCCAGTCTTAAGGGCATGAGCAAGTTTTTGAACTTCGCTACCTGAAACTGGTTGGGAAACTGTATGCACTGGGTACTTCATTATGAAACCTGATTCACTAACTCTATTGTAGTATACATTCTATTTTTGAGGTAAAAGTTTAGGAAGATTAGTAGGGAAATCGAGATCGGCTGATTGTTGATTTGGTTTACGTTTCTCAAAGAATCTACATCAAATATGTTCTGACTCACGCTGAGTATGATAAGGATGAGTGGAAAAATGATCCGTACTTTTGATGCAAAATCTTATACAGATTTACTTGTTCGCTATCAACCCAAACCGATCGCAAATGAAGCAGAAAACGAGGCCGCGATCGCTCTCGCTTGCGAACTGGAACACCGCCCTATGCGATCGCTGGAGGAAGAGCTATTTCTGGAGCTTTTGATAACGCTGATTGAAAAATTTGAGTCTGAAAATTATCCGATTCCTGCAGGAAATGCTGCTTCTATGTTGCAACATTTAATGGATGCGAGAAATTTGGACAAATCAGATTTGATTCCCGTTTTGGGAACGGAAACAGAGGTTGATAAAGTTTTTGTTAGCGGAACGGCGATCGAAATAGATGAAGCCAGAAAGTTAGCCGATTTTTTCCACGTGGATATTAGTTTGTTTCTTTAAGGGCGATCGGTAACTCGCATCCCAAATCAAAACTACTCAGATTCGACCGTCTTCAAAAACTCGTCTGCTGTGATTACTACCACACCACGAAATGGGTGCAAGACGAGCAAATCCCTATCACCAGTGATGATATACTCCGCTTCTCCATTTAATGCCAACTCCAAAACCTTGTCATCTTTTGGATCGCGACACTCTTGCACCTTCTCAATTATCTCCACTAGAACCCCCCTGTCCACCAAAGCTGCTAAAAATTCCTCCCTTTCTTCACTTGTGACATACCGATTAAATTTTTCGCGCCCCAATACCTCATTCAATTCTTCTAGCAGTTCAAGTGATAGTAACACCTCTCCGTTTGCTAAAGCATAGCGAAGGGCGCGATCGGGTTTACTGTTATCAAACAGAATTGCACTGATGATTGCATTTGTATCAAAAACGTAGCGCATCTCACTCCTCAAAAAGAATTGAATCCAAAATTTCTGGGGTCAATCCTCGCGCTTGAGCATTCCGACTCATCTCACTCATGACCTCCTCTAGGGGTCTTTTTCGTCGAATTGCATCACTAAGTTTCAGGCTAAGTAATGCCTCCAATTTACGACGCTGTTCTTCAGAAGCAGCCTCAAATATCTTAGCAACTTCAGCATTAACGCGAATTGCGATGGTTTTGGTTTGCATGATGTTATGTGATGTTTCAATTAGAGTTTTATATCTCTTGTGAACTAGGCTAACACAGGATGCTAGTAAGATAGTAATGGGTTTAAATCTAAAGTCCGAAACTGGGTTTTAGCATAAATAGAAAGAGCGATCGCCCTTAATTTTAGCAGTCAATAGTGGGCGATCGCATCTTTCCTAGTGGTCGAACGGCCAAGTTGAGCGGCGCCTAGTAACCTTTATTCTATAACTGAATGAGCCTCTACAGTAATCTGCCAATCATTATCCAGTTTTTGGACATGGAGGCTAGGAATGGTCTGAAGTATTTCAATCAATTTCATATCAGGACACACGCTTCGTATTACAGTTCGTATTGGTTGCTTATAATCATCGTGAAACTTTTTACTCAATACTGCAATTGTCACAAAATTTTCAGGCTGATTTACCATCAAAATCTTGATAATTTCTATCAAAGCGGTTTCCAAGTCATTTACTGATTTAATGTCAAGACTTAAGATTCGCTGATATTCTGAAATCCTTTGAATTTGGCGAGGTGAGATATCTTCAGCACCCTCAGCCTTCACTATCGTTGGTAAGCTCTCATCGACTTTCTCAGGTCGCTTACGCTTCATTCGGTCTTTGATTGAGGTTGCTTGATACTTGTGAAAACTAGGGACTACTGCCTGAAGAAGAGCTACATAAAACTCTTGCGGTATTGGAGTGCCGTAGATCGAAAAGCGCCCGCTACTTGTCAAAAGACTCCTCAAACCGTAGCTATAACCTTGAACTTTTGCCACTACTTCAAGTGACACTCCATACTTTTTATAAAATATCTCAGTGAGCCTAGCCACGGAAATCCAGGGATTGCCGTTCCTACTGGATTCAATAGCCATGAGGTTTTCCAGCTCTTCGAGTAGCAGTGGTAGCCACGAGGACGGATCTTGATGAGACTCCATTTTTTTTAATTACACCTCAGTAACAATGGGCGTGACACATAACTACAAGTTTATTCCTGACTATTCCATAATTCTCTGAGTTTGGCTTCCCTCACCGAAAGAAGTCTGATTTGCTCATGAAACTTCACAGTCATTTAAATCTTCGAGAGGTTCATCAAAATCATCAGACATCCAGATTTTACCTTTCCAAATTCCAAGTCCACCTCGCTTGGTCGGCTTTTCTTGACTTAAGTTTTTAGCCTGCTTTTCTATCAAAAACTCAATATAATGAAGCACTTCTGTCTGAAGAGATTCAGGGAGTTCTGCTAATTTTTCTAAAATGACTGGCTGTATCATGGTTTCTACTCGCGATCGCCCTATCTATTCCATTAAAGCACCAACACCCAATGTCAGCAACAGAATACCCCATCATCTAGCCCGATTGCCCTCACTCTACCCAAATCCCGATCGCACTAACACCATCATAATTGTGCAACTTGCCTAAAATCGCCCGATCGACTATTGTTCCTAGTAGATATGATCTTGATATAACAACCGACAAAAACATGACAGCAATATTACCACCTTGGATAGTTTTAGACTCCCTATTGCACAACTGGCTACTAGAAGATATCGGTAGGGGCGATCGCACAACATCGGCCTTATTTCCCGCAAACAGCATCCAGGGTACAGCTAAATGGATTGTCAAAGAAGCTGGAGTCATTGCGGGATTGCCAATTGCCGATCGCACATTTAAACTTTTAGACAGCAGCCTCAGTTTCATCCCCCAAGTACCGGAAGGGAAACTGTGCGAAAAAGGAGAAGTAATTGCCGAGATTTCCGGCAATTTCGATGCGCTGCTAACCGGAGAAAGAGTAGCATTAAACTTGGCAATGCGTTTGAGCGGCATCGCGACTTTAACTCAGAAATATGTTGACAAAATTGCCGATTTGCCCGTGCAATTGGTGGATACGCGCAAGACAACGCCCGGATTGAGATTATTGGAAAAATACGCGACTCAAGTCGGCGGTGCTTGCAATCACCGGATGGGGTTAGATGATGCGGTGATGATTAAAGATAATCACATTGCGGCGGCTGGAGGAATTGCAGAGGCGATCGCCCTAATTCGCAATTCTATCCCCTATCCGCTGACAATCGAAGTCGAAACCGAAACTCTCGCTGAAGTAGAGACAGCTTTGCAGAACAAAGCGGATATTATCATGTTAGATAATATGTCCTGCGATTTGATGCGGCAGGCTGTGGCACTAATTCGCCAAAAGAGCGATCTGGTAAAAATTGAAGCTTCCGGCAATGTTACTTTAGAAACAATTAGAAGTGTAGCCGAAACCGGAGTTGACTATATTTCTACCAGTGCTCCGATTACGCGATCGACTTGGCTGGATTTGAGCATGAAAATTCAGAGTCATTAGTCATTAGTCAGCAGTCATTAGTGATAGAAAATATGGCAAATACCAAATCAATCTTTAATAGCCATTTTACTTTTTAGTCTCCCTCTGCTCCGACTTCGTTTGACTATTAAGCGATTTGAATCGCCGAAGAATTGCCGAGGCAACTTATCTCTTAGCTAATGACTAATGACTAATGACTCTTAACAATGATTTGAGATAAAATGAACCCAAAAATTCCCGTCAGGCATACAGAGGCTGCGGATTAAGCGGTAAGTATAGTGCAAGTAAGCACCGCTGATACTTGTATCGTAGCCAGTTCGGAACCACTCCCCATAGGGATCGTGAACGAAGAATCCCTCGCTGTCGTAGCCGGCGGCAACTATAATGTGACCGAAAGACGTGAAGTATCCGTGGATGACAGCGGGATTTCCGCTGGCTAGCCAATCTTGAACGTCATCAATAGTTGCATTCTCGGTAAAGAAATCTTGAGCGCCGTAATCTCTAACAATCTTTGCTAAATCGTAGGGGTCCCAGCGACTGTAACCTTTGGCGATCGCATATTCGTAGAGTTCGTCTTCATATTGCCCGCTTTGTTTGCGCCGTGGCACCTTTAAAAATTCCATACACATCGCTAATGAAGTTACATTGCAAGAACCTGTAGGATTGTTCAAGTTATCCATTTGCGATAGATAAGGAATGCCCAGCCTGACAGTTGGGGGATTCGGTTTGGGAAAAAACAGAACGCTGTCTTGAGTAATTTGAGCGTGTGCTCCAAAAACATACCAAATTCCTGAATCTTTGAAAGACTCGTTGCGAAGAGCAACTCTGATGTGGCCGCGAGCCGGAGCAAAAGCCAGGATCTCAAACTCTTTTCCGGCTGGTATTACTTGTTTTTCCGAGTCCTGAAGTTGAGAAGATGCCAGCGGTTTTGATTTAAAAATGGTGTCTCTGAGCGTTTTCAGGATCAGGGGATGTGTGGGAATCTCCTCTGGTTTGGTTTCGATTAGCTTTTTGGCTGTGACTGCTCCCAAAAAACCAGCTTCGCCGCACTTCATCAGAGTTTGAAATCGGTGGAGTGCAGCAGTAGAGAGAGGGCCAAATTCCCCGTCTACGGGAGGCTTCAGTAAACCCAGGTCAATGAGGCGGCTTTGAATTTGGCCACTGAGTTCGTCATCGGCAGCAATTGCTTTGGCATCGTACCTAATGTTTGAGTTGAGAAAGTTTTGTAATTTCATGCTTGCGTGCCCCTGTCAATCGATTTTAGATTTTAGATTTTAGATTTTAGATTTTAGAATTACGATCGCCGATCAATCTGGTGTCCCTAGACTAAATTGCTTGCTCGTCAATAATTCCCAGTTTATCGTCTCATAAAATTACGGTAATTTTGCCGAGCAACCGATTTTAGATTTTAGATTTTATATTTTAGAATAACGATCGCCGCTCGAGCCGGTTTCCCTAGACTACATTGCTGACTCGTCAATAATTCCGAGTTTATCGTCTCATAAAATTACGGTAATTTTGCCGATCGTCCGTACCTTAAAGGCTTCATATTAATTCTTTGATACAAAACCTTCAAGGCGAGGGCCGATCGGATTTCACGCA
Organism: Microcoleus sp. AT9b-C3; assembly: GCF_036705485.1. NCBI lineage: Bacteria > Bacillati > Cyanobacteriota > Cyanophyceae > Oscillatoriales > Microcoleaceae > Microcoleus > Microcoleus sp. AT9b-C3. The sequence continues at coordinate 72,295 of NZ_JAUBUR010000026.1, read as the reverse complement.
CTATTGACTAAAAATCCCTCGTGCGCGTTGACATTGTTTCTGCCGAATTCCGAATGCTGTTGGATGGCTCAAAAGCAGAGGGATGGCAGAATTGCCCTGTTGAGGCGATGTCCGATTTATGCTTCGTCGGGGCGAATTACCACAACACCCATTGCGTCGGGAGACAGATATTTGACAGCGGCTTCTCGGAGATCCTCGGCAGTCTGAGCTTGGATGCAGGCGGCATAGTTGAGGGCGGGAGCGATATCTCCTACCATCGACTGATAGTAACCGTACAAATTTGCTCGATCGCTCGGAGTTTCGTTACCAAAGATAAACCGATTTGCTACTTGAGTGCGGATGCGGGAAATTTCGGCATCTGTCACCAGTTCGGTTTGGAGAGTGCGGATGTGTTGGACGATGGCTGCTTCCACTGCTGCCAAGTTTTCTGTCGGTAGTTGAGCGGAAATTGAGAATACCCCGCCGAGTCGCTGAGTCATGTTGCTGACCGAAATTGACGAAACTAGCCCTTTTTCTTCGCGCAAATCCTGAACCAAGCGAGTTGTGCGGCCGTGACCCAATATTGTCGCCAAAACGTCGAGGGCATAAGTTTCGGACATTTCCATGAAACCTGGCACTCGCCACATCACGATCAGTCGGGCTTGCTGAAGGGCAGAGTCTACAAATTCGCGGCGGACTGTTTCTGTAAACGGCGATTCTTGGCCGTAGTTCAGGATTTGGGGTTCTGGGTGAAAGTTGCCGACAGCAGGCACATTTATTTTGTTGTGTGGTGCTGTGCTTTTTGCTGCAAAACTGTCTGCGACAATTTCTATTAGTTGCTCGACTGGCAAATTGCCTACAGCTACGGCTGTCATGGCCCCTGGCTGATATCTGCTGCTGTGGAAATCCCGCATTTGTTGGGCTGTCAACTGTTCGATTACCGCAGTCGGGCCGAGTACCGGTCGCTTGTAGGGCAGGACTTCAAAGGCTAATTCCATCGATCGCTGATAGGTGCGGCGGCGGGGATTGTCTTCCGATCGTCTAATTTCTTCTAAGACTACCAGCCGTTCTCGATCGAAGGCGTCGTCGGGAATGCTGGCGTTGAGCAACACATCGACTTGCAGGGGAGCTAGTTCGGCAAAATCTTTAGGAGCTGTGGTGATGTAATAGTTAGTGTAATCTTGGCTGGTGGCAGCATTGGTGACAGCGCCGCGTTGCTCGATCGCGCGCTCAAATTCGCCACTGGGAATGCTCGGAGTTCCCTTAAAAATCATGTGTTCTAAAAAGTGAGCCATGCCGTTAATGTCGTCGGGTTCGACGGCTGAGCCTAAATTGAGCCAAACGCTGAGGTTAACAGCATCTACCGGCAGGTGTTCGGCTATAACTGTGAGGCCGTTGGGGAAATGGCGGATTGTTGGGGCGTTGAGGGGCGAGCGAGCTGAGGTTTTGAGTAGGGTTGATGTCATTTGGCTTTTAAATTTATCTTGTTCTCTATATCTTAAAGGGTCATCCGATTTTAGATTTTAGATTTTAGATTTTAGATTGAGCCCACGGCTGATGGTTGCTGGGGATGCTGTCGGGGGATCTCGCCAAATGCGAGAGCGGTGAGGGCGTGAGGGTTATGAGAAATCAGTGCGATCGACAAAACAAAAGTTGATTTGTTAAAAGTTGCAAGTTATAGTCTAGTTCTAATTTAGCCTTTCATCCCTTCTTTTCGCATTCAATTTTCGGAGTTCTAAATGCAATTTGAGTTTCTGATTCCAAGACGCCCTGTATCGAAAGCAAACGAGGAAGAGAAGCAAGCTACAGGATTGGCAAGCATTTGTGCGTGCAGAAGCTTCAAAAACTTGGGTAGGAGATCCTTATTCAGGAAACGTTCATTTAACTTTAGTATACCTCTATGATACTGACCCAGTTGACACAGACAATATAATAAAGCCCATACAGGACGGACTAATTGGGTTAGTTTATGAGGATGATTCACTTGTCACAGATGTGCAGTCGCATCGTCGCTCGCTGAGTGGCACATTTGACGTTGCTTTATGTCCGTCATTGTTGGTTCGTGGCATAATATCTGGCAGCGAGTGCGTTTACGTTAGAAGAAATTCAGCAAAAGCATTAGAGAGTTATCTATGACCGCTACTAAATTGATACACGACAAATCAGTTTCTAAAATTGCCGAAAAATACCAACAAGAAGGCTATACAGTATTGGTTGACCCTGAACCCGAACAGATCCCTTTCGATTTAGGGACATATCGTCCAAATTTGATTGTAAAAAAGAACGAAGCCGAAGGTTACATAATCGAATTCAAACGTTCTGCCAGACAAACATCCATAGACAGGTTGAAAGAAATTGCTGAAATAGTCTCTAAAAATACAGGCTGGCGTTTCTTGTTAATTACTGAAGATGCTTTACTGAAAGACGAAGACAATGAAGTCAATCTATTATCTTGGGAACAAGTTTTTAGTAGAAAAACACAGGGTGAACGTCTGATCTCATTAGGAGAAAATGAAGGCGCGTTTTTATCACTTTGGGGAACACTTGAAGCACTCCTGCGGAGACGAGCTGAGGAAGTTACTATTCCTATTGAAAGATTTCCAACAGTATCTCTAATCAAACATATGTATTCCCAAGGAGAACTTTCAATCGAAGAGTACGATCGAGCAATGCTACTTTTAAGCGTAAGAAACCGATTTATTCATGGATTTGAAGCACCAGAAATCAATGAGTCTATATCTGAATTGCTCGCCCTTGTCAATGAATTAATCAGTTTATGGGCACCACAGTTATCTCAGTCCTAAAAGGTTTGGCAATAAGTCCTGAGTTTTTTTGGTGACAGCAAAAGATGGAAAATCTAAAATTGCATAAAAACTTAATATTTCAACAACCAGCTTTTCAACGATTTTGGCGATCGACTTCGGGGAAAATCGGCTTAATTTTGACTGTAGCGCTGACGATCTCGGCACTGTTGGCCCCCCTACTTTCTCCTTACGATGCGGCGGTCGATCGAGATTATTTGTCGCGCTTGGTGGCTCCTAGCGCTAAACATTGGTTTGGCACCGACGGTTTGGGGCGAGATTTGTTGGTGCGGGTGTGGCACGGATTGGGGATCTCTTTAGTCGTCAGCCTGGTTTCTGTGGGTGCGGGTTTAATTGTGGGAGCGCTTTTGGGGCTCGTGGCCGGGTATTTTCGGGGGTTGCTGGAAATGGCGATCGGCACTTTGGCGGATATTTTGCTAGCTTTTCCTTCGATTTTACTGGCGATCGGCGTTGTTACCGTCACCGGGCCGAGCCTGCAAAGTGTAATTATCGCCGTCAGCCTCGTGCAAATTCCAATTTACATCCGCTTAACTCGCAGTATGGTGCTGTCTCTGCGGGAACAAGAATTTGTTTTGGCTGTCAAGGCCTTGGGCGCCAGCGACTTACGGATTATTTTTCGCCACATTTTGCCGGGAAGTCTCGCGCCTCTAGTTGTACAAGCAACTCTTTCGACTGGTACGGCGACACTAGAAGCTGCAGGTTTGGGTTTTTTGGGTTTGGGGGCACAGCCGCCGGTTCCTGAGTTGGGGACGATGCTTTCTGATGCTTTTAAGGGCGGATACGCTCTTTCGTCTCCTTGGACTATCGTGTTTCCCGGTTTGCTGATTACCTTGACTGTTCTGGGTTTCAACCTTTTGGGCGACGGCCTCCGAGACGTTTTAGACCCCAGATCCAATGCTGCAGCAAGGAAATAGCAATATTCAGGACTTACGCAGCAAGCACAGTATTTGAGCCATACTGTGCCTCCTCTAAAAATTGTTCATGTATGCTCAAACTTTTGGCGGGAGTTGAAGCCATTTCAAAGGAGTGAAAGCTGCTTATATTCAGTATTTTTAATTTTCCTGAAGACTACAATTTTTACACTTAAATCGCTGTTTGCTGTAATAAGTATTTCCATTTTAAAAAAACACTTTAACAATTAAGACAGTCCATAATTTTCACTCGAAAGTTATGTTGATTTAATATTAAACCTTTACTGTGTATCACTACCAAAGCATTTAACTACTTGCGGGACATATTAGTAGAGCAAGGATTCCTCGCCCTACTAACAGCCTTAAAGCAGAGTAATTGCAGTCGATGCCGGAGTGCCGACATTCACACCTGAGCTAAAGCCCAAATTCACCACCCCACCAGTCAAACCGGGAAGGTTGTTAATCGTCAGACTAACGCTAGTTTGACCGGCATTAAAGTTCACCGTGCCGGACGAAGGATTCACAGGAAACGGACTAATTTTGTAATCTATGTTGTTGACAGGTTGACCGCCACTAGGGGCAACAATCAAAAAGTCGATCGAAGCCGGAACCGAAGTATCGCCAGTTCGATTAATCGTAACAACTCCAGAACCACCATCAGCAATAGGAGCGGGAGATGAACCGTAAGAGAAGAAAGTCGGGGGCACAGCATTAGTATCAATAGACCCCGTGAGACTGTCAAATGGCGTTGACAACGAAGTTGGCGTCACATTAGAAATGCCTTGATATTCAATCTTCTGCACTAGGTAGTCGGAACCGTCGCTTTTGAAGGAGGTGGCGGCGTAGGCAGCGGTGGGGCTATCGTAGGCTTTAGTGGAGAACCGCAGTTCGTCAAAAGTAGCGCCGCTCAAAGAGTCTCCTACTATCTGGAATTTGAAACTGCCATCGGTGCGATCGCCAATGAAAGTCACTCCATCTGAAGACACACTAATGGGTTTTGGAGCGATCGGAGCGTTGAGGCGAGCGATCGTAAAATTCGTGGCCGGTACCCGAACCCCATTATTAAAGATTTGCAGAAAACCAACTTCATTGCCTTGATCGCCCAAACCTGGACTTGTTTTGGGACTCAATGCACTGAGGTCGATCGTTGTGCTAGTGATGTCTTGGTTATCTGCCCATTTCACCTTCAGCGTCTGAGATTGATTGGTGTTGGGGTTATGGTTGATTTCAGCCCGAATTTTACTGGCGTCGGTGAACCAACCATCATAAGAGGATGGCACACCAATACCACCGGTACTGCCGTAGCTCAACCAGCTTTTAGGGTTTTCGTTCGTTGCCAAAGTGAGGTTGCTGATGACATTCGGGTTGAGGTAGTCAGTTTCAAAGCCATCAAAAGCTATCCCAGACAGTTTGATGCCTTGATTCTGGGCGGCATTCGGCCATTGTGCGATCAGGTCACTGACACTGCTGTAATTATTGGTTTGACCCAAAGAACCAGTAAGAGTCGGCGTGACTGTAGCGTTAAATTCGTAAGCGCCAATATCAACGATCGCACTTCCGTTATTATCACCATCTTGAGGGCGACTCACACCGCGCTGATCCGCAGCCGGCGCGCCCGCACCAGTACCGGTATCAATTGCCGGACTTCCTACTAGCAGCGGCAGAACGAAAGCGCCGTTAATATTTTGCAAAGGGCCGAGTAAGGGGTCTGCGATCCTCACATTTGCCGTAACATTACTATCATTAGGATCTCCGGTCGTCAGTTTAGCGGGAAATTGAAGATTGTTTCCCCCATCGATGAGCTCCCGTCCAGTGTGCTGCCTAGTTTTAAAAGAATTACTTGCCGTATTCCTATCAAAAATCGAATTCTTGACAGTAATTGGCGATTTTACCGGATCGTTAAAAGTAGCAATACCTCCCGAAAATTCAGCGGTATTCTTAGCAAAAGTCGAATTGACGATGTTAGTCGAAAAGGAATCTCTGTTAGCGATAAGCATCCCTCCGCCCTGCTTAGCAGCGCTGTTGCCGGAAAATGTACTGTTGACAATGCTGATGTTTCCATTCCCTCCTGACCACAAACCGCCCCCATTATCTTCCGCTTGGTTATTAGCAAAAGTGGAGTTTGTGACAGTAAGATCCACATTCCCGTGACGAATTGCGCCTCCCGAACCTCCAACTCCTGCTAGATCCTTAACAGCTTTATTGTTAATAAAAGTGCTATTTTCCAAAACAATCTTATCTTGAAAATAGCCAAATAAAAATCCTGCTCCTCCTTCTCTGGCTCCGATATTGCCATCAAAAACGCTGTTGCGGATAGCAATAGTTCCGGCAACGGGGCCGGGGGTTGCATCCGGCCCGGAAGCATTAGCCCCATCGACGTAAACTGCCCCGCCAACGCCTTTCTCTGTGCGGTTGCCGGTGAATTTAGAGTTTTCGATCGTCATGCTGCCCAACAGGTTATTAACAGCTCCGCCGTAGCTGCCTTTGTTGTTGGTAAATTCGCTATCTCTGATCGTCAGAACACCGCCGCTTTTAGTGGCGATCGCGCCACCACCGCGTTCGGTATTATCTGCTAGCGAACCGTCATTGCCGCTAAACTTGCTGTTAATTACAGTCGTCGTGCTGCGGAAACCCGTGTAAATGCCGCCACCAAAACCGGCAACATTATTATTGACTTGGGAATTTTCTAAAGTTAAAGTGCTGCTACTTCCTGTTTGAATGCCACCACCGGCGCTAGTTGCGTCATTATTCGGATCGGTTCCAGAAACTTTGCCGTTGGCAATAATCAGGTTTTTTAGAGTAACATTGGTCGAACTTCCTGTGCGGATTACCCGCGAAGCATTGTTGCCGCTGATTGTTAAACCGGGTGCTGCTGCGCCGTCAATGGTGATGTTTTTGCCAACGGGAATATCAAGTTGACCGCTGGTGAGAGTAATAGTTTGGTTGGCTAAACCTGGAGCGAAGGTAATGATATCCCCGGCAACAGCGGTGGCGATCGCAGCTCTTAATGAACCGGGCCCGCTATCGCTATTGTTGGCTACTACGAGCGTAGCTAAATCACCTCGGTAACTTGCCATCGCATCGGCCTGCAAGGCTGAGGGAGAATCAATTTGACCCCTAGCAAATTCTAAATTCCAGTCGCCGCCGCTGCCGGTTGTGTTGGTCGATGCCGCAACGTCAGCCCCGGTTAATTGACTGAAGCGATCGACGAAATTAGCACCTGTACCGCTTGCTACATCGCAGCCGTACACAATGATGTCTGCTTCTGGGGCTAGTGAATTTTGCCACTTTTCCAACTGGCTTTTGTATTGCTCTATGTTATGTGAACCCAGAGCAGTATTGCCAAGTTGTAGGCTGCCAGAACTGCCGTGAGAAATAATGTGAACCGAGTCAATAGCCCCGTTAGTAGAGGCGTATTGTTGGATTTCAGAGCTGATTTGTTCGATGCCGTTTTTGGTGCGATCGAGTATTACTACCTGCTGTCCCGGCAGCACTCCCGCTGTAAGTGACTCGTAATCTTCCACGCCGGAGTCTATGAAGACTAAGGAGCGCAGCGGCCGTTTTTCAAAAGAAGATTGTGAGTTAACTTGAACGAATGTAGAACTCATATTGGAGACTCCATTAAGGGCATTATTGGTAGATACGCCCCGGAGTTATCTCTTCGATTTTATTTGATAACTGTGCGATTTGAGCAATTAAATTTTGTATGGATTAAGGTAATCCGAACTAAGGAGAACAGAGCCTAATTACTGTTAATCTGAACCGTCGTCAGAACTTGTGTAAACTTTATCAATCTCTCAGGATAGAGGCCGATTTTTGAAGTACCGAGGTAATTTTCTCGATGCAGTCAGATTCCCCAGCCAAAATTCTGGAAACAAAATATCCACCTTCATTGATGCTGGAGTCCTTGAATGCAAAGCTTTTGGATGGGGAATTTGCGTATTCCGAGGCGCGAGCCGTTTCCCTTAAAGAAGCCAACATATTGCGCCCTCCCAAAGCGAGTTTAGGGGTAGATACAGCCTTGGATTCAGAGCTTCTGAAACTGCTAGCGACCTGGTTTATTTCGCTTATTTTTATTTAACCTATCTATCAGTTTCCCCTATTTCAGCAGCGCTGCCATCCGCGATCGCACGGAATTTACAGCACTTGCCGATGCTATGAGGTACAGTAGCAGCAATGAGTCAACCAATCTCTTAAACGGTGAGGATTCATCAAATTAAGGGCAAGTGCTGCGATCCTGGGGGTGACAAATATAGCTATAAACCTTGCCTGAGAAAGGTTCTAGTCCTGAGACCTTTTTGATAAAAGTGACGCTTATTACAAGTTAACTTCATTAACTATTCCACAGTTTCAGCATATTGTTCAAGATAATTAACCCACTTGTGGCTATAATTGCCCTTCCAAACTTTACTGCATCTGCGATAAGTTATTTGGGGTTACTTGATGCAAAAGTTTACTTTTATAAATACTTTTGTTGACTATAATACCTTCAAGCATGTCACAAATGGAGTCAATTGTAATCAAAAATATATTTTAATTAATCGCTTTTTTATTAACCATCTACCCTCTAAATTATAGCCTCCTGTTTTGCAATCACGGAACATTTCCTCAATTCCCATCCGTTGCTTATAAGCAGCGATAGCTTCCGGTAAACTACCTAAGTTAGTTAGAATAAACCACGCCTCGTTAACTGTCCATCCTTGATAATTCCTTTTCCATTTGCAGTCAATATCAAATCCTGCCAGTGCCTTAGTATTTCTAACTTTTACACCTTGAAAGTATAGAGATGTTCCGCGCGTGTCCCTAACTCATCTAACCGTAGCCTGCAGCATATTTTCGGTTTCGATACAATGATTTCGTTTGAGTCGTAAGCAAAAATACACATCTTGCTCTCTCAGCCAGTTGGCCAAATCTACTGAACAGAATTCAGGCATCGCCTAGTACCACGAGCTGATAATCTTTAAATAAGGGTAAAATAGTTGAGATGACGGCGATCTGCTCATTGATATTACTGCTACCTCGTTTTGGTAACGGGGACAAGATAACGGGATTACTCTTCGGGGACATATCAGACTAACCATAAACAGATTGATACATCCCCATTGGCTGCGATCGATCGCGCTCAATAATTTCTGTCTGGGTGGGCAATAATTTGTCAACTAATAGGTAATTAGGGGAAACCACATACAGGTTAAGGTAAGCTGGGGTAAATCTAAAAATCTTTGTAACTTGCGGCGACGACTTGAGCGTGGTAATGGGCTACGGAAATACGCGAGCAAGTCGTTCTAATCTCACCTGTTTTTCTGATGTTAAGAGATTGAGCACTATTTCTAGAACTAAAAATTGAGAGGGGGCTAGTTCTCTTTGGAAGCGAGTCTGATAGAATCTAGGTAACATATTTTTGGCATAAGTCGAGTGTAAATTTAGCTTGACATATCTTTTTTTAACACAGGTGAGTCAAATCTTTGCCCTGTCTGGCTTTTGGGCGGGGTTGTCACCCGGCCAGCAAAATTTAAAAGATTTAAAGCTAATGTCGCTTGTAAATGGAAAGGAAAATATCGCGGAGTCACAGTCAAAGAATGATGGTTTATATTAACTAACTTGAAAACCTTAAAAGCTGCTATAAGCGCTTATAAACAAAGATTTGATAGAAAAAAAATGTTTATAGATTATAAAAGCGGTAGCTATAACATTGAAGATGCCCAAGTCTCATAACCCAGGATATTGAGCTTAATGTTGTTAGTAATCATCGCTTATACAGCGACAATTATGGAAAAAAAATTAGTTAAAAAGGTTGTAGCGCAAAAATTATGTATCTCGTCCAAAACAACCCAAACTTATTTATCGTTCGCACAGTACATTTCAAGTGGTAAGCTGTTACGCATCTTGCATTGTATTTTTGGGCGGGCGGGACGCCCACCCCACAAGAATTTGCTCGAATTTGATTGTCAAATTTAGATGCGCATCAGCTTATGTGGGCGAAAAATAGGATAAATTTTATAGATATTTGTCAAGAATAAGTTATAGAATATATTACTTTACACCCCAATAAACTGTCAAATTATCAAGGATGTAAAATAACGAAAAAGCTTAGCGGGCAAGTGTTGTAGCTATTTTTCTCAGCTTTTCAGCTCTTCCCCTTTCCCTCTTCCTTCGATATTTTGGGATTATTTCAAGGAACAAATCCGCACTCTGACCCTCGTGCCACTGCTATTCAAAGCGCACAGAAATCCGCTTCTTTGTAAAACTCCTCAGTTCATTTTTCAAACAGTAGTCTAGTTCTTTTGCCCACTTTCGTTTTAAGAAAGCCTTGGTTTGTTACCTTCCAATGAAAAATTAGGCAGGGTTACGCCACGGCGAATCTTCGGTGTAAGCTAAAGCTACTCGTTTTTTTTGGAGCCAGACTATTGCAGTCATCTTCTGCGATTTGAACTTTAGTTTTAGCAGTTTCCCGCGTAAAAGGTGGCAGTGGTGGTTTAGTTTCCATCGGGTTGAATGATTTTGCTCCTTTTCAACGAGTCATCGAACTTAGCATAATAATGAACACAGCACAAGACCACTATAACCAGCAACTTGCTGCCGTTTACAGTTGGATGTCAGGAAATCCTGAAGCAGCGATCGAACGAAATCACGCTCTTTTTTGTCAATTGGCGCTCGACTCCGCACCGCGAGGATTAGCTATTGATTTAGGTGCAGGCTCAGGATTTCAATCTATTCCTTTAGCGAAATTAGGCTTTTCGGTAGTAGCTATAGATTTCTGTGATGCCCTACTTTCAGAGTTACGCGATCGCGCTAAACATCTTTCCATCCTTACCATTCACGACGATCTGCTTAATTTCTCGCAACATATTCAGGAACAGGCGCAGCTCATTGTTTGCATGGGCGACACACTTACACACCTAGAATCATTGAGTGCTGTCGATTCATTACTTTTGGACATTGAGCGCTGCCTGATTGAGAATGGGATGTTGATTTTAACTTTCCGCGATTATGTTTCAGCAGAGCTTCATGGAACTCAGCGTTTTATTCCTGTACAAAGTGATGAATTTACCATCCTCACTTGTTTCTTGGAGTATCAGGAAAACAGCGTAGCAGTCCACGACTTACTCTATCAAAAACAGGGCGATGGGTGGTCATTCAGTGCCAGTTCTTACCAAAAACTGCGGCTCAATAAAAATTGGTTGTGCGATCGGCTATCTGAAATAGGTTTACAGGTACTTCAGAACGAGATGATTAATGGAATGGTTTGTATCACTGCCAAGAAAGTTTAACCTGAAGTTCCCTCCTGCGGGGAACTTCAGCTTAAAAAGTCAACAGAGGATGCTTCACCGCGACCAGAAGTTACTGAAGGCACTTTTGATAAACTTCTGATGCTAGCGCGATCGCAACCCTTCCGTCAAAGACTTGATTTGAGCCGCATTTGCCTCTCGCTGTTGGGCGATCCCCACAATCATGCAGACAAATCTCAATCACCTTAGCTTTATGTAAGTTAAGTACCTCGGTTCCCACCGCACTTAACTTACATACTCACCCTCCGCGATCGCTCTTCCCGGACGATCCCTCCCAAATAGCCCTTGCGAATATTCACGACTCATGTATGACTTGACTGATGTCACGATCTACGCGAAACTTTACATACAACTGATGTATTGCTTCTACTTATTAATAACTTATGTTAAGTTGTGACTCAAAACCTATCAATTCGTCAAAATTGATATAGCGCTTTGTCAGTCAGCCAACTCTCAAGAAGCTACTTCAGGAGGCATCGTCCCTGGCTTGCTGGTGTCGGTGTCTGTTCTCAATATTCCTATTCAGTCAGCCCGCATTATGGAAACACTAGAGTTTGTGATCTATCCAGATGGCCGCGTACAGGAAAAAGTCACCGGCATTGTCGGTGCTTCCTGTGCTGAGGTAACGGCTGCAATTGAAGCTCAGCTCGGCGTGGTGCTTCACCAAGAGTCAACATCTGAATATTTCACGCAAGCGCTGCATCAGTCAGCCGAAGCGACGGCCCAAGTGGCTTTTAGCGATTGGTAATTTTTTTTGTTGAGTTCACTTAAGTTTTTTTGGAACCACCATGTCACATTTTAGCCAAATTAAGACCCAGATCCGCAATTTGAATTCTTTGGAAGCTGCTTTAACTGACTTGGGTATCGACTGGAAGTCGGGGCCAACTGAGGTGCGTGGCTATCGCGGCCTCACCAGCACCGCTGAGGTCGTGATAGAGCAAAAAAACGGCTACGACGTAGGTTTTAGCTGGAACGGGACTGAGTATGAATTGGTGGCTGACTTGCAGTTTTGGCAGCAAGCTTGGTCTGTAGACCGTTTTCTGAATAAGGTGACTCAGCGCTACGCTTACCATACTGTGGTGAATGAAAGCGCTAAGCAGGGTTTCCAAATTTCTGAGCAAAAGCAAAATCAAGACGGTTCTATCCGTTTGGTGGTGCAGCGCTGGTGCGCTTAATAATTTTGCGAGATTTTTGCAATCTTTTCTCATCAAAGTCCGCTTTCGCGGACTTATTTACTATTGTGGGGGTCTAAATGTCTGAGCTTTCTGGACTCGGAATAGATACAGCAATCGATCGCTCTGGTTTAGAGCCGGAGTTGGGAGGTTTTTTGCGGGATGCGCCCGATCGCTCTGGTTTGGAACCGGAATTGGGCGGTGTGTTGCGCCAAAAAGGTGTCTATGTTGATGAGATTACCTGCATTGGCTGCAAGCACTGCGCTCACGTTGCTCGCAATACTTTTTATATTGAACCGGATTACGGTCGATCGCGCGTAGTTCGACAAGACGGGGATTCTGAAGAGTTGATTGCTGAGGCGATCGACACTTGTCCAGTCAATTGCATTCACTGGGTTGATTACACCGAACTCAAGAATCTGGAAGAAGAACGCAAGGATCAGGTGATGCCTGTCGTTGGTTTTCCGGTGGATATGGCGACAGTTAAGGCCGGTATTCGCCAGCGACAAAAGAATAAGTTGCGCGATCGTAAGTTCAAAGGTAGCCCTTGAAATCCCCAATTCCCATCCGCAGCTTGAAACCTATCGCTCAAACAACAAAAACAGCCCGCGCGGGCTGTTTGTTGTATACATTGTATAATTAAATTTATTTGAGAGGATGGTGCTCAGCGAGAATTTTCTCAACTCTAGCTTCGTCGATTCTGGCAGTTAATGTTGTTGCCTCGTTGTTATCCCGAATGGTTTTTGCTAAAGTAAAAGACGAGCCGACTGAAAAAGTTAAACCCATACCCATAAAAGCTTTTTGCCAGGGATCTACCTGTAAATAAATGATACCTACAGTAGTGGCGGAAAGGGCAAGAATAAAAGAAACCCAGCACTGAAGTATCCAAGCATTAGTATCTTTTTGGCGTATGATTTGTTTCTGCATAGTGCCTCTAAGTCAAATATATCTTTTGGTTCATTAACTTAAAGAATAGATAGCGTGAGTGAAGCGGTCAGGAGAGGAAGGGACAGTTTCGATAAGTGAACAGTGCGATCGGGCTTTTGACTAAAAATTAGAACGCTGTAGATAGGTTTTGAGGCTCAAGGAAGGCGCGCAGCGAGTGGACAGTTTGAAAACTCCCCTAACGAAAGCTTGTTTTTTCTCAAAATAGCGTAAGGTGCGCCGAAGAGCACCTTACTTCTCCCAGTCCGCCTCCACTAACGAGAGTTTGACTCTATGCAGCGGTTTCAACCGCCGACTCTTATCTACTTCGTTGGTGTAGCCCCAGTTTCAACCGCCGAGTCCGATCTACTTATTTTTTTGCTGAGTCTTCGCTTGTTCGATCGCAATTTCCCTGACTGCTTGCAAAGAACTTAAATTCGATGCTCCTTCAATCGCCTTCACCGCCAAATCTTGAACCTGTTTCAAAGCAGAATCCAGTTGTTTCGACAAGCTAGCAAGGCGCGCATCTTGATTTTGAATTGTCTGCAACATCCCTTGAATTTGCAGTTCATAATTTTGCTTTTGCCCTTCAACATCTTTAGCCAACAAATCAGCCTTAACTTTAGCTTGGTAATTGCCAATATTGCGACCGTTATCTTTCCCGTTCTTGATATTAGCTTCCAGTTCTTTCGGGAAAGCTTCTACCTTCGCCTTCACCTCAGCATAAAGTTTTTCCCGTTCCGAAATTGATTTTTCGCGTTCCGCCCACTGTTTCTCCTGTTCTTGCTGAAACTCTTCGATTTCTTGATACAGCCTTTTCTGGCGCTGTTGGTATTCTTCGATGTCGAGATTTCGCTGAAGATTCAAATCGTAAGCATACAACTCTTCATCCCGCTGGCGAGCTTTTTGGTGGCTCTCATTGCGTTCTTTAACGGCCAACTTTTGCAGTTCCTGCTCTTTTTCCCAAGCTTGCCGGCGTTCCAACAATTCCTGTTCAACAGTTTCGCGCTGTTCGCTGAGTTCCGCACTAAATGTTTTGGCGCTTTCTTCGTATTGTTGGATTAAATTGTCCAGCGTATCTTCGGCAACATCTTCTAAACTATGCAACTCTTGCAGTTGTTGGATTTCGTCGCCGACAGTTCGCTGCAATTCCCCCAGTTTAGACGCTTCTGTTGTCAGTTTTTCCGACAGTTCGCTGACAGCGGCACCGAAGCCAAATTGCAGTAAGATTAAATTGTCGATCGTCCCCTGCATTTTTTGTTTGCTTTCAGTTAAAGCCATTGCTTTTCTTGCTTCCGCTATTGCTAGTTCTTTGAGTGCGATTTCTGGTTGAGAAATATTGGCAGATTTATCGTTATTAAGCTGCTTCAGTTGCGAATCAAGTGCATTTTTTTCTTGTTCCAACTGTTTATAAGCTTCTAATATTTCAGCCTTCGTATTTTTGTCATTCATTCTCGCCATCGCTTTCATCTCCTAACTTTGTTAGTCCGCATCGGCGGACTTTGTTTGACTCTTGAGTGGTTTCAACCGCCGATTATTATCCAAAATTGAGCTACAAACCTTAAGCTTTGGTAGCAAAAGCTTTCATTGCCAAGTCTTGCGCTTGCTTCATCGTCGCTTGCAATTGTGCAGAGATTTCGGCGATTTGTTCGGTTTGTCGCTCAATTGTCTGCTGTAGAGATTGCACTTTCAATTCATATCCCTGCTTGCTTCCTTCCCATTCTTTCTCCACTAAATCTGCCTTGACTTTAGCTTCGCGGGAAACTTCTTGAATTGCTTCTTCTTTGGCTTTGACATAAGCCTGTTTGAGTTCTTCTTCAAATCCGGCGACTTTTCTTTGATTCTCTTCAAACTCCACTTGGTTGTCGCTGAGGACTTTTTCCCGTTCCACCCAATTTTTTTCTTTTTCGCGGGTAGATTCTTGCAAGTCCCGTTCTAGTTTGCGCTTCGTTTCTTCGTATTCGTCGGTTTCGATTTTGCGGGTGCGTTCTAATTCGTATTGGTAATCGGCTGTTTCTTCCTGACGATTTTTAGTTATGAGTGCAGTTTCTTCTTGAACTGCTGCATCAAATTCTTGCTGTTCTTTTTCCCAAATTTTGCGTTTTTGGGTGGTGTCTTTTTCGATAATTTCGCGTTGGTTAGCAACGTTTTGTTCCAGCAGGGTCAATTTTTCTCGGTGCTCTTGAGTTAAAATGTGGAGGGCGTCTGCTACAACTCTGATTTGCTGCAACTCTTGCAATTGTGCCGCTTCAATTTCGAGGGCGCGTTTTAATTCGTCTAATTTTGAAGATTCCGCCTTCAGTTTTTCCGAAAGTCCGCTGGTGATGCTGCCGAAATCTAATTGTAAGTCTGCTAAGCCTTTGACGATGCTGTCAATTGTGTAGGTGGAAGCGACTTCTAGGAGTTGTTGGTTTTTGGCTTTTTCGGCTGACTCTTCTTTTGTTTCTACTTTGGATTCGATCTTTTTCTTGTCGGCTAAAATCTGCTGAAAGTTTTGCAAAATTTTGGCTTTGCTATCCTTGGCAGTTGCTATTGTCATAATGTTTGCTTCTCCTGATTATAACTTTTAGACACTTGTGACTGAAACGTTTTCAGTTATTCTAATTTGCGGAGTTGGCTGAGAAGGGAACGGTACTTTCTGGCTGCGTCGGGTTTTTCTTCGGGATTGCCGCTGGCTAGAGTTTTGAGAATTTTCCAGCAGCGATCGCACCGATTTCCTTGCCTACAGCCGCACTCATCAATTATACTTAAAAGTGTGCCTTTTAGCAATTGATTTTCGGCTAACAAAGCTCGGTAATTCCGCTGGACTGATTCGGCAACTAAAGTCATGTGTTGGAAGTCTTTGGTGAGACTTTCGATGTCGTTAACTGCGTCTGCCCGAATTTGGTCGAGCAGCTCAAGATTCTCTTTCAAACGGCTTTCTTGCAGGTTGGGTTGGGTTTTTAGATTCGTTAATTTCTTCATTTCACTATGCGTTGTAACAGTTATGGTAAAGGCGCGATATAATCGCGCCTTTACGACAGAATTAGAACAAGTCAGCAGTTGATTTGTCTTCCGCTGGCGGTAGCGACATACCGCCGTTAGAATTCAAAGCCATAGCATCGCTTTCACCGCCAGCGTGAGCAGCCATCAAGCAGGCAACTTGCTGCGCCGGTAGGTTATCTAAACACACCATAGCTTTTGTTCCTTCTAAGTCAATCATCCGCGATTGATTGCTAGAATCTGACAAAACTGCTGCGGCTTGGTCGATTACTCCCCAGTCTTTACGCTCCATCCAAGACCATTTCAAGCTGTAGTAGTTGATCGGTTTTACTACTCCGCTGTCGTCTGGTTTCTGGCCGGAATGCTTGACAAATTCGGGAACAAAAATTCCGGTTGCAGGTTCTACGCCGCGAGATTGAACTGATGCTACCAAACGGTTAAAATCGTTCAAGCTGCGGTTTTTGATGTATGTCACCATGACAACTCCTTGCGGCAATTCGCCACTTTCTGCGACAAACCACAGTTGACCCCACAGTGTGTGGGAAGTTTGACCGAGGGAACCGAAGAATTTGGAGAATTTGAGGATTGTCATTGAACACTTGGAACCGTAGTCTGTATCGCCAATTGTCCACTGGCCGGCCTGGCAATTGTTACGTACTGCGATCGGGATTTCTGGTACTAGCAAAGCATTGCTCGGTTTGGCACCAAATACTGAAAATGTAGGTCTTTCTTGTGTTTTAGTAGTCATTCTTCGTTTTTCCTTAGTTATTGATTTATGTTCTGACAATTAGGAATCGGTAATTGGGAATTGGAACTCACAAAAATGGAGTTATTTTTATTCCCTCTTCCCTCTTCCTAACATCCGTTACATCCGTTACATCCGTTACCGAATCCGTTGCCGAACTTCCCTCTTCCTTCTTCCTTCCATTACCTAATGAGATGTGTTGTCGCTTTTGGTTCGGGATAGGTATACTCAAGCACCGCCTCTTGTTGAGCTTTGATAATCCGCAGCGCGGCGAGCAAATGCTCTAACGTTTCTAGGTGCGCTGGGGTGAAGTGGATGCTGAAGCCTTCGCCATCCCGCGCGTAGCCGGGACAAACCAGTGAGGCTGAGCTTTGTTCTTCGTGGGTGGCGATGTATAGCCAGTCATCGTCTTCGAGCTTGTAATGCGTGTCTGTCCAGGTTCTCAGCATTTGCGATCTGCTCCTCCTTATTTGCTGCGTACAAGCGTTTTGACGCCCAGCGCTTCTCACTCCTCTGAAGTTGACGACGCTATATGCAGCGTGTGAGCTAGGCTAATTTGCACTCTTAACCCTACCAGTCAGGCTTACTGGGTTGATTAAACCGTCAACTAACCTCATGGTAGCGCGGGTTGATTTTCCCGTCAAGTATTTTGTTGAACTTTTCATCAAAACAGGCTAGAATGCTTGTCAGGAGGCGAAAAACCGTGGAACAAACATTTGGAAGACTGATCCGTCAAGCTCGCAAGGACAAAGCTTACTCACAACGTGAGCTAGCTGCTATGCTAAGTGTGGATTTTACTTATTTGTCGAAATTGGAGAACGATCGAGCGGATTATGCGCCAAAAGAGGACGTAATCCGAGCATTAGCGCGGAATCTAGACATAAACGAAGAGGAATTGATTTTCTTGGCGGGGAGGCTGCCGCAGCAGTACGAAGCGCTGCTGAAGCAGAATCCGAAGGAAATGCAGGCTCTTTTCCGCCGGATGCAAGAAAATCCAGATTGGCTCAAACAGTCTTTTGAAGCGTAAGAGAGGCCCCTCATAGTGAGTATTTTTAAGCCGTATTGCTTCTATCCCAAAGAATCGATCGAGCGTTTGGCAAATGACATCTTGATGCAGATGCAGAAAACGCAAAATTTTGCTCCGAGATGGCCTTTTGATGCGACAACAGTTGCTGATTTTCTGGATTTAGGCGTAGTTTGGGAGTGCATTGAGCCGGATGAAGAGGGTGCGATCGCGGCGAGGATTTTGCCGCAGCAGCGGTTAATCGAAATCAACGAACAGATTCTCGAAAAACCGCCGGGCTTCATCGAATCGACGATCGCCCACGAAATCGGCCACTGGGTGCTACACGTCAATCAAGACGAAGCAGACGGCACAGTGGAACAGTTGGAATTAAACTTAGGCAATCAAGAAAAAACCGCGTCTGATGTCGAGGAACCGTTTGTTTGTCGGGGTGCGAGTGCTGATAATAAGGTTTTGTCGATCGAATGGCAAGCGCAATATTTTGCAAGCTGTTTGTTGATGCCTCGGTGTATTTTGGAGGAAAAAAGACAGGGACGCGATTTAACTAAGTGGTCGCATTTATACAAAATGAGAGATGAATTGGGAGTGAGCATTTCCAATTTAACAAACCGCTTGCAAGAATTCGATTGGATTTACATTCCCAAGGGAACGCGCGAGATTTATGCCGGGAAAGACGCGGCAAACGGACAGCAGCGGTTGTTTGGATAAAAGTGCGATCTAATTTGAGGTTTGAGATTTGGAAGCGATTCTCAAATCTCAAATCTTTAAAATTACTTTCTAATTAAGTTACATTTTATGCTAACCAATATTGAAATCCTGCTGGCAGCTTGTGAGGAATTAAATATCCCTTACGAAATCCTGCATCCTTCCCAAAACTTGATTAGAATCAAACAGGGCGGCGAAGAATATTACTTTGTCAATTACATGACGCCATTTAACAGCGCGTCAGTAGCAGAGATTTTTAAAGACAAAGAATATACTTATCAACTATTAAACGGCAAAATAAATACTCCCAGAACTCTCGGTTTTGTCTCGCCTCACGGCGAGGAGAAGTATAAAAAGTATTTGAGTTTCCCAGATATTGAATCAATAGTTTTAGAAGTAAACCAAAAATTCGCTTTCCCGGTGATTCTCAAAAGAAATCGCGGTGCTGGTGGCAACAATGTTTTTTTGTGTGAAACTAGAGAGCAAATTAAAGCAGCCCTAGAAATTATATTTAATGTCAATAGCAAAGATTATGACTATGTGGCGCTAGCTCAAGAATATATCGAAATTTCCCACGAATATCGGGCTGTCTTCTGCAAAGAAAAGCTAGTTTTGCTGTACGAAAAAGACAAATCTCAGGCTGAATTTGCGGGCAATTTAAGCCCGCTGCACTGGGAAGGTGCAAAAGCCCAACATATAATTAACCCAAATCTCATGTCTGAGATTGAAGATTTTGTTAAACCTGTTTTTGCTGAAATTGCGATTAATTATGCTGGGCTTGACATCGCGCTAGATAAAAACGGAGCATATTGGTTGATTGAAATTAACTCAAGTCCCAATTACGATATTTTTGTCAGAGATAACGATCGCCAAATTGTGGTAACAATGTTTAAAGGCGTCTTGGAGAGCTTGATTGTTAACAAAAAGCCGTAAATGCTCGATTTCAATGTACTCCATCGTATTTAGATGAATGTGGTGTAAGCTGTATATTAGCTGAAAGGGTTTAAGCGAAATAGGTTTCAGCCAATAACTTAAAATTCACATTTTTTAATTTAATGTAGCAACTCGCATATAGAGTAGGGTGCGTCAGAGTCCCAAACCCTTATTTTGTCAATCTATAATTTCGTCTGACGCACCCTAAAAGTTGATTTACCTTCAGCCACCGACCCAATTCCAGCCGCACGACTCGCGGATTAGTGACAAACTAGGGCTATGTTGTTGCGGTCTGCTTTGCTGATTCATCATTTCCTTGAAAATACCAGTAGAGGTTAGCAACAGTTAAATCATTGACTTCTTGCCAATTTGAGGGGGCTAAAGCTTTATAGCCAGAGGTAGTTGCTTTCTGACTGATATAAGATTCATGTTGTTGACGCAAGCTAGGTTTTATCAAAAATCGCAATTGATCGCGTAGTGATTTGAAGTGGGATTTTTGCTGCAAGTTTTCGTAGAGCGCAATTTCTTCTGGTTCTGCCACTATAGCAACTTCTTGATTAGTATTTGAAACTGGTGTCGTTTCTATATTTAAACTAGCCAATTGTTTACGCTCATCAGCCGATAAACTTAGCATCCAATCTACCTGATTTTGCCAAGAGTTTAAAACTGCTAGATCCTGATTGTAAATTCGTGTGATTTCTGGAAATATAAAATCAATTTCATCTTTGGTGCAGCGCTCAATAACGATGAAAATGTCTTGGCGTATTCTTTCTTGGAGGTGGGAAAGGGAATTACTTACAGATGCAGGCTCGTTCAGCAATTGATAAGTTAATGAAATTGTCTGCTCAATTGCCCAAGCACATTCAACTCTACGAAGATAGCCAACTGCACAAGTGCCATTGAATAAGTCAGGATTATTATAGTCAGCTAAAGCATTAGCTAAAATGTGTTGTGCGCTTGTCAAGGTAGAATTTCGGGTATGTTTATCTTCCATCAACAAAGCATTTTGAATTAGTTTCTGTGCTTGATCAAATTTCTGATAAGCTTGACTTAAGATTAAACGATGTTGCTGAAAATTAATGCTTTCAGCTAACAGTTTAATTTCCGCAATAACTTCTGCTTTCTGGTCTTTGAGCAGTGCCTCTATACTAATAAAGCCGTGTGTAACTGTTAGCTTCAATTCCTTAATATCTTCCCTCATTTTTAAGGTCTGATGAAGGTTAACGGCGGACAGTGCCCCTATCGCCACCACGCCGACACCAATGACGGCAGTAGATGCTGACAGAATGCCCACATTAGCCGAGAGAGAGTTTAAGCCATACTGAATCACATCTAGTCTTTTGTAAGTTTCTTTAAAACCCAGATCGGTTTGAACCATTTGCGCTACACCTAACACAAAGTCTGGGATAGCTAACAACGGCTCGGCAGCCATCCCAATTGCGGCACCTACAAAGTGACCTGTTGCCCTGTCTCTAGCTATTCCCAATAATACTCCTGCACTATTCTTCACCACTTCATAAGTGCCGGAGATGATACCAGCCTGTATGTGAGGAGGAAACACAAAAACCATATTTTTTACCTTAATAGCGATTATTTTTACATATTATAATATATTATATTATTATGGTTAACTTTGTCAGTCTACAGTGGAATTACTTAGATGAACGAATTCCTGAAAGCATTTCAGAACATCGCCCAATCAGCGGGAGTCGTCGCGGCGGATGATTATAAATCCTTAGAGATTAAGGAATCTGCCACAACCATGATTAAGTCAGTCCAGCCTGGCTTTGACGAATTGAGGGAATCAGCTACCAGACTTAAGAAAATTGTGCAAGGATGCCGGAACGATATAGATCACGCTGAACACGTTTGGACTTGCAAACTTGGGATTACCCTAGCTTCAAAACAGGAAATATGGCAACAGCTTGGGGAACTGAGTGGCTGCCATTTCAGAATTAATGAACTCGGTCAGCTATGTCAAAGTTCGGCGCTCACTGAATCTCAAGATTATTGGCATCAAATATTTGATGCCCGCGTGAGACAGAAGTGGTTTATTGATGCAGCAAAGAAACAAAAAAAAGGAATTGGCTGGAAAGAAAAGGATGATTTTATTAAAGATATTCCCCTCGTTGTTGATATTGTTTGTAGGGAAATAAATCAAATTATTACGAACAGCCTGGGTATGGTTTATCAAGACATTAGTAAGATTAACTTAAAAGTGATTACGAAGTGTGCCAAACTTTTAGATAACCAGACAAAAGCTGTGTGGAATCATCAGATGAATTTAACTTTTAGTCAGATAGCAAATAAGTTTGAGCAGCCGACATTTTACTTGCCTGAGAATACCGAATCACTGAGAGCTGCACTTAGTCCGGCTCTGGATAATTTAACCAAACAGCGTTTAGGTGATCTTTTTTGGGAACAGGCTGTAAATTTTGAAAAGCAGGTTTCAACCGCGATCAATAATTTCATCACTTCAATCTTTGATGACAGATTAAAACTAGGAAGTCAAGCTTTGGTTGAAGCCATGATGTTTTACAATAATTTTCTGGAAAAGCAAGAGCGATATCAGCAAGAGACACCCGCAGAACGTGAGAGTGAAAGAGCCTGGATTGATGCCCAAGGGGCAGAAATTAAGAAACTGGAAAAAGGTATTAAAGTAATTCTAAATCGTTGCCCATAATTCCTTAAGCTGCTGTTATTCTACTAGATCGTACTTCTTCACACGCTAAAATAAACTTAGTCACAATTCCATGAAAAAAATGACAACACAACTACTAGAACTAGAGGGAACGTGGGAAGAAATTCTAGCGCAATCAGCCAAATTTGCCGATCGCAGAGTTCGCGTTATTGTTCTTGCTGATGAGGAACCGCTGAAGTCAGCCGAAGACTGTTTTCGTCAAGGATGGCACGAAGCAATGACAGGAGAGACTGTACCGCTTTCTGAACTGTGGGAAGGCATTGATGCAGCGATCGAGATGATGCAGTCTCTGCCAGAAACTTTACAGCAACAAGTAGCAGAATACTTGAAAGAGTATATCGCAGACTTAAAAGATGAGCTTCAATGGGACGAATCTTTCCAAAAAACGCAACCGCAACTTGTGGCTGCTGCCCAACGCGCAAAACAAGAAATTGCTGAAGGAAAGGCAGAGGAAATGAGACTCAATGAGTTATGAAATCTGCCACCCTTCCTTCCTTTTGGGAAAAATACAGTTCTCTTGACAGTAGAGTAAAAGAGCAAGCTAGAAAAGCTTATCGTTTCTGGCTGGAAAATCCCTTTCATCGATCTTTGCACTTCAAGTGCATCAACCAGGAAGAAAATATTTGGTCTGCGAGAATCACGCGCGGCTATCGAGCAGTGGGGATTTTACAAGGAGATACCGTGACATGGTTTTGGATTGGAAACCACGATGATTATGAACATTTTTTCTAGTAATCAGGCCGGGGCGGGTTTTCTAGATGGTTGGTTTCAGGCAATTATTCTTAGCGAACCCGCCCCTACATCGCCTGGAATCTTGCCTGTTTCACAAGAGTTAAAAACTTACATTCTTTCCAATACCTTAATCCCCAACAACTCCAAACCCAACTTCAAAGTCCTTGCCGTCAAATCGCACAAAATCAACCGCGAAGTCCGCAACGGTTCCTCAGCTTTCAAAACCGGACATTGCTCAAAAAATTGATTGAACTTTTGACTCAATTCAAACAAATACTGACAAATTCGATTCGGCAACAAATCGCCGCCGACAGCATTCACAACTTCATTCAACTGCAATAAATGCTTTGCCAATACTAACTCGGCATCGGATTGCAAAATTACTTTCGCCCCAGCATCTAAGTTATCAAAATTAATTTCACCTTTGCGGCGAATTCCCTGCACGCGCACGTAAGCATACAGCATATATGGAGCGGTATTTCCTTGCAAAGCGAGCATTTTGTCGTAACTAAATACATAGTTGCTGGCGCGATTTTGACTTAAATCGGCATACTTAACCGCACTCAAACCAATTGTTCGAGATACGTTAGCAATGAATTCCTCAGTTTCCTGTCTTTCCTCGGCTTTTAATCTGTCTTCTAAATCTTGGCGCGTGCGGACGATCGCCTCATCTAACAAATCCTGCAACCGCACCGTTTCCCCAGAACGAGTTTTGAGTTTTTTGCCGTCTTCTCCCAATACCAAACCGAAGGGAATGTGGACAATTTCGACATCTTCAGGAATCCAACCGGCTTTTCTGGCTACTGCAAATACTTGGGCAAAATGGTTTGCTTGCCCCGAATCGGTGACGTAAATTATGCGCTTTGCATTGTCTTTGTGGATGCGGTAGCGCACTGCTGCTAAATCTGTTGTGGCGTAGTTGTAGCCGCCGTCGGTTTTCTGCACGATTAGCGGGAGTGGTTCGCCTTCTTTATTGGTGAAACCGTCTACAAAAACGCATTTCGCGCCGTCACTTTCTACTAGCAAACCTAGATCAGTTAAATCTTCGACTACTGCGGGCAATAATGGATTGTAAAACGATTCGCCGCGTTCGGTTAATTTGATATCGAGCAAGTCGTAGATTACTTGGAATTCGCGGCGGGATTGATCGCACAGCAATTTCCAAGCGCGGCGGGTGTCTTCGGCGCCTGCTTGCAGTTTTACTACTTCTTGGCGGGCGGTTTCTTTGAAGGTTTCGTCTGCGTCAAAGCGCTGTTTTGCTTGGCGGTAAAATGCCACTAAATCGCCTAAGTCTAGGGCGTCAGCGGTTGTGAGGGCTTCGGGGTGAACTTCGCGCAAGTATGCGATCAGCATTCCGAATTGGGTGCCCCAGTCGCCGATGTGGTTGATTCTGAGTACGTCGTGGCCTTGAAATTCGAGGATGCGGGCGATCGCATCTCCGATGATTGTCGATCGCAAATGCCCGACGTGCATTTCTTTGGCTATATTCGGACTCGAAAAGTCGATCGCAATTGTCTGAGGCGTTTTCGCGGGTTCAATCCCCAAACGCGAGTCGGCGGCGATCGCACTAATTTGCGCTTCCAAATAAGCGGGTTTCAGCTTTAAATTGATAAAACCGGGCCCGGCGATTTCTGGGGTTTCGCAGATGTCACTAATATCTAGGTTTTCGATAATTGTTGAGGCGATCGCCCGTGGGGGCTTTCCTAACTTTTTCCCCAAACTCATCGCCGCGTTGCACTGAAAGTCCCCAAAGTTGGGATTGCTGGCGGCGGCTAGCATCGGATCTGCACCTGCATAACTTTCGCCGAATGCAGCGGTGAATGCTTTTTCAAATTTTGCTTTTAACTGTTGGGCGATCGAGTTCATCTTTAATATTGTGATTTAATACTTAGTGTTTTTAACTTATGTATTTTTACTGAGCTTTTGCTACTGATGCGATTTTAATCACTGGCAGCGCTAACACCGAGTAAATTTTATCACAAAAAACACTCGGTAAGTGGGAATCGAGCGAGACTTTAGTCCTTCCTAGGAAAACGACTCGGCGGTTTCAACCGCCTTGAATCCCCTTTCGGGGTTAGAGGGGTATGGTTGCCCCTCTGTGGAGATATGGTTGTCTCCTTTCTCCCTTGCGGGGTAATGTTCGCCTCGACCTGGTTATAAAGGCTTGTTAGACCTGCAACACTGTTTCAGTGACTTTAAAACTGTTTAATTGCAGATGACAGAGCGGAAAACTGGCGTCGCATTCTCCGGTATCGTGACCTGAATAACGTCTCCTCAAAAGAGGGGTCTGGTCAGAACAACTTGTAATTTCTTACAAGCTCAGTGGCTTTAGCCCTGAGTTCCTGACAGTTGCGATCGCTACACAAATTAAAAATTATCACATCTAGTCACTGATCTCGATCGCTAAATAATTTTGTTAAATCGCTTACATTAAGGTATGTTAAAATTTTTTCAATGCTCCCACAAATCCTACGAAAGGAAGTAGTTATGTTACCTCAACCTATTTTTGGCGATCGCTCTCTGACAATCGCCTTTTATCAAGCAGTAATCGCTCGCTTCTACGACGGTTTCAGTCTCTCCACCCAAGCACTATTACGAGAGTGTAACCTCGGCTTTGCCCCCTGTCCCGATGGAGTCAAAACCTTTTTCATCATCGCGCCGAGTCTGGATGCAGCAGAGCAACTAATGGAAAAAATGGACAGCATTTTGGAGCGAGTTGCCGAACTCATGGCTGGAGTCGGACAAGTTGCTCTGTGCATAGTTCCCCCCGGCAGCGAAGCAGAGCAACCAGTAGATATGCAAGATTTAGAAAAAGTTCCCCCAGATTGTCTGGCTTGCAAATTCTTTACAATTATATGGGCCGATGCTGCGGCCGATCGGTAAAATTGACAGTTAGCAACCAGCAACTCAACAAGGTTCGGCCCAAGCTGTGCCCGTGGTGGCGCGGGGTAGATTGTCTGTTAGTTACAATCCCTGGAATTATCGGGCAAAGCGTGCAGGTAATTTAGAGCGTTTGCAAGGTTGCACTCGCAATCTTTGGCAAGTGTTAAACCAGACAAAATATATATCAAAGACCCGCTTGTCAGTCGCTCAGATTTTTACCTGCCGGCTCAAACAGCCGTGCATCTACTTTTTACATTCCCAATAAAGGCCACCAAAAAGCCGCATCAACTCTTCTGGGTGTCTCGCTTCAAAAGACAGCAGCAGGAATTAGGCGGTATCGCTAGAAAATAGATTTTTGCGAAATATCTGCTGATGTTCAGAATAAGCAGAAATATTCTCAAAAATAGATAAGAGTTCCGCAGGTTGACCTCAGAAACCCGGTTTCTACCCCCGCAGTTCATATTCGCGGTTCGCGGGGAAATTGACAGAAAATAGGCTGTTTGTGGGAGAGTCATTAGCTAGAAACAGAGCCAAGCTTTACTCAAAAAAATATCAGTTTTCCACCGAAACCCCTGGCAGTGCAGAGCGATCGTACCACAGACTCATAGAATTTGTTAAAAATTTCAGTGAAAAATTTGAATTATTAAATTTTATGCCTCACATTGGGGATAAAATCTAAGATTGAAATTCTTAAATCTGAAATCAAGGAATCATGGTAAAACTGACACCGAACCCCAGCTTTAGTTTAACAATTCGGGTTGCTCTGCCGAACCAGCCGGGAATGCTGGCAAGAGTCACCAGCGCGATCGCCTCTGTCGG
This sequence comes from Microcoleus sp. AT9b-C3, assembly GCF_036705485.1. Classification (NCBI taxonomy): domain Bacteria; kingdom Bacillati; phylum Cyanobacteriota; class Cyanophyceae; order Oscillatoriales; family Microcoleaceae; genus Microcoleus; species Microcoleus sp. AT9b-C3. The sequence goes on along the minus strand of NZ_JAUBUR010000026.1, from coordinate 45,674 downwards.
CGGCAACTTCGGCCAAATCGACTTGATCGAGCAAACCCGCGCCACTACGGTTCGCGATATCACCGTCGATGCCTCCAGCCTCGAGCACAATGAAGAAATAGTGCAAGCAGTGAAAGGACTGCCAGATATCAGAGTGATCGACGTGTACGATCGCACTTTCAACTTGCACCGCGGCGGAAAAATCAGCGTAGTTAGCAAAATTTCCCTCAAACGCCAGTCAGATTTGGCAATGGCATACACCCCTGGAGTCGGCCGCATCTGCACGGCGATCGCCAATGACCCCCAACAAGTTTATAACCTCACAATCAAACAAAATACTGTTGCCATTGTTACCGACGGTAGCGCAGTTTTGGGACTGGGAAACCTCGGCGCTGCCGCCGCACTGCCAGTCATGGAAGGTAAAGCCATGCTATTTAAAGAATTTGCAGGTATTGACGCCTTTCCTATCTGTTTGAATACCCAAGATACCGACGAAATTATTCGCACAGTGCAGAATATCGCCCCGGTTTTTGGCGGCGTTAACCTGGAAGATATTTCTTCTCCCCGCTGCTTTGAAATCGAAGCAAGATTGCGGGAAACCTTAGATATTCCAATTTTTCACGACGACCAGCACGGCACTGCAATTGTTAGTTTGGCAGCATTAATTAATGCCTTGAAACTTGTCAAAAAAACCATCGCCGAAGTGTGTATCGTGATTAACGGCGCCGGTGCGGCCGGAGTCGCGATCGCCCGGTTGCTGCGTAAAGCAGGTGCACAAAACATCATCATGTGCGACTCCAAAGGCGTCCTCTCCGAAGACCGCACGGATATGAACCCAGAAAAACTAGAATTTGCCGTGGCTTCGAGCGGTACTTTGGAAGATGCGATCGCCGGTGCCGATGTATTTTTAGGAGTCAGCGCCCCCGGCGTAGTCACCCGTTCGATGGTGCGTTCGATGGCCGAAAATCCGATTGTTTTTGCAATGGCAAATCCCATTCCTGAAATTCAGCCAGAATTAATTATGGAAGATGCGGCGATCATAGCAACCGGACGCAGCGATTACCCAAATCAAATTAACAATGTTTTGGCATTTCCGGGAATATTTCGAGGTGCTTTGGACTGCAAAGCAACCACGATTACGCCCAGTATGTATTTGGAAGCAGCTTATGCGATCGCCTCTTTAGTCAGTCCTTCCCAGCTTGACAAAGAGCACATTATACCGTCGGTTTTTGACGAAAGAGTTGCCATTGCTGTCGCCGGTGCAGTGCAGTTGGCCGCCAGATCCGAAGGTATTGCCCGCGATTAATAGAAGGAAGAAGGAAGAAGGAAGAAGGAAGAAGGAAGAAGGTTGGAGGGAAGATACCATGTATAAATTAATGGTCTTTGTACCAGTTTTGTACTTCTTCTTTTGTGATTTTTCTGGTTTCTTCTCATTCCCTCTTTCCTCCTCCCCGTTGATTCTTACTCATTTTTGTTTCGCCATCCTGTCTTTTTCTTCAACATCCATCCGTTAAATCCAGTACAGGGATCGTTGCCGAACTTCCCTCGAACCTCCAGCCTCAACCTCTTCCTTTTTGCCTCTAACCTCAGCATCCATTCGTTACAGCCGTTAAATCCGTTATACAATCCGTTGCCGAACTTCCTTCTTCTCTCTTGCTTAATGAAGGATAAAAGTTACAGCAATAAACAACGTAAAAAGATATAATTAAATAAATAAATAAACCAAGTCCAGCTAGGTCAGATGCAAAGCCAGTTAGGAAAAGCCAAGCGCGATCGCTCCCACCGCAAATTGTTACAACTCAGCCCTATCGGGCTGGCCTTGTGCCGGACAGACGGGACTTTTCTCGACGTAAATCCTGCTTTTGCAAGTATTATCGGCCGCACCGTTGCAGAAACTCTCCACCTCAACTACTGGGAAATTCAGCAAACACAGTGCGCGCCCCCAGAAAAATATCTAGAATGTCAAGTAAAAAATAGCCCTACGCACCTGTGCGAAGCAGCATACAAACATAAAAATAACCATCTCGTACCCGTGCGAGTTTCCGAGCGGGCAATTGAAACAGGGGGAGAGTGCGCGATTTGGCTGAGCGCTGAAGAAATTTTTAATCCTGGGGCTGAAAATAGCGAGTCGCTAGGATTAGCGCCCCCGCACAGCAATTCACATCTAGAAAAATTGCTGACAAAGCAGACTGCCGAACTGGAAAAAACTCAGAAACTACTCGAAGAAAAAATCGCTGAACTGGAACAGACTCAAGAAAAATTGCGTCTCCAAAGTCAAATTATCGACCAAATTCACGAAGTGGTGATTTCTACAGATATGGACGGCTCGATCACCATTTGGAATCAAGCCTGCCAAAATTTATACGGCTATGAAAAAACTGAGGCTATCGGACAGCACATTTCTCTAATTTACCCGCCAGAACAGCACGAATTTTTATTAGATAAAGTCATCAAACCGCTACAAAAAAAAGGCGAGCATGAAATAGAAGTTATCACGCGCCGTAAATCAGGCGAAAAATTTTCCTCGCACCTGATGCTTTCGCTCTTGAAAGACAAAACGGGAGAAGTTGTTGGAATGATTGGCTCTTTAACAGATCTCAGTATTTGCAAAGCTTTAGAACAAGAATTAGCACAGAGACAAGCACTATTTGATGCCTTTTTGAAGGAGGCGTCGGCGGGACTTTGCATTTTGGACTCCCAACTGCGGTACGTGCAAATTAATCAATTCCTAGCAGAAATAAATTGCCTGAGTCCAGCCGATCACATCGGCAAGACTGTAGGCGAAATATTGCCGAATATTGCTCCCATAATAGAGCCTTTGTACGAACAAATTTTGAGGACGAAACAACCCTTAATTAATATCGAGATGAGTGGTGACAATCCCAGAAAGCCTGGGTTTGCCCGACACCTGACAGGCTCTTATTTTCCCTTGCTAGACAAAGATGGCGAGGCTCTCGGCATCGGTGCAGTCATAATTGACATTAGCGATCGCAAACAAGCAGAAGCTGCGCTACAAAAAAGCGAAGAGCTTTACCGCACTATGGCAAGCAACTTTCCTAACGGTGCGGTAATGTTGTTCGATCCAGAACTGCGCTTCACCCTGGTAGAAGGTACAGAATTAGCTGCCGTGGGGCTTTCCAAAGAATTGATGGAAGGCAAGACAATCTGGGAAGTATTCGAGCCAGATGTTTGCGCTAATCTCGAGCCAACTTATCGGGCGGCACTGGCAGGAGAAACAGTTGTTACAGAAATTATTTACAGCGATCGCGTTTACCTCGGTTATGCTTTGCCAGTCAGAAACGAACGGCAAGAAATCATCGGCGGATTGCTAATGACTCAAAACATTACGGCTCGCCAATTAGCCGAAGAAAAACTCAGGGAAAGCGAGGAAAAATATAGGTGCATTGTCGAGACAGCCGACGAAGGAATTTGGATGATAGATACGGAGGGTAAAACTACTTTTGTCAACCAAAAAATGGCCGATATGCTCGGCTGCACTCCCCAGGAAACGATCGGGAAGTCGCTATTTGCTTTCATGGATGCAGAAGGCATTGCGATCGCACAAGCCAATCTCAACCGCCGCAATCAAGGAATTCGCGAACAACACGATTTTAAGTTCCTTCGCCGAGACGGCAGCGACTTGTGGGTGATACTTTCTACTAATCCCTTGTCAGACAAAGAGGGACGCTATGTGGGCGCTTTGGCAATGGTTGCCGACATTACAAATCGCAAGCAAACAGAAGCCGCATTGCAGCAGTCGGAAGCCAAATTTCGATCGCTCTACGAATTAACCAGTTTGCCTGTTTTTATGTTATATGACAATGCCATCACCGATGCCAACACAGCTACCCTAAAACTATTCGGCTGTACTACCCCGCAACAGTTGTACGGCCAAAACCCCGGCAAACTCTCGCCTGTTTTCCAACCCAACGGCAGAGATTCTTTGAGCTTGGTTAACGAAATGATAGCGATCGCTTTTGAGCGGGGAAAGCACCGTTTTGATTGGGTTCATCAGCGCTTAGACGGTACTAATTTTCCCACAGAAGTCGTGCTGACAATCATCGAGGTTGGAAATGAAAAAATCATCCAAGCAGTTATCCAAGATTTAACGGATCGCAAACTTGCAGAAGAAACTCTAGTGCGATCGGAACAAGCGCTCAGACAGCAAGCTCAGCGAGAACTACTACTCAATCAAATTGCCAACCAAATCCGCACTTCTTTAGATTTAGACACAATTGTAGAAACCGCCGTTCAGGAAATTCGTAATCTGATGCACCTAGATTGGTGCATCTTCACTTGGTATCGCCCCAACAGCAATCCTCCAGTTTGGGACGTAACTTTTGAAGCCAAGAATGCAGATTTGCCGAGTATTCTCGGCACTTATCCTGTAGACGACAAATCTTGTTTTGCTGTGCGACAGATTTTGCGGCGAGAAATTCTGCGAATTGATGATGTCAGCACTTTTGAAGATGTAGAATTGCGCGAACTTTTCCAGGCTTCAAAATTTAAATCAGTGCTGTCGCTGCCAATTCATACTGCTGCCGGCGATATTGGGGTGATTACCTGCTATCAAACCCTGTCTATGCGACATTGGACAGACTCGGAAGTCGAACTAATGCAAGCGGTGGTGGCTCAACTGGCGATCGCGATCGACCACGCCGAACTCTACACCCAAACCCGCACAGCGGCCCGACTAGCTCAAGCTCAAACTCAACAGCTAGAAGAAACTTTGCGCGAACTCCAACGTACCCAAACTCAATTAATTCAAAGTGAAAAAATGTCGAGTTTGGGACAGTTAGTAGCAGGTGTCGCCCACGAAATTAACAACCCAGTTAATTTTATCTACGGTAATCTCAGCTACACCAGCGAATACACTCAAAACCTGCTAAAAATCCTGCGACTTTACCAGAAGGAATACCCGCAGCCTAGCGCAAGAATTGTAGATGCCAGGGATGACTTGGAAATTGATTATCTTATTGAAGATTTACCGAAAATTTTAGCATCTATGAAAGTCGGAGCCGATCGCATCCGCGACATAGTTTTGAGCCTGCGGACTTTCTCAAGACTTGACGAAGCAGAAAAGAAACAAGTTGACATTCACGAAGGCATCGAAAGCACGCTGCTGATTTTGCAAAACCGCCTGAAACATAAAACCGATCATCCGACCATTAATGTAATTAAAGAATACGGTAATGTGCCTTTAGTTGAATGTTATCCCGGTCAGTTAAATCAAGTATTTATGAATTTATTGAGCAATGCGCTAGACGCATTGGAAATGGAGATAAAGGAACCAAATCGCACCGCCAAAAATCTCGCAATTACGATTCGCACCCAAGTAACCGAAAATAACAGCGTTGCCATATGGATAGCTGACAGCGGCCCCGGCATGAGCGAAGATGTGCAAAAGCGCTTGTTTGATCCGTTTTTCACTACTAAACCTATTGGCAAAGGAACTGGCTTAGGATTGGCGATTTCGCACTCTATTATAGTAGAAAAACACGGCGGCAAACTTTCTTGCAATTCTGTATTGGGAGAAGGTTCCGAATTTGCGATCGAGATTCCTCTGCGACAAAAAATAAATTAAAACCCGTTGCATTAGTATCATCTAATGCCTGAGCGATAGACCAGATTTGATAGGATTCAACTGCGACCCTTTACTACCAAACGCACACCACCAGCCGGTGCCATTGTAAAACTGCGGTGTACCGGCAAAACCGGACGATTTTCTGCAAGTTCTAAAGAGTATCGTGACAGCACTTTCGCCACTACTAACTTCATTTCAAACATTGCAAATGCCGTGCCAATACAGCGGCGGTTTCCTCCCCCAAACGGCAAATATTCGTAAGGCGAAAATTGCCTTTCTAGAAAACGTTCTGGTTTAAAACGCTTAGGTTCCGGGTAAATATCAGGACGCTGGTGAACCAAATAAATGCAGGTAGAAAGTATCATTCCTTGGGGAATATTATAACCCATTAACTGCATCGGAGCCTGCAGAAGGCGCGGAAATGCAAAAAATAGCATCGGATAAATCCGCAGCGTTTCGCAACATACAGCATTCAAATACGGGAGTTTACTTATTTCCGCCGGATCGCAATTTTCGACATCAATAGAATTGAGTTCTTGGAGCAGTTTTTCACGGACTTCTGGGATGTAGTGAATCCAATACAAAGCCCAGGCCAAAGCTGTGGCTGTAGTTTCGTGTCCTGCGAATAAGATTGTCATTAATTCATCCCGCAATTCAACGTCGCTCATCGGCTGTCCTGCTTCGTCAAGAGCTGAAATTAACAAGCTCAGGATGTCTTCTCCTAATGGTTGAGATAAAGTTTTGCGTTCGCGGATTTCTTGATAAAGCAGTTCATCTAAACGCTCTCTTTGTCGCACAAATCCTCCCCAAGGGCTCCAAGCACCTAAATCTTTTTGCAACGACTTGATAAACAAAAAGGTAGCGCTTAATGGATTGCTAAACAGGCTGAACATATTAGTAATTAGTTGCTGAATTTGCTGGTAGCGTTCTCCTTCGCTCAGCCCGAAAACCGTGTGCAAAATTACTTCCAAGGAAATTTCCTGCATAGTTGATTGCGCGATTACCAAGTTACCAGGAGTCCAATTATTAATTACTTTTTCCGTGGTATTGCAGATGATTTGTCCGTAAGTTTTCATGCGTTCACCGTGAAAAGGTGGCATTAAAAGTTTGCGCTGCTGCAAATGTCGATCGCCATCTAATAAAAATAACGAATTCGCTCCTACTAAAGGTAGCCCTATCTGATTTACTGTACCGGATTTAAATAGTTGGGAATGGGATGTAAAAACTTCTTGAATAGCTTGAGGATTGCTAATAATTACTTGGGGCGGAAAGTTGCTAAATTTGCTGGTAAAAAAATCGCCGTAGCGCTGATAATTACTATCTAAATAATACAGAGGATTTAAAAGTCCCCGCACTGTCTGAACAAATCTAGCGTCTTTAGGGCCGTCTAGCAATTTGTTGGTAGCATGATTTTGAGAGGGAGAGTTTTCTGTGGGGATAGTCATTTGTTTTTCTCATAGTTTTAGGGTTTTACAGGACTAATCAAAGCATATGTCTTATTTCAAAAAACTCTCAAATCCCTCAGCTATTGAAAAATAGTACGCGGTAGGCATCATAAATTAGTACGGCAATAGTAGGATACAGAGTAACTCCCTGGCCAAAAGCTCGTTCTATCGGCTCTTTGAGATAGCCTATCCAAAACGCTATTCTTCCTAAAACAAACAAACTTGCCAAAAGTTGATTGAAACTGAGTAAATAAATCATTGTTTACACAAACCTTATTGTAGGTTTTTTCTACCTAGAGATTTTACGTAAACCCGATCGCACCTTGGCGTCTCCACACCAGTTGTCGGTAGATATCCGCTATTTTCGTACATTTTCACAGCTTCTTTGAGAATGCTAGCAGTTTCAATCCAGATTTCATCAAAGCCGCGAGCGATAATTTTACTTTCCAATTCTTGCAGTAAAAATTTCCCCAAACCCTGTCTCCTTGCTGCGGGCAAAATATACATTTTGCGAATTTCCACAGCATTATTTCCGCGCTCAATCGGATAATAAGCCGCCGTACCCACTATTTTATCCTGCCGTTCAACTACCCAAAATTCCCCGCCTTGATTGTGATAATGTAGTTCTACATCATAGACATCTCGATCGGCCCCGTGAGGTTCGCATTTTAACCCGTACTCTGCTAAAACGTCTCTAATTAAATAGAACGCCTCAGCGCGATCGCGCGTTTCCCAGGAACGAATAAAAAAATCCAGATGTTGGGTTTTCATTGGTTGTTGCAACGTATATTTATTTTTTGACTTTAGCAACTGTAAAATTACTAATTTTTTGTGTTTTACAGTCTTTAAGTGCACCTAGCTTTTAACTGTGAATTCTCGGTTCGGGATGAAGAGTTGCCAGCAACTCGCTCTCTACTAATGATAATTCCTCCAGCCTGTCAATCACAAGAGTGCGATCGAAATAAGTTGTTGCCAAAATCCAATATACCCCGTAATGGCGCGCCTCCGAAGCCATCAAACTGCGGTAAAACTTAGCTAATTCCGCGTCGGGACAGCGATCGCCCAGCAGCCCCAACCGTTCGTGACTGCGCGCTTCTATCAAACCAGAAACCAACAAAGAATCCAAAAGTCTCTCCGGTTCCTGCTTGCGAATTTGGGCGGACAAACCCGCACCGTAGGGAGGTGCAGCCAAAGGGCCTAAAGCAATGCTGCGCTTTTCTAACCGCTGGTTGACTTGCTCGAAATGCTCTAATTCTTCGCGGGCGATCGCCGTTAGCATCCTCACCAATTTTTCCCTGGCGGGGTAGCGAAACATTAAATTTAACGCTACTCCCGCCGCTTTCCGTTCGCAGTGAGAATGGTCTAATAAGATTGTATCCAAATGGGCGATCGCCTGTTCTACCCAAGCTTCCGAAGTCGGCTGTTTCAAAAACTTAATAGTTGGCAGTGTTGAAGTCATACCATTTTAGATTTTAGATTTTAGATTAGGAATGACTGCTTCGATAAGCTGTTTTGCATTTAAATTGTATGTTGAGGGCGGGCTAGAAGCCCACCGCACAAGAGTGAAAGTTTATTTTACCATGCAATTTAAATGCGAATTAGCTTATGGGTTGAGTTCCTGTATATGTAGGGTGCGCAATGCGCACCTTACCTATGGGTTGAGTTCCTGTATATGTAGGGTGCGCAATGCGCACCTTACCGCGTAATTATTTTGATTTAAACTCTTGTGGGGTGGGCTTCTACTCACTCAAAGTTAAAAATCAATGCACAACAGCTTAACAACCTAATTAGGTAAGGCTCCATGCACACCGTACCTTACCCCTATAAATAGCGCATCAAACCACTTTACCTAATTTTTCCAAGACCGAATACATATCACCAGCAAACTTTTTCGGATTCCACAGGGGCGACAAATTGGCTGGCTCTTTAGATTTCACCAACTGTGCTTTAATTGCATTTCTCAATTCACGTTCTTTACCCAATTTTACACCAACTTCCACATATTCCGACCAAGACCAAGCCACACCAGTTTCAATTCCCAAAGCCTGCAAAAACGAATAACCCATTCTCGACAAAAATTGCTCTCCTGTGCGAGTCACCACTGGCAAATTAAACCACAAAGCTTCTAAAGTGTGAGTTCCTCCGTTGTAAGGATAAGAATCTAACAAAACATCGGCCAGCAAATAGATAGTTCTGTGTTCTTCCTCAGTAGCAAACCTCGGCAAAAACTTAATTCGGTGCTTGCTCACTTTTTCTGCTTCGCAAGCTTGGTGATATGCAGCCTCAAACACCGCAGCATCGCCTAAAGCTTTGTGAATTAAGATACTGTTTGGCACTTGTTTGAGAATCGCAATTTGGGCTTTTACCAACTCGTAATTGAATTTTCTGCCGGGTGCCACGCACAGGTAAACTATCTGATCCAAACCGATCCGATGCGACCTTCTCAATACAACGGGATCTGCTCCATATCTCTGAAAACCCGACACCGCTACAAAGGAATCCGGCATCCTAATTAGCTGCTCGTCATAATATTTTTCCCGCCCTGCTGGGTGCGAGTGCCAGTCTGTAAGAAAGTAATTTTCCGGCGATAGGTAAGGGGCGTCAAATCCCAGCCAAGAAACACAAACTGGTGCGGGTTTTTGGTAGAGAATGTCAGCGTGAACTGGTACGCTGAGAGAATCTAAATCAACTAAAACGTCCAGTTCATCTTGCTGAATTTTGTCGATAATTTCTGCGGAATTGGCAAGTCCGTTCGGGTAGGTTGTCGGAAAAGTCAGTTTGCCCCAAGTTTCAAATTGCTGAGTGCGATCGTCAGGAACAATTCTTTCGGAAGCGTACAAATAAACATTCGGTGTGATGTCGGACAATTCGCGAATGATGTCAGCGCTGCACCAACCTACAGAATGGCGGCTGAAGTGATTGGACAAAAAGCCGATTTTTAACTTGCTGGATGGAACACTTGGTTTGAAACTGTAATTGGCGGGTTGAGAAAAATTAGGTTTAATACATTGGTCGATATACTTTTGGGCAATTAATCTGTAAAGTTGTGAGTTGGCTTCCAAGTCATCTCGCAAATAGGGCGTGCTGAATAACAAGTTTGCATAAAGCGATTTAATTTCCACCGGGCTAGCGGTTTCTAAGTTTTGCTGCAAGTACGACTCTAGCTCTAAAAATCGATCGCCCGCAATTTGATTTAATCCCGACACTTGATAGGTGCTGATGAAGTAAATCGCGGTCATAATTGGATCTGTCTCGCCACACATTTTGCTGTATTGGTGCACGGCTTGCCGCGCGGCAGCTAAATTGCTAGTATCTCTGAGGATGCCGCACAAATGTTGGTGGGCAGAAATAAAATCTGGTTTAATTTCTAGGGCTTTTTGAAGGTTAGGTATTGCGTCTTTAAATTGACCTTGGTGGCGCAAAACTCGCCCAATTTGACAGTATGCTTCGGCTAAATCGGGTTTAAATGCGATCGCCTGCTGCCATGCAGCCACCGCCTCATCTAACTTCCCTTGCCGCGCTAATTTATCTCCTAAATTTAAGTGAAAATCTACCTCAGCAAGCTGGGGATTGAGTTCGAGAGCTTTTTGCTCGTATGCTACCGCTGCATCCTGCTGCCCCTGCTGCTTCAGTGCCCCTGCCAAATTCCAGTAAGCAGCAGCCAAATTCGGTTTAAGTTCGATCGCCTTTTCGTAATTGACAATAGCCTCCACCAAATGCCCTTGTTTGTAGAGCATACTGCCCAAATTAGCATAAGCCTCAGCAAAATCGGGATTCAGAGCGATCGCCTCCGAATAAAACCGCATCGCTTCCTCAATTTGGCCGCTTGCTTGCTGCACATTGCCCATTGTCACGTAAGCCGCCGCCCAATCCGGTTGCAATTCCAGAGCTCGGCGACAAGCAGCGACGGCTGCTGCTAAATTGCCTTGAGAGTAATATGTTTCTGCAACGACTGTCAGCGATGCAGCATCTTCTAATTGGGGTGTTTCGGATTGGTTGGGAAAATCGGAATTCATTTGGCGGCCTATCTGTGCTATCAAGTTAAAGGTTGAATCTATATTATTTTGAAGAGTAGCAGTTTTAGCGGAATTACGGGCGATCGTCACAGAGAATTTATGAGCGACAAGCAAGCGACACAGCGCCAACATAACATTAAGTGGAAACCAAACCTCCTGCTGGGGATACTCTTGTTAACCTTAGCAATCCCCTTACCCTTTGCCCAAAAGACTTTCGCACAGCAGCAGCAGACAGCCAGCTTTCGGCAGAAATTATTTCAAACGGCTCTTTATTTCACCCTCTATTTTGAGGGCGGATTCAGCAATCACCCAGCCGATAAGGGCGGCAGAACTTATCGGGGCGTCTTGCAAACGGAATACAACGCCTACCGCTACAGTCGCGGGCTTCCGCCCCTCGACGTGACGCAGATGTCGGAAGCAGAGCTCCTAGAAATTTATCAATATTACTGGGATTCGAGCCTCTCGGGCACGATGCAGCCGGCTTTGGCGATCGTCATGTTTGACACCGCCGTTAATTTCGGTATTAATAACTCAATTACCTTTCTTCAGCAAGCATTAGGATTGCCGCAAACGGGAGTTTTTGACTCGCGCACCAAGGAAGCGCTGAAAGGGGCAAATAACAGAAATACTGCCCTGCAAATGATTAACGAACGAATTATTTACCGCTACAAAAGGGTGCAAGAAGATCCGACTCAGATGGCTTTTTTCCGGGGTTGGCTCAGTCGCGATTACAGTTTGTGGGGGTATGTAAATAAGATTAAGTAGTTGACTGTTGGCTGTTGACTGTTATTTCTTGTTCTATATTTGTGGAACAGACATCTTGCCTGTGTTGTATAAATGGCGTTGCTGATTTACGGTATGAATAAACTTTTCTCCAACGTTACAAAACTCACCATACTTGGCCCATAGCAATTGGGAAATTTTTAATTCATACCTGTATTCAGCCAAACCAGCTTTTTAAAAGAAGCAGAAGTATGAAAGCAAAAGAACGTAAAACGACCTCGCGCTTTAGATACCCGACTTCTTTAAGAAGTCGGGTATCTGAGTATTCTGTTTTTTTAGGTTTGTTTACTTACTTGCCGCAATTAGCAAAAGTAGAGAACAAGTTATAACCTTGAACTTTCGACGCTTGCCATGTATTACGCCGATCGCCAAAAAAACTTGTATCTCTACCAACGTAGTTTTGCCAACCTAATGCAGCAACAGTTGGGTACTGAGCGGGAAAATCCCCTAGCAGAGGAGTTTCTCGCGAGTCAAGTTTCCATCCTACCTTTTTGCTAAATTCTTTAATTTCTTCTTCGCAAGTTTGACAATTTAAACCCTTCCCCGTCTGTTGCCAAATCTCTAACTGCGGAGTGAAGCCGTATTTATTATTGCTGTGTTGCATCCACAATTGGTCGATCGCGCGGAGGTTCGGACAAGACGTGGGGTTGTTGCGGAGTAAAGAGACGGTTTCGCGATCGGCGTCGTCCCATTTCTTAGCTTCTAATAAGGTTTGTAGTTGCCTGAATTCGCTGCTCGTTTCTTGTGCGCGAGCCCGAAAAGCTGGCTGCAAAACTGCAACCGATACGGTGATTAATGCGAGGGTTGTTTTTCCAAGTTTAAACATGATGCTCCTCTGAGTAAAAGCGATTTAGCAAATAATTCGTTTTGGTTGACACCGATGCCACAGGTAAATTGCCCCCACTATAGCGGTTCTCAAGACTCGTGAGGTACGCGCTTACCAATTCCCAATTCAGGGAAGGGGAAGGAACCACCAGTGCATCGGTACATCAATACCCAGGTGTATCTTATTTACCCGATAGATGCTATACAGTCAACCCATTCCGATTAGCTGTTGTCGTCAAAATGTACTCAACTTGACCCGGAGTTAAATTCGGATTGGTATTCAAAACTAAAGCCGCTACACCCGCTACCTGTGGCGCTGCCATAGATGTGCCAGTTAGGATGTCATAGGTGTCATAGGGAGTTGTAGAATAGATGTCTACTCCCGGAGCAACTACGTACTCCAAAGGTGTGGAACCCGCACGGTTCGAGGTGTCAGGCATCCTGCCGTTTATATCAATACTGCCCACTGCAATTCCCCAGCGATCGGCATTACGAGCTGGATAATCAGGTTGGCTAAAACCCGAATTTCCCGCTGACATAACCACAACAGAGCCTTTGTTATTTGCATACTCAATTGCGTCATTCTCATCGTTGGAAGGGTAAAACTCATTTCCCAAGCTGAGGTTAATTACATTTGCTCCATTATCAGCAGCATAGCGGATTCCAGCAGCAACATCATTACTATAGGCGTCACGAAAGCTGTCTATCACTCTGATAGGCATAATCTTAGCATTGGGCGCAACTCCTGTGATGCCAAAATCATTTCGTTCCGCAGCGATCAAACCTGCTACGTGAGTCCCGTGACCGTAGACATCCAAATCGATTGGGTTGTTGTCGTTAATTACAAAATCCCAACCCCGAATATCATCAATATATCCGTTGCGATCGTCATCGATGCCATTTGCCGCAATTTCATCAGCGTTCTGCCAAATATTGTCATCCAAGTCAGGATGGTTGTAGTCAACGCCAGTATCGATGACAGCTACAACAATCCCATTTCCTGTAATGTTCTGATCCCAAACTTCGGGCGCATTTATTGCGTCTAGCCCCCAATTATTCTCGCTCAAATTAGGAACATCAGGGAAGAGAGTTGAGCTGTTCAGGGTGCGGGTAACTGCTGCATTTGCATTCACTAAACCGTAGCCGTAATTGCCATTAAAAACACCGTTAGGTGTAGGAATATCTGGCAATACAGGAACAGGTCTTGCCGAAAGAGTCAGGTTGTAATTGGTAGAGCCTAAGTAGCTAGAGACTTCGACATAGTATGTCCCTGGAGCCAGATTGGATAAATTAATCACATCCGGGATGGTGTCACTCTCACGAGAGGAGCCAATTCTTTCACCAAAATCAACAACACCGTTGCGGTTTCTATCTTGAATTAACCATACGTCAGCATCCGCCCTCAAACCGTCGAGACGCAGGCTAAAATTGCTATTAGTGTTGATATCGAATCGGTAGAAATCGTCGAGATCGCCTGTCCCCACGAACTCTGTTAAGCTGATGCTACCGTTCTGAACGCCAACAACATTACGAGCTGTAAAAAGAGAGTTATCTGAATCGGAAAAATTAAACTGAGAGGCAGATATCATTCCCGTTAGCGGCTCTATGTTTGCGCTCGCTGACTGTGACTGCGGTTTGACTTGAGCATCGCTCACAGAGTAACTGAAGCCAGCGCTGGCATTAGGTACAATAAAATCCGTAGTTTGTGTCTGTTGGTCGGTGCTGAATGCTGCTAGATTAGTCAAGCTAGATTCAGCACTATAACTAGAAACCTTGAATGGATCGATCGCTCGGTTGGGCAAGTCGTTGTTAACCGGAAATGCTGATGTGGCGAGATCCTTTGGCTGTTGAATGAAAAAAGGGCGATCGGTAGGATTCGTGTAGATGCCTAACATAAGTTAAAAAAATTGTAATTTTTCCAAAATGTGACGTTGTTTGTAGTAATGACTTTAGTTTTTAATCTCCATTGAAGAAGACTATGCGCCCTCACTACAAACCTATGAAAAATGATGAAAATTCCTCAATTGATATCCTGCAGCTTGGAAGTTGAGTGGGGGTTATATCTTCCACAAAGCCTCAGATAGCGTTGGAATTCATGGCGTGGGATTGGCGCTAGACCACGTAACGCTTTCAGAGGTATTGTCACCCATTAACCGGGGCGGTTAGAACGGGTATATTTTTAAAAGCATCATAGATTTAGTTACCTTGAAAATTTAATTTGTATCATAACCCAAACTCCTTAGAATGTCAATTCATAAAGTTCAGAACTTAAAGTCATAAAAGTCATATTTGTAAAAATATATTTAAATAAGTAGACAAACTATCAAAGTAAAGTTAAATCATGTATAAGCTAAATACAGCAGTTTTCAGTTGCCCGATTGCAACGCAATGGGTACTGGCTAATTGGTGAATGGAAAGCTGTACCTCATCCCCGGCAAGTGGCTATTTTAGAGAAAAAGATGTGCAGAGCGTGTACAAGTAACTTAAGACATGAAGCTATGACAGTAGAAGAAGCAATATTGTTTTTGGACAATCTGGTATACGAACAAACGGAAAAACACCTGAGTCGGTTGCAGCAGTCGATAATTAGAGGCGTTGTAGGGGGTTTGACCTATCAAGAAATTCAGCAAAACGATCCGATCGCCCGCGGGTACACAGTGGGCTACCTGGGGCGGTATGTCGGCTACAACTTGTGGAAATATCTCACCAAGGTACTGAGACAAGCAGGAATTCTTGGCGAAGAAGAAAGAGTAGTCGGAGCAAATCTTTGGGACTGCATCATGAGATCTGTACAAAAAGGCACACAACCAGCTAATTCTGTCGATCCCATGTTACAAAAGCTGCTGCGGATGCGTTACCGAATTAGAGAACATTTGGTCACCACCGAGTACAGCGATACCTATCTGGCTGAAGATGAAAATTTGCCCGATCGACCTTTATGCCTCGTCAAGCGCCTGAAAAGCCAGTCTGAGAGAAGCAGCCGCCTATTCGATCGAGAAACGCGGCTTTTATATCGATTGGGCCAACACGATCGGATACCAGAATTGTTAGCTCGCTTTGAAGAAGATGGATATTTTTATTTAGTCTATCAATTCATCGAAGGGCAACCCTTGTATCAAGAACTAATCGAAGGTCAACCTTGGGAAGAATATCAGGTTATTGCTTTGTTGAGAGATATTTTGGAAGTGCTTGTATTCGTTCACAAACAAGATGTAATTCACCGTGACGTTCACCCTCAAAATTTAATCAGGCGCACATCAGATAACAAAATTGTATTAATTGACTTTGGGGCGGTTAAAGAAATCAACACTTCACAAAACAGCATAGGTCAAACGAAATCGCGCGGCGGTACTCAGCAAGACTACATTCCCCCCGAACAAGCCATCGGTTCCCCAAAATTGTGCAGCGACATCTATGCTGTCGGGCTCATCGGGATTCAAGCTTTGACAGGAATGCGCCCGAAACAACTCAGAGTTGATAATTTAGGGAATCTCATCTGGCAGAAAAATGCAAGTGTCACCCCGGAGTTGGCTCGCGTTTTAGACAAGATGGTGCTGTACGCTTTCCCCCAGCGTTACCCCTCAGCAACCGAAGCTTTGGAAGCACTTCAAAATTTGGGAGTTAGTTAACAGTTAACAGTTGACAGTTGACAGTTGACAGTTGACAGTTGACAGTTGACAGTTACCAAATTCGACTTTAATATCCCCTCTTTAGTCCTTCTCTGCTGGGACTTTGTTTGACAAGGAGCGGTTTCAACCGCCGAGTCTTATATGTTCTGCCGATCGCACTTTCCACAGCGACAGCAGCCGGTTTACAATGCGAGTGATCTGGTTACAGAGTGATTCATCCGCTACCATTATCCCTTGATGTACTGAGTAAAAACACTCCGTTTTGCCGATGAATCGGGAGCCAATTTCCGATATCCAAGGGACAATGAACAAGGAACAAGGAATTTTAAAAAAAATTCCCCACCAAAAAAAATATTGAATTCTGCCGGATGCCTTCTACATAAGAGCCTTCAACTTTCATTTGACTATCCCTCTAAAGTTAGATAAAATAATTCATATTTTATGGTTAGCAGATTTGAGAAAATCTTAAGCAGCTTTGTATAGTAGGCAACAATATCAGAAGAGTGTTAATTGTTACCTTAGATACGTAGAAACCCAATAATTAGAGGGATCGAGAAATTGGAAGTTTTTGAACGAGCACAACAACGGCAAACGCCCTCAACCCGAATGGCTGCTGTGCAGTCTTTTTCCAAAAAAGCGAGTATTGCAGTAATGGCGATCGGCTGTACAGTCCTTTTGGGTTGGATATTCGATCTGCAAATGTTAAAAAGCATTCTGCCCGGACTCGTTACCATGAAAGCCAATTCTGCGATCTGCTTTATTTTGGGCGGGTTTTCTCTATTCATCCAACAGATCCGGCGCGCAAAATTAAGAGCAAGAAAGTCTCAAAAAAAATACAAAAACTTAATTTTACTACCATCATTCTTAATTATATTAATTAGCCTATTAACCCTAGTTCAATATAGTTTTAATTTAGACTTAGGCATCGACCAACTGCTATTTAAAGAAAGTTACACCCTGACAATCACCGGAACACCCGGACGCATGGCACCGAATACTGCGGGTGCTTTTTTATTGCTGGGAACAGCCCTACTGCTGCTATTAGAACGTCGGCCTAAATATCTGCGGATTCAAATCTTAAGCTGTTCTGCATTTTTAATTGCATATATGGGTTTGATAGGCTATTTCTACGACAAAGCTTTATTTTACCAAATTGGCAATAATACAGGAATGGCTTTGCACACTTCCGCAGCATTTATGTTGCTGAGCTTCGGCATTTTATTTGCCAGTCCAGAGCGAGGATTGATCGCAGTAATGACGAGCGATCGCGCGGGCGGCATCATGGCGAGGCGCTTGTTACCACGGGCAATCATTATCCCGCCTTTAGTCGGTTATTTCATCATATCGGGAGAGCGGTTACAAGCCTACACGCCGGAGGTAGGGATATCGCTGTTAAGCATATTGAACGTGATTATTTTTACAGTTCTGATTTGGCAGAATGCCAAAACTCTTTGCAGCGCCGACCGGAAGCGCTATCGAGCGGAACTGGGACTGAGGAAAGCTAAATCAGACTTAGAAACTCAAGTTGAGAAACGGACGATGCAACTGCAAATCACTAACGAGCAATTGCAGCAGCAAATTTTCGATTCTCAAACAACAAAGCAAGCGCTTCAAAAAAACTATAACCTGTTGATGGCAGTCATCAACAGTACGCCGACAGCCCTATTCGTCAAAGATGTGCAGGGCCGTTACCTAATGCTTAATGCTGCGGGAGCCAGTATAATTGGCAAGTCTGTAGACGACATTGTAGGCAGAGATGACAGGGAGTTATTTCCGCCGGAAATTGCGGCCAATATTAGGAAAACAGATCTCCCAATTATGACAGCGGGAGAAACGCAATCAATCGAAGAAAAACTGCCAGTTAAAGGCAATTTGCGGATATTTCTTTCTACAAAAAGTGCTTACTGGGACGGGCTAGGAAATATCAGCGGTATAGTTAGCATCGCGCGGGATATTACTGAGAGCAAACAAGCCGAAATCGCCAAAAGCAATCTGGCAGCAATTCTGGAAGCAACGCCGGATTTTGTAGGTATCTGCGACCTCGAAGGACGCCCCATTTACATCAACAAAGCAGGTCGAAAAATGGTGGGTATAGGCGAAAACGAAGATATATCCAACCGACAAGTTGCAGAATTCACGGCAGCGTTAGCCCGCAGCACTTTGAATCAAGGGATCGCCACCGCTGTTTCCGGGGGTGTTTGGAGTGGAGAAACAGCCTTCGTGTCAGCATCGGGACTCGAAATTCCCGTCAGCCAAGTTATCATCTCCCACTCCGCACCGGGCGGCAAACTCGCATACATTTCGACGATCGCCCGCGACATCAGCGATCGCAAACACGCTGAAAAAGCTCTGCAACTGTCTCAAGCTCGTTTCGCCGGCATTGTAGAAATTGCCGACGACGCGATTATTTCGGTGGATGCTGAGCAAAAAATTATCCTGTTCAACCAAGGTGCAGAAAAGATTTTCGGGTGGACGGCTGCTGAGGCGATCGGGCAATCCCTGAGCCTGCTGTTGCCCGAAGCTTTTGCCACCCCTCACAGTCTCCTCGTCAGCAATTTCGGCGGCGGCGTTAAACAAGCCCGAAACATGGGCAGCCGCAAAGAAATTTTCGCCTGCCGCCGAGACGGTACGCAATTTCCCGCCGAAGCTTCTATTTCCAAACTCGAAGTGGCAGGCGAAATCATATTCACAGCTATTTTGCGCGATGTGACAGCCAGCCGGCAAGCCGAAGAATCTGTGCGTCTGAGTGAGGAAAGATATCGATCGCTCGCAAGGGCCACGGCGCAACTGGTATGGATGAGAGACGCCCAGGGAAAGCCGATCGCGCCGATCGACTGGATGGCATATACAGGTCAAAGTTTGGAGGAAGCTACAGACAACTGGGTTTCGGCAATTCACCCAGACGATCGCCCGATCACGGCGCAAGCTTGGATGCGCGCAGTAGAAGCCAAAAGTCTCTACGAAGTCGAGCACCGCTTGCGGGCCGCAGACGGCAGCTACAGACACTTCTGGGTGCGCGGAGTTCCAGTTTTAGCAGCAGACGGCAGCATTCGCGAATGGGTGGGAACTCACACCGACATTAGCGATCGCGTCCAAGTTTTGGAAGCACTCAAGCAGTCCGAGGGACAGTATCGATCGCAAGCAGCCGAGCTCGAAAAAGCTGTCCGCGAGTTGCACCAAGCACAAACTCAACTAATTCAAACCGAAAAAATCTCTTCTCTCGGGCAGCTAGTCGCCGGCGTCGCCCACGAAATTAACAATCCGATTAACTTCATTTACGGCAACATCACCCACGCCAGCCAATACGCCACAGACTTGCTCGGTTTGCTCCATCTTTACCAGGAAAAATACCCAAATCCCGTCCCAGAAATTGTAGAAGTAGCCGAAGATATTGAAGTTGATTACTTAATGGAAGACTTTACAAAGATTTTGGAATCAATGAAGGTAGGAGCCGATCGCATCCGCGACTTAGTTGTATCCTTGCGTAACTTTTCCAGACTCGACGAATCGCAGATGAAGCGAGTAGACATTCACGAAGGAATCGAAAGCACTTTGCTAATTTTGCAGCACCGCATCAAAGCTAATGTACTTCGTCCGGCTATTGAGATTATCAAAGAATACGGGACTTTTCCAAAAGTCGAGTGCTATGTAGGTCAGCTAAATCAAGTATTTATGAATATTTTAGCAAATGCGATCGACGCCCTCGAAGAGTACAACAGCAAGCGTTCTTCAAAAGAAATATATTGTCACCCCAACAGAATTCGGATTAGCACCAGTGCGAATTCCGACACAGTAACAATTCGGATTGCCGACAACGGCATGGGAATCAATCAAGAAGTTATTGGCAAGTTGTTCGACCCATTTTTTACTACTAAACCCGTCGGCAAAGGCACAGGCTTGGGACTGTCAATTAGCTATCAGATTATAGTTGAAAAACACCGAGGTAAATTGCAGTGTATTTCCGCGCCCGGGGAAGGTGCAGAGTTTGTCATAGAAATTCCCATTTGCCAGAAAGTATCGCCCCAAACAGCGGAAAACAGTCAGTTGGCAGTTGTTAGTTGTCAGTAGTCATTAGTCTAGTTCTGGAGGCATAACCTCTATCTGTAGGGTGCGCAATGCGCACCGGTGCGCATTGCGCACCCTACTAACTGTGGGTAATATTAATTCCGATGCCACCAGATTTGATATAAGCCCTGCCTCAAAACTGCCCTAAATCGAAATAATTCTTTACAATAACAAAGTAACAATCCAATTAACTTTGACAAAATCCCTTGAAAATGCCTGTAAACCAACTTTCTCCAACCACAGCCCCGACGCAAACACCGACACTCGACTTTGACATAGCCATCGTCGGAGGCGGCATAGTCGGGGCGACCTTAGCCAGCGCCTTAAAAGATTCTGGATTAAAAATCGCCATAATTGAAACCCAACTCCCCGCCGCCGCCGCCGCCAAAAAACAAGCCTATGCAATCACCCTGCTATCAGGAATGATCTTAGAAGGTATCGGCGTGTGGCAGCAAATCTTGC
This sequence comes from Microcoleus sp. AT9b-C3, assembly GCF_036705485.1. Taxonomy (NCBI): domain Bacteria; kingdom Bacillati; phylum Cyanobacteriota; class Cyanophyceae; order Oscillatoriales; family Microcoleaceae; genus Microcoleus; species Microcoleus sp. AT9b-C3. Next base: position 24,886 of record NZ_JAUBUR010000026.1, on the reverse strand, counting down.
CGCAAATCACCACCTTCGAGCAAATTAGCCTCTGCGACGGCGACTATCCGGGTGTAGTCGAATTCCACCGGCCGGATTTGGGGAATACTGGCAAATTGCCCGTACCAAAAGCAGCTTTAGGTTACGTTGGCGAGCACGGAGTCATGCTGTCAGCTTTGCAAGAATCTTTGGCAAAAAACCCGAATTTTAGTTGGGTTTGTCCGGCGGAAGTAGTCGAGGTAAAATATTTAACCGATTGCGCCGAAATAGAAGTCAAACAAAACGGCGAAACTCGGAGTATTCGCACCAAATTATTAGTCGCCGCCGACGGTTCGCGATCGCGCATCCGCACGGAAGCCAACATCAGCACTCGCGGCTGGAAATACTGGCAATCCTGCGTTGCTATCACTATTAAAGCAGAAAAACCGCACAACGATATCGCTTTTGAGCGCTTTTGGCCGAGCGGCCCGATGGGAGTTTTACCATTACCGGGGAACCGCTGTCAAGTAGTTTGGACAGCACCGCACGCGGAAGCAAAAGCTTTGCAACAAATGGATGAAACAGAGTTTTTGACTTTGTTGGAACAGCGCACGGGCGGGCTTTTGGGGCGTTTGGAATTGGAGAGCGATCGCTTTTTGTTTCCGGTGCAGTTAATGCAGAGCGATCGCTACGTTTTGCCCAGATTAGCACTAATTGGCGACGCGGCCCACTGCTGCCATCCCGTCGGCGGCCAGGGATTGAATATGGGCATTCGAGACGCAGGGGCGATCGCCCAAATCTTGCAGCAAGCGCACCAAAAAGGCGAAGACATCGGCGATTTGCGAGTATTGAAACGGTATCACAACTGGCGCAAAAAAGAAAATTTAATCGTGTTAGGATTTACGGATTTTCTCGACAGATTATTTTCCAATACTTGGCTGCCAATTGTAGCATTTCGCCGCTTCGGATTGTGGTGTTTGCGGACAATTCCCCCAGTGAGGTTTTTAGCCTTGCGCTTGATGACCGGTTTAATGGGCCGGCCGCCAGAATTAGCGCAAAATTAGAAGAAACCGGGTTTTTTACGATATGTAAATAATCCTCCTAGGGGCGGGTTTTACCAACCATAATCGCCCCAAATAAACAATCTCGAAAACCCGCCCCCACCCAACCAACAATCATCATGCTCCAGGTAGATGTGGGTTATTGGTGATGTGGGGGCGGGTTTATCTAGATGGTTGGTAATTGTTAGATATTGTTGGTGAACCCGCCCCTACAAAATATGGTGTTCGTAGTCGCCCCAACTAAAGAAACCGGGTTTTACAGTAACAACGGCTCAATTTTGCTTTGCACCTCCTCGATCGCATCTTCAGATACAGACTCAACGAATCGAACACCGCGAACCTTCCAGTCTAGACACTTGATTTGATCGGCAAGGATTACTCCTTGAACTTTCAATCCAGTCGGTAAAGAAACTTCAAAAGGATAGCCTTTTTGTTGCTTTGTAATTGGCATAAATAAAGCTAAGGAGCTTTTCTCATTGTAAGCACGAGGCGACAGCACAAAAGCAGGTCTAAGTCCTTTTTGTTCGTGTCCCTTAGTTGGGTCAAAGTCTAAATAAACGATATCGCCTCGACTCGGAATGTAGGGATTTGATTGTGTCACAAAACTTCATTTCCCACAGCAACTCCACTATCAATCTCATTATGAAGATTCTCTGGAGTAATCGCTTCAACCAACTCCTCAAGTGAATATCGCCGACGAGTTATCGGCTCGATCGTCAGCTTACCATCTATCAACACAAGCTGCACTTGGGAACCTTCAGCTAAGTTAATCTCTTTAGCTAAATGCTGGGGAATCCGAACAGCAAGACTGTTTCCCCATTTGGCGATCGTCCCAACCATAACCCGATCCTCTAGCTAGTGATATTACTCTGAGGACTTGACCCTTTTTTTAAGGATGTATATACAGAGTGTCTACAGTATAGCAACTAATAGTAAAGTGGTGTTGCCCACAACCGCCAGGGGTTGAAACCCCTGGCTAATAGCGAAAGTCGCTTGAAACCGACTGAAAAGCTGAGATAAAAATCAAAAAATCTTTAGTCCTCATAGCGAGGACTTTTGCTATGAGACAGGGGTTTCAACCCCTGGCGGACTATCGGGCTAACCGAGGTTTCTGGCTACTCGCGCACAATCAATAGAAACCGGGTTTTTTCCCATCTCTTCGCCTGTCACGAAATGTTCTCGCAAAAACCCGGTTTCTGGGCACTCGCGCACAATCAAAGAAACCGGGTTTTTTCCCATCTCTTCGCCTGTAACCAAATATTCTCGAAAAAACCCGGTTTCTGGCCACCCATCGACGAATCATGGTAAATAAACATCCGTGTTACTGACAACTCCCCACAATGGAAGAAACCCGCGCCCAAGCTTATCTGCAATTGATTGAGACACTCCTGAATTGCCCCAACGGTGAGGAACCGCAGATTTTACAGGCTAACTTAGAATTGGTAGATTCGGGGTTTCTGCAAGTTTGCGAGGTAGTAGCAGAAAACTTGGCAGAGGAAGGACAGGAAAATCAGGCTAATTTTTTACGGAATTTGGCCAGTCAGCTAGGGCAATTCTTGGGGATGAATGATGAGGGAGATAGCGATAACTCTGAAGGTGAAAATCCCCAAGAGTATGCAAACTTTATCCTAGACTTATTGCAAGCAGAACAAGATAGCAACAGCGATATTAAAGTAATTTACCCCATGCTGGCCGGGCGGCAACATCTCCTTAATAGTTGTTTTGCCGAGATTTTACAGCAAGTGACCCAGAATTTTATTGCCGAACACCAAGAAGCAATTGAGTTGATTGTCGCCCACATTGAAAATTTGAGTATTCATATTAATGAATTTCCCCTTGGCAGTAGATTGAATAATCTTGAAATTGCCATTATTGGTTATCAAATAGTTTTAAATAATCGGGGACCTGGCAGCGAAAAATATGCTCAAACTCAAAATAACCTAGCTATTGCCTACAGTGACAGAATCAACGGTTCGCGGGCTGATAATCTGGAAAGGGCGCTCGAGTTTTATCAAGCTGCTTTAACTGTTTATAAGCTTGAGGATTTCCCCGAAAAATGGGCAATGACTCAAAATAACCTAGCCGTTGCCTACTTATACAGAATCAACGGTTCGCGGGCTGATAATCTGGAAAGGGCGATCGAGTTTTTTCAAGCTGCTTTAACTGTTTATAAGCTTGAGGATTTCCCCCAAGATTGGGCAATGACTCAAAATAACCTAGCCCTTGCCTACAGTGACAGAATCAACGGTTCGCGGGCTGATAATCTGGAAAGGGCGATCGAGTTTTTTCAAGCTGCTTTAACTGTTCGTACTCTTGAGGATTTCCCCGAAAAATGGGCAATGACTCAAAATAACCTAGCCCGTGCCTACAGTGACAGAATCAACGGTTCGCGGGCTGATAATCTGGAAAGGGCGATAGAGTTTTATCAAGCTGCTTTAACTGTTTATACCCTTGAGGATTTCCCCGAAAAATGGGCAACGACTCAAAATAACCTAGCCGTTGCCTACAGTAACAGAATCAACGGTTCGCGGGCTGATAATCTGGAAAGGGCAATCGAGTTTTATCGGGCTGCTTTAACAGTTCGTACCCTTGAGGATTTCCCCCAAGATTGGGCAATGACTCAAAATAACCTAGCCGGTGCCTACTTATACAGAATCAACGGTTCGCGGGCTGATAATCTGGAAAGGGCGATCGAGTTTTTTCAGGCTGCTTTAACTGTTTATAAGCTTGAGGATTTCCCCCAAGATTGGGCAGGGACTCAAAATAACCTAGCTAATGCCTACTTATACAGAATCAACGGTTCGCGGGCTGATAATCTGGAAAGGGCGATCGAGTTTTATCGGGCTGCTTTAACTGTTTATAAGCTTGAGGATTTCCCCGAAAAATGGGCAATGACTCAAAATAACCTAGGGGAAGCGTACAGAAACAGAATCAACGGTTCGCGGGCTGATAATCTGGAAAGGGCGATCGAGTTTTATCAGGCTGCTTTAACAGTTCGTACCCTTGAGGATTTCCCCGAAGATTGGGCAACGACTCAAAATAACCTAGCTAATGCCTACTTATACAGAATCAACGGTTCGCGGGCTGATAATCTGGAAAGGGCGATCGAGTTTTATCGGGCTGCTTTAACTGTTTATAAGCTTGAGGATTTCCCCGAAAAATGGGCAATGACTCAAAATAACCTAGGGGAAGCGTACAGAAACAGAATCAACGGTTCGCGGGCTGATAATCTGGAAAGGGCGATCGAGTTTTATCAAGCTGCTTTAACTGTTTATACCCTTGAGGATTTCCCCGAAGATTGGGCAATGACTCAAAATAACCTAGCCCTTGCCTACAGTAACAGAATCAACGGTTCGCGGGCTGATAATCTGGAAAGGGCGATCGAGTTTTATCAAGCTGCTTTAACTATCAGAACTCGCGAGGCTTTCCCACAAAATCATGCAGAAACTTTATATGGTTTAAGCAATCTTTACCGAAGCAACCAGCAATGGCAACTAGCCTATGATAATTACGCCCTAGCGATTGAAACAGTAGAAATTTTACGGGGTGAGGAATCAGGGGATGAAAACAAACAGAAATTAGCCGAACAATGGAATCAACTTTATCTTGGCATGGTAGAAGTGTGCATCGAACTTAAACGCTACACCGAAGCTGTGGAATATGCGGAACGTTCCAAGGCGCAAAACTTAATCGAGTTGCTATCGGTAAAAGATTTGTATCCCCAAGGAGAAATCCCTCCCGAAGTGCGCCAAGAGTTGCAACAGTTAAGGCTGAGAATTGCTGAGGAAAATCAACGGTTAAAACAAGCTGAAGATAAAAACTACGATACCATCAACCAACTTCGCCAAGATTTAGCAGCAAAATATCCCTATACACCTCTCAAATTTGGTGAGATTCAGCAGTTAGCAGGTCAAAAAACAGCAATTGTTGAATGGTACATTTTGAATAATAGTTTTTGTGCTTTCACCCTCACCAAGAACAACTCCCAACCACAATTTTTATCATTTACCGACGAGTCAGATTTAAAACGGTTAACTGATTGGATAAATGAATATTTAGGAGATTATTACAGCAACTGCCAACAATGGCAAAACAGCCTCGGAACCAAACTAGCAAACCTCGCGCAGATTCTCCACATTGATGAAATACTCGCAGCCATTCCCAAAACTTGCGATAAACTAATCCTGATTCCCCACCGCCACCTGCATTTATTCCCAATTCACGCCCTCCCTGTCAGCGGGGAAATTTGGCAGCGCTTTCACCGCGACAACGAAAATTGCCCTCTAAATCCCTGTCTCGTTGACTGCTTCGACAATGGAGTTTCCTACACCCCCAGTTGCCAAATTCTCCACCAAGTCCAAAAATACAAACGGGGTAAATTCGATAAATTATTCGCCATTCAAAATCCCACAGATGACTTGATGGCTGCCGACATGGAAGTAGAAAGCATCAAAAACATCTTCCCCAGCCCAGAAATATTAGCCAGCCAAGATGCCAAAAAAGGCGCAAAATCAAAGGAAACACTAGAAATCGCCGAAAGAGTCGCCCACAGCCATCATCTGTTCTTTTCCTGTCACGGTTCCTTCAACCCCAACGAACCGCTACAATCTGGTTTGCAACTAGCCGACGGTACTCTCACCCTAGAAGAAATCATCCGCTATTTCAACCTCAGCGAATGCAGTCTAGTCACCCTTTCCGCCTGCGAAACCGGACAAGTCCAACTCGACAACACCGACGAATACATCAGCCTCACCAGCGGTTTCCTGTTGGCGGGAAGTCCCAGTTTATACGTCACCCTGTGGTCAGTAAATGCCTTTTCCACAGCAATTTTACTCATCAAAACCTACGAAAACCTTTACCACCAACCCGGTAAACTCGCCCTAGCATTAAATCAGGCCCAAATCTGGGTACGAGACACCGACATCCAAGGCTTCCTCGACTGGACAAACCAATGTCACCTTTTAGACGATACCTGGCGGCAAATCTTACAAGACTGCTTGGAAGAAGAGAAAGAAACTCAAGGAGTTAGTGCTAAAATTTACCAAAACCCCTATCATTGGGCCGGCTTCTGTGCCGCTGGCAAAGGAGAGCAAAACATGGCTAATAGCACCAGCAAACTAGAAATTTTCCAGGAATTAATTCAAGAATCAGATTTATTTGTTAACCTGAGAGATGCCCTAGTTTCTCTCAAAGGTCAATTAACAGACAATGATGAAGAGAATATCAAAATTATTGATAGTTGGTTGCAAGACAAACCAGAAATCAGGCGAAAATACAATACTAAGTTAATGAAAGCGGGAGATAAATTAGGCAATAAAGCGCAATCACCTACCAAGCCGGGACAAGAAAAGCCAATATTGAAGAAAAGCATAGAAAATCTTATTGTTGCCCCAGAAAAACCTCCCGAATCAAATAAAGATACGCCCTAGTCTCCATGAAAAACTTTAGTATCAGTGTTTGTTTTTTCCATCTAAATCAGACCTTGAATGAACCTCTCGATCGAGTTTCACCGCAAGCCGATTTAATTTGGGAAAATCTAATTAAACTCAGCGAAAAACTGCCTTTCACTGAACTAAAAGATTTGAAATCAAAATTAGCGTGTTATGAGTTCGATCCCGAATCAAATGTTTTCCAGCACAAAGGAGAATCATTAAATTTAATCAATCTCTGGCTGACCAAAGAACAACAGCCGATCGAACTTACTGCCATTAACCAAAATGGATTAGCGATCGGCGGGAAGCTGCAACCCTTTTTATTGAACGATACCTATGCCTTCGACTTAGCTTTATATCCCGAAAATCCCGATCGAGACATCGCACCACAAGAACTCTATTTATTTGAACCCAGCAGCCTCTTTTTAGACTGTTCCGAAAACACCCTCGGTGAAACCATCTGGTTTTACGGAGAAACAGCAGTAGGTGATGCAGAATGTCAAGATGCAGCCGATACATTGGTGACAAATTTTCTGAAAAACACTAAATTTACAGCTAGATTAGTCGATGAAGGTAAAGGTAAATTACTGAATGTTCCATTATTTGAATATGAAATTAAACAAGAAAATCAGCCGAATAAACTGTATAAGATTTTCGTCTGGATTAATAATCAAGCCATCAATCCAGACTTTACCTCAGCTTATGACAATTTATTGGGCGCGCTATGGACTCGCCACAAAATAGAATATGTCTACCCACAAGGGCGAGAAAGTTATAAAAAAGCCCGAAAACTTTATAGCGAACTCGAAGCAAAAATTAAAGAATTCAAGCAAGATTTGCCTTTAGAAGAACTGCAAAAACTTCTGGAATCAATGCCAGAACTATCAATGCAGTATCAACGGCAACTGAGAAATCTGCAAGCGCATTATACCACGATTAAAACCAATCAGATAAACTATCAAAACTATTTGCAAGAATTCTGGCGATCGGGCGATATTCCGAGTTGGCAAGAGTTTGGCGAAAATACCTGCAAGCGCTATCTCGACCAAATAGAAACCTACCTCAGTTATATCCAGCCGGGTAAAGACTTGATCGGCGAATTTATCAATACATTGCGGGGTTTGGTGGAAATAGAACAAGCGAAGTCCGATCGCCAACTGCAACACACTTTACAGAAAAATGAGGAAAAAGAAAAAGAAAAAGAGCGCAATTTACAAAACACGATTCAAGCAGTCGGTACCGGCATCGGTGTCGGAGTCGGCTTTGCCGGAATCTTAGCAGCCGGCTACCCCTTAATCGAAAAACCTTGGGATTTGCCTTCTCCCCAACATCCTCTGCTACCGCCGCATCCCTTCATTATTGCCGTTGTACTTAGTTGTTTATCCGGTGGAGGCTTCGGATGGTTGGCTTGGTTTGTCACTAAACGCTACCTCAAGGCTAAATCATCACCTCAGCAGACCATTTCACCTAGTCCCCAAAATCAACTTACCTCTGGGGATGTGTAATCGCCCTCTGCTTTCTTTGTTAATTACATTTTCGCAGTCATATTCTCGCGACTTACCGATAAATCTGTTTACTCTTTCACAACATCCATTAACTCTTCAATCAGAACATCGAGGGTGCGAGCTATTTTTTGAATTGATGTGATATCAACCGTTGCTAGTCCTTCCGATCGAGCATAGTGCCTGACTGTGCTGTACGGCACCTCCGCTCGATCGGCAACATCCTTTAGCGTCCATCCTTTTTCGTCAGCCAACTCTCGGATTCGGAACCTAACTAACCCCATTCTACTTGACAAACGATAAGTATATATCGTTTAATATTTGTAATCACAAAGACGATCGCCCTCAGACCTGATAAATCAAGGGCAATCGCCTCTCTAACCATCCACTTTCGTGGAAAGGATTTTCCTATGATACCAAAAGAACTCACTTATCGCGATCGACTTAAACCTTGGTGTATAATTCGCCAACTCCCAAACTGTCAGCGGTTAACAGTCGCGCGTTTTAGTCGCCGCCCTGAGGCCGAAGCTTACTTGAATGCACTGCGTCCCTTAATGCCCGCAGTCCCACATACAATTGTTTTTGTAAATGCGCTGTGCGTCAACGAAACCAGCGTTACAATTCAAACACAATTGTCGATCGACAGTTAAAGAATGCTTAGTTCGATCGAGTTTTCGAGAATCCGATCTAAAACTCGATCGACTTTCTAGAAAAACCACTCAATATAAAACAACTGCCAACAGCCAAAACCGTCAACAGTTGTTTTATATATTCAATGCGGATGGCGAGACTCGAACTCGCAAGGACATAATGCCACACGCACCTCAAGCGTGCGCGTATACCAATTCCGCCACATCCGCTCTTTCTGGCAATCTCCGGGATTTTTGCGTTACGAGTTAAACATTCACAGGTTGAGGTTCCTGACATTTAACTTGTGACTTGCCCTTTTGCACCGCCGATTTACAATCATAGCACCACTACCAGCAAAATGTAAAATAAATTTTTATGAACAATTTCTGCAAAACCATTATCCAGAACATACCGAAAGGCATTATTGTACAGAATATTGAGTGAATTAAGCAGCGAAGATGGGGTTCTCGAAAATTTTAATCGCTAATCGGGGAGAAATAGCTCTCCGCATACTGCGCACCTGCGAGGAAATGGGGATTGCCACGGTCGCCGTTCACTCCACCGTAGATAAACACGCCTTGCACGTCCAGTTGGCAGACGAAGCCGTTTGCATCGGCCCCCCCACCAGCAGCAAAAGCTATTTAAACATCCCCAACATCATCGCGGCAGCCCTGACGCGCAACGCCGCAGCCATTCACCCCGGTTACGGCTTCCTGGCGGAAAACGCCCGATTTGCCGAAATCTGCGCCGACCATCAAATTACCTTCATCGGCCCTTCTCCTGCCGCGATGCGGGCGATGGGCGACAAATCCACCGCCAAAGAAACCATGCAGCGGGTGAAAGTCCCCACAGTTCCCGGTAGCGAGGGATTGCTGGCCGACGATCGCGAAGCTTTGTCGATCGCCCGCGACATCGGCTATCCTGTGATGATCAAAGCCACCGCCGGCGGTGGAGGCCGCGGGATGAGGCTAGTTAGAGAACCCTCGGAACTCCCCAAACTATTCTCAGCCGCCCAAGGCGAAGCCGATGCAGCCTTCGGCAACCCCGGACTTTACCTGGAAAAATTCATCGAAAAACCCCGGCACATCGAAATCCAAATCCTCGCCGACAACTACGGTAACGTCATTCACCTCGGCGAAAGAGATTGTTCGATTCAGCGCCGACACCAGAAACTCCTCGAAGAAGCCCCCAGCCCAGCCCTCACCCAGAAACTGCGAGATCAAATGGGTCACGCCGCCGTCGCCGCCGCCAAATCCATCAACTACACGGGTGCGGGTACTGTCGAATTTCTGCTTGACAAATCGGGCAAGTTCTACTTCATGGAAATGAACACCCGCATCCAAGTAGAACATCCCGTCACCGAGATGATTACAGGTCTCGACTTGATAGCCGAACAAATTCGCATCGCCCAAGGGGAAAAGCTGCAAATCAAGCAAAACCAAGTAATTCTCAACGGCCACGCCATCGAGTGCCGCATCAACGCTGAAGATCCCGATCGCAATTTCCGACCGCATCCCGGCATAATCAGCGGTTATTTGCCTCCCGGTGGCCCCGGCGTGCGGATGGACTCTCACGTTTACACAGATTACGAAATACCCGCTTACTACGATTCTTTAATCGGTAAAGTAATTGTATGGGGGCGCGATCGACCGACAGCCATCCGCAGGATGAAACGGGCATTGCGGGAGTGCGCCATCACCGGCGTTCCTACCACCCTGGGCTTCCACCAAAAAATTCTCGATTCCCCCGAGTTTCTCAACGGCGAAGTTTACACGAATTTCGTCGAACAGTTCTTGAACCAAAACAGTCATTAGTCAGTAGTCAGTTGGCAGTTAGCAGTGGGTGGCGACTAATCCATGCCCGATGCCCGATGCCCGCCAACTGACTATTACATCATCATCGTCAGCAGCCCTTGCTGACCGAGAATCATTTCTCGCAGCAAGCTACAGATACCCACCCAAATAATCGGCGTAATGTCCACCCCGCCGATCGGCGGTACAATCTTTCTAGTTACGGCTAAAAAAGGTTCCGTCGGCCAAGCAATCAGACTCAACGGCAACTTGCTCAGGTTCACCTCGGGATACCAAGTCAAGACGATCCGAAAAATAAACAGCAAGGTCATCACGACTAGGACAGAGCCCAGAATCCAACTTGCAACGGTAATACCAGTCATGGGTCTTATCTCGAAATTTTAAGTTTTGTTAAGTCTGCTATTCATAATTTTAACCGTTTCACAGGTGCGATCGAAAGTATAAAATTAATAAAAATCAAATTGTTGTAACAAAGGCTTAGAATCTATGACTCCTTCTCTAGCGAACTTTTTGTACAGCCTGCTTGTGGGCGTGGTGGTTGTAGTGCTTCCAGCAACGATCGCCCTGATCTTCATCAGCCAAAAAGACAAAATCAAGCGCACCTAAAAAGTCAGCGGGTTTCTAAGTCCGGCGCTGCAAGTCAATTGTGGGCTACAAGTCGGGCATTTCCCCGATCCGAGAAACCTCGGCTGCCAGCAACTGTCAAGGCAAAACCTTCAGTTGACTGCCAAGCTGAGGTTTTTTCCCGTTAAACTCATTATTATACTCACTTCCCAAGCTGAAACCCTGACCGGACGCTGCCCCAGAAAGCACAGTCGGGCTGACAGACTTAATGATAGATGTAAAATCTAACTCGCTAACATAGGAAAGACATAGGAGATAGGCTAATGGTCAATTTAGGATTGAACTGGAGCAGCCTGTTAGGGATTATCCTAGCAGTAGCAGGGGCAGGACTGTATTTTCTGCGATCGTGGCGTCCCAAACTAGCCCGAGACCACGATATTTTTTTTGCAGCAGTCGGCCTGCTGTGCGGCGGTATTCTGTTATTTCAAGGATGGCGGCTTGACCCAATTCTGGCATTCGGTCAATTTCTGCTCACCGGTTCCGCCATATTTTTTGCAGCAGAAAGCATTAAACTGCGAGGAGCGACCACAGCCCAAGCCAAAACTCGCGCCCAATACATAGATGAAGACCGACCGGTCAGCAACGCCTACGGTTACGACGGCTACGATGCCGACATGGAACAGCTAGAACCAGAGGAAGACTATCCGCAGCGTCCCCGGATTAGAGGCAGCCAAGACTACCGTTCCTCTCGGGAAGCCTACGACGACGAACCCCGCCGCCGCCCCTCGAATCGCAACGGTAGTGCGAACACCTCCAGGCCCGACTCGCCCGATCGATCATCGTCTCGCAAACGTCCCTCTCGCCCAGAAGCCCCGCCCACTCAAGGGTCTGACAACTGGGACGTTTCAGACAACCCCGAAGAAAGACCGACCCGCAGCCGCAGCAGTCGCCCCCCGGCTTCGGAAAACCGCAGTTCCGATACGCCACCGAGAACCAAAAAACCCCGTCCTACGGAATCATCTAGGTCTCGCCCCAGCAACCGCGACGTGGAAGCACCCCCGTCAGACTACGTGGAGTATCGACCTGTAGAATACCCGGAAGACCAACCGGATAATTCCCCCAGTTTCGACAAATAGGCAAACACTAAGTAGATGGGTGAAACTAAACATTTCTCGTGCCCGCAGGCAAAAAAATAAGTTGCGTTTAGTGATGCCCATCTACTTTATTCTCAGATATTAAATTGATTAAAAAGACTGTAAAGTGCGAGGGTGAAACCCCAAACCAACGAAGATATACACAAATAATATCAAATCCGTTAGCATCCGAATAGTAAATTCGAGTCAACTGTCAACTGTCAACATCATTCCGGTGTTACCGGAAATTATATAAAAGCTAATTTTTTTTAAAATTTTTTTGATCTACCGAATCTGTGGAACTAATCAACAGCATAATAATCTAAATATAAAATCCCAAATTTTAAATCAGCAAGATGCCATTACTCGAAATAGGAGATCCGGCTCCCTGGTTTTCCATTCCTTCTACCAATAACCCCTTATTTCATTTCTCAACGGTTGCCGGCCGGCGAATCGTGCTGTTTTTCTTGGCCAGCGCAGCTTTTGCACAAATCCAAGTTATCCTCAAAAGCTTTCAAGAGCTATCAGAGGAATTCCAAAGCTTGCAAGTAGTGCGGTTCGGAGTGAGCGTTGACCCAGCAGACAAAGAACAAAACAGACCGACAACAATTGCTCCGTCATTCCTGTTTTTCTGGGACTTACACAAACAAGTCAGTCAGCAGTACGGTGTTTGCCGAGATGTCGAAGAAAATGGAGTTGCCGGAGTGCACTATGCACCCCAAACTTTTGTACTCAACGAAAACCTTCAGGTAATTAATATTTTGCCGATGGGCGAACCGCACCAACACGCTCAGCAAGTATTAGATTTTATCAAAACTTTGCCCCCAATTGAGGAAGCCCGATCAGCCACTCGCCACGCCCCGGTGTTGGTAATTCCTAACGTTTTGGATAAAGCCTCTTGCCGGAGTTTAATTGATATGTACAAAACTCACGGTGGCAATCCTTCGGGCTTTATGAGGCAAATAGACGGGAAAACAGTGGGGCTGCACGACGACACTTTCAAGAAGCGCCGAGATTTCTTTATTGAAGAGCCAAAGTTGCAAGAGCGATTGAATACGATTATTTTGCGCCGGGTGCGGCCGGAAATAGAAAAAGCTTTTCAGTTTACAATCACTAGGTTTGAACGGTATTTGATAGGTTGTTACGATGCTGACAGCGGCGGTTATTTTCGGCCGCACCGCGACAACACTAGCAAAGCTACGCTGCACCGCAGGTTTGCGATGACGCTAAACTTGAATGTGGGAGAGTACACGGGGGGATTTTTAAGGTTTCCAGAGTACGCGCCGCACGGTTATAAAGGCGATTCTGGCACGGCGATTATTTTTTCGTGTTCTTTGCTGCATGAAGCGACGCCGGTGATTAGCGGCCAGCGTTTTGCTTTGCTGTCTTTTTTCTACGGCAATGAGGATGCTGCGCTACGACAAGCTAATTTTAAGTATTTAGCTGCTGATTCAGATTCCCGAATTGGAGAACCGGCGTGAGAAATGTCACTACCGTGGTGCAAGTCCTAAAATAATTAGAGAAGGTAGTTAGAGGTTAGCCACAAAACCTAATTCCTAGCTACCGATCGCTAAATAATAATCGATCGCCATGAATTTCAAACTTCTAAGTTTAGCAGTATCGGGAATTTTAACGGTTGGGGTTGCAGCCAGCGCTACTGCGGTTGTTACGACATCCCCTGTGCGGCAATCAAAAGATTTAACGGAATTTAACTCGGTGCATTCCCAGGGTGCGATCGCCCAAAATGTCGAAGAACAAACCAATATTCGAGTCTACGAAAAGGCTAGTCCGGCGGTTGTTACAGTTGATACAGATAAATCTAACGGCAGTGGCACAATTATCAGCCCTGACGGCATGGTGTTAACTAACGCCCACGTTGTTTCGGCAGGCGGTACCGTCAATATCATTTTGTCAGACGGCAGAAAACTTGTCGCCGATGTCATCGGATTCGGCGAAGAAGGGCTAGACTTAGCCGTGGTGAAGATTCGCGGTCAAAATAATTTACCCACCATTCCTTTAGCCCGTCCCGGTTCGGTGAAAGTCGGGCAACAAGCATTTGCGATCGGCAATCCCTTCGGTCAATTTCAAGGTACTTTTACAGTCGGAATCGTCAGCCGCATCGACCAGCAGCGGGGCTTAATTCAAACCGACGCCGCCATCAATCCCGGCAATTCAGGAGGCCCACTGCTCAACAGTTCAGGAGAATTAATCGGCGTCAATACTTCTATTTTTACTCGCGGTCGGGGCGGTGGCAGTATCGGTATCGGTTTTGCCATTTCCGCAGACAAAATACCCCCTTTCCTGACAGCGGTGCGAGAAGGGCGGGCTCCCCGCGTGGCTCAAGCCCGATCGCCCTTTGGTGGCAACAAATCACCTCAAAAAGTTGCGTTAAACGGGCCGGCTGTTAGCGGCCTCCTCACCGACAAGTCTAGCGTTCTGCCCACCGACAACAGCTTTTTTGACCTCTACTCCTTTGAGGGAAAAGCCGGCCAGCAAATCACAATAGAAATGAAAAGTCAAGAGATTGACCCTTATTTAATTTTGCTCGGGCCCAACCAGCGCGAAATCGCCCAAGACGATGACGGGGCAGGCAGTAAAGACGCCAGAATTACAGTCAGGCTGCCAGCAGACGGGACTTACACGTTAGTTGCAAATTCCTACCAAGCTAGGCAGTCAGGGGCTTATACGTTAGAACTGAAAGCGAGTGCTCCTACCGCGCCTTCTCGGGCGATTTTGCAAGAAGAAGGCGCTTTAGTCGCAGGCGGCCCAGTATTGCCGTCTGACAACAGTCTGTATCGCGAGTATACTTTTGAAGGTCGATCGGGTCAGTCTGTAGCCATTTCCCTCGAAAGCACAGATTTCGATCCCTATGTGGCTATCTTTGGCCCTAACGGTCGATTAGTGGCAGAAAATGACGATGAGAGCGATTCGACTAAAAATTCGTTTCTGACCGTTACTTTGCCCGCTACGGGTCGCTATCGCGTAATTGTCAATGCTTACGATGCTTCGGGCCGGGGTCGTTACACTCTAACAGTCCGTTGAAAATGGGGAAAAAGGTAATGGGTAATCGGGAATTGGTAATTGGTCGAATTATTCTGCTTCCTGCTTCCTGCTTCCTGCTTTCGTGCATTCATTAAATCCGTTACAGAATCCGTTGCCGAACTTCCTTCTTCCATCCGTTAAATCCTTTACACTCATCCGTTGCCGAACTTCCTTCTTCCATCCGTTAAATCCGTTACAGAATCCGTTGCCGAACTTCCTTCTTCGTTGCAAATCGAGGTAATTCATGCGTCAAGTTAGATTTTGGGCGATCGCGCCAATTGCTCTACTAGCTACTTTTTCGGGTAAGCCGACTGTCTCCCTACCAGTTTCAAATTTAGGTGGAGTTGCTAACAGTAGTTCCACCCTCCTTTCAGGAGAATTTCCTCAAAATTTAACTGATGCAAAGCCTGCTGACAAGGCAGTTTTAGCTCAAGCAAGCCCCAACCCGTCGCCATCACCACAGAGTTCGCCAACTCAGAGCCCAACTGTAGAACCTCGATCGAGCCCTGATGCGGGTTCATCTAAAGTCATTTTAGAGCAAAACGGAGAACTCACCCCTGCTAAGTCTTCTGTACTGCCCTCCGACAGCAGTTTGTACGACGAGTATACCTTTGAAGGCACTCAGGGTCAGAAAGTGGTTGTTACCGTAGAAAGTACCGAGTTTGATACTTACCTGGCTATTTTCAACTCCCAGGGCGAATTACTTGCAGAAAATGATGATGCGACGCAGCAAAATTCCAATTCAGAGCTTACTGTTACCTTATCGGCGAACGGTCGCTACCGCGTCATTGTCAATGCTTACGATCCGCCTCCAAAAGGTAGAGGCAAGTACAGTTTGACCGTCCGCGAAACAACTGGAAATTAGTTTAAACGAAACTTCTGAGTCAGGGCAGGGCATTGCCGTGTCCCTATAATTCGAGGACGATCGCACTACAAGTAAGTGCGATCGACTTTGGTACATTCATGTGTTATCTGAAACTCTAAAACTCATAATTTTGCCTTTATAATTTGATCGACTCTATTTTAAATAACTCTTAAAATTAGAAGGGAAGCTGAAAAAGCGATAAATTTTCAACTTCCCTTCTTGATTTAGATTAATTTAACGAAAACCCAGCCAGGTAAAAAAATCCTGGCGGGTGAAGAATTCTAGCAGCAAAAGTCCCACGAATCCCACCATCGCAAATCGGCCGTTGATTTGTTCTGCATAGGCATTCCACCCAAACGCTGGTTCTGGTTTTGGGGTATTTGGGGTTGTCGGTTTTGGGGATGGAGGAGTTTTGGCAGTCATTTAAAAGTTTTAAGTTTCGAGTTTTGAGTGATGACTTTTGGGAAGCTTTGCGATCGCACAACTTCTAATTTACAAGAGAAATGACAGCCGATCGCTAATCTGCTGACTTTTCTAAACTTTGAACCGATTCGATCAGATTTCGCACGGTTTCGGTACCTTCAGAAGGCTCAAAAAACAGCGGGAACTTGCCGCGAGCGATCATTCTCAAACCCAACGGGCCCAGACTCAGCAAACCTTGAACGTCCCGGAAGTAGTTTCCTACTACTTCGATGCCAAATTTGCGCTCGTCTATCCAGCCGCCTTCTTTGACGAGATCGATTAAAACTTTGCGGTGGCGGATCGATCGACTAGCTTGGTCGTCTTTGCGATCGAGAATCTCCTGTTTAATCTTACCAATTTGATCCATCGGCGCAACTTCCATAGGACAAACCGAGTTGCAGTAGTAACAGCGGGTGCATCCCCAGACGCCTGCGGTGCCTTCGTTGTATTTTTCGAGCCTATTTTCGGTTTCGCTGTCGCGGGAGTCGGCGATCGTGCGGTAAGCTTTGGCGAGGGCGTGGGGGCCGACAAATTCCGGGTTGACTTCGCGGGCGTTGCACTCAGAATAGCACGCACCGCAGAGGATGCAGTTGCCGGTTTGGTCGAGTTTCGATCGCTCTTGTGGAGTTTGCAGAAATTCGCGTTCTGGAATTGCTCGCGAGGCGGTGCTGATATATGGTTCAACTGCTTCTAGGTTGTCCCAAAAACTGGTCATATCAACGACTAAATCTTTAATAACCGGCATATTTCCCATTGGGGCGACGGTGATTTCTGGGATGAAATCGGTAGGTATTTCTGCTGAGCTGGAATCGGCTATTTTTTGCAGTCTTGCGAGTTCGCTGGCTACATTTTCTTTGCAAGCTAATGCTGAGCGACCGTTAATTCGCATAGAACAACTGCCGCAAATTGTATTGCGGCAATTTTTGCGAAAAGCTAAAGTGCCGTCGTGTTCCCACTTAATACTGTTGAGGCAGTCGAGGATGGTATTGCTCTCTTCCACCTCTAGGGTGTAAGTGTGAACCCGGGGAGCCTCGTTTTGATTTTGGCGCACTACATTAAAGCGGACTTTCATATTTTGAGTAAGGAATTTAGTGTTTATTTTAAGCTAAATTTTTGGACTGTCTAGAAAGCTCTTATTTTTTTAACAACTACCTAAAGGAAGAGATTTTAAAAATTTTATTATTGTTTGATAAACATCAATAATTCTCAAGTTATAAATCCTAAATTACCACTTTTTTAAGCGGATTTGTGAGCTATTAATTGGAGATAAAAGTAATTAATCGCTGCAATTCGCTAGGCGGAGGTGCGTGATGTCCAGCTTGTTTGTATTAACTTTCATGTTTTCCACACCGGCTTTTTGTCTGGGTCTGCTAAATCCTCAATGGGTGGGACTGGGAACTCGCAAGCGATCAACTGCCTTGTACGGCGGCTTGATGGCGGTTTCGTTCGTTTTGCTTGGGGTTACAGCACCTAAGACGCCACAACCAGTTTCATCCAGGCTGCTGGCCTCAACTGAATGGCCAGAATTTAGGGTAAGCGCACCTTTGCGCTGAAGGTAGCTGGGTATGCATTTCACTTTTTTGGCAGCATTACAAGAAATTTTACCAGGACTTACGGCCGGTTGGGGCCAGAAACGTAGTTTTTTAAGAAAAATACTTGGTTCTACTAATTTACTGCAATTAAAAACCCCGGTTTATAGGCGTCGGAGTGCGATCGCGAACTGTAGGGAAAAATCGTGGCTTTAGTAAGGAGAAAAACCATAAAAGGACTTAGGCAAAAAAACAGGTTTTTTCCACAAATCGTCGCTTTTTCGATAAATATTTACGCAGAAACCGGGTCTTTGGTCTTTGAGGGCGTCCAGGACTGATTCAGAAACCGGGTTGCACCAGGGTCGGGTGTCCAACTTTCTAGTTTACTTCGTAAATCATAGGGATTTGTGAGTTGGCCGGCAGATAAATAAGCAAGTTAACTTGTCAGGACTTACGCACAGGGATTAAATAACTCAGGTTGTTTAAACAGATATCCTTTGTGCTTAACCTCGGATTTTGGTAAAAGAAACCCGGTTTCTGCGTCCTGGATGGCTTTTCTTTTTTAGTGCTAAAAATCGCTATGTTTAATTTTTTCGTCTTAAGCTTTCTATTGTCTATCCCGGCCTTCTTTCTGGGTATTGTTAATCCGAAATGGGTGGGCGCACCAACCCGCAAGCGATCGATCGCGATGTACGGCGGGTTAATGGTGGCTTCGTTGGTGCTTGTTGGTGTCACCGCACCCCCTGCGTCTCAGGAAGTTTCAGTGGCGCTTCCGGCCGCAAGCCCTCCGCTAGTATCATCTCAAACCGCCAAGCCGTCACCGCTTTCGGCAGCGCCGACACCCAAGGCGGAGACTGTCAAAACGCCGACACCCACACCGAAACCTGCCATTTCTGCTGCCACACCTGCACTTGTCAAACCAGTGCTCGATGATCGCAATTTGCCATCTTCAGTCAAATCTGTTGAGCGAACCGCAGAGATTGCTCTTGATGCACAGCAGCCAAAGGAAGATACTAAGAAAGTTATTTATGAGTCTTCTCAACCGAAGGTTAAAAGTGCCGATTTTCCGAGTTGCGTTAACTCGGATTGCAACTGTTCTGACTTTGCGACTCAAGCAGAAGCGCAGCGAGTGTTAGAGGCATATCCGGGCGATCCGTTTAAGCTCGATCGAGATCGAGACTCGATCGCTTGCGAAACGCTGCGTTAGATTTAATCTGCCAACAGCCTCGGTTAATGATGAAGGCTTTTTTCGGTGATTGTACGAATTGAAGAACGCAAATCGATCGGCTAAAATCATGTAATTGTTGAGCTTGCGGTGCGGGTGCAGCTATGACTTACAGCTTGAGAATTGTCGATTTGCCAACGAGTGAACGGCCACGGGAACGGTTGATGGCGGGTGGCCCGAAAAGTTTGGCGACTGCTGAATTGATTGCGATTCTCCTGGGTACTGGTCAGGGACCCGGAAAACTTTCCGCCGTCGGGCTCGGACAGTATATTTTAAATCAGTTGAGTTTGCACCAACGCGATCCTGTGGCTGTGCTACGCACTATTAGCGTTCAGGAGTTGACGCAGATTCACGGGATTGGCCCTGCTAAGGCGACTTCGATTTTGGCTGCAGTGGAGTTGGGGAAGCGGGTATTTCAGTCGCGGCCTCCGGAAATGGCTGTGGTTGACTCTCCTCAAGCGGCGGCGGATGCCCTGAGTCAGGATTTGATGTGGCAGTCTCAGGAACGCTTTGCTGTGGTGCTGCTGGATGTGAAAAATCGGCTGCTGGGAACTCAGGTAATTACGATCGGCACAGCAACGGAAACTTTGGCTCACCCACGGGATATATTTCGGGAGGTGATCCGCCAGGGGGCGACGCGGGCGATTATCTCGCACAATCACCCCTCCGGGATTGTGGAGCCAAGCCCGGAGGATATTGCTTTGACGCGACAGTTGCTGGCGGGAGCGCAGTTTTTGTCGATTCCGCTGCTGGATCACTTGATTTTGGGGAATGGGGATTTTCGGAGCTTGCGGCAGACGACGACGCTTTGGGACGAGTATCCCCAGGGCGATTGAACTCTTATACTTAACTAATTTCATGACTATCATTAGTTATTTGTATCTTTGGGTTCTCCGACGGCCCAATCAGCTCTGACAGCAGGCAAATTTTCCGGCTGGAGTCCCCCGCGAGAGCCTGTTTTGGCTGAATGTCGCTGCTGATACTGCGTTTCGACGACAACTCGGTTAATCTAGTATAGGTAGGCTGAAGAGGTCGCTAATCCGATTTTTTTTGAGCATACTAAACGTATACTAAACCAGCACCTAAATACCCATTTATTAAGAAATTATTAAATGGGATGTAAAATACACGGTGTGGTGATAGGAGGAGAACTGTGTTTCTGAGACTTGCAGAACAACACCGTAAATTCGTTCAAGATTTGGTAATGAACCTCCAAGCTTTAGCGATCGTGCTAGAGCATCGGGGTTATCTGGCATCCTGCTACACTTGCGGGGGTCAGATGAACAGTGCCTCATTTATGGTCAGTTTGACGGACAACCATCTGATTCGATTTTTAGTGTCAGATTACGGTATCACTTGGACAGAGATGCGGGACGACCGCGAACTCATGAAACTAGAAGGTGCAGAAGCTATTAGTCAGTTACAAGAACTGGCAAATCTCGTAAAGTATCAAATCCAACCTTCGGAAGCTACTTTAGCGACGGCGCAGGGAGTTTAGCGATTGCACGGTTCCGAGGAAGGTGACGCCAGAAAGTCGGTGCTTGTCTGCTACAACCGAATCCCCAACGAGTTAGTTGAGAGGGTTCACGTGTTGCACAGCGATGGCTGCTCAACAGACAAGGGTGCTTTGAGGGTGCCTTGAGACGCTCAGCTTCGCGCTCAGTCGATCGAACTCTCATCGCGCAGACGGCATACTTTATGCAAAAAGTGTCAAACTTGGAACCTCTAGTTTTTTTTCCGCAGTTGATTCTCCCTTGAGAGCGATTAGCAAAATGTAGAAGTGCGAGTGCTCGTCGGCTGCGATGTTAATTTCTCACTTTGGCATTCAAAAGTCAAGGAATTGAAATTAACTTTAAGCAGGCAGGTAAAATTTAACATCCAGAGTGAGGATGAGGCTGTGAAGATTGGGCAAAAGGCAGCCCACGGGGTGTGATGTGCGGGCGAATGGCGTTTATTTTTGCTCTTAGATTTAGCCTATCAGGCTAATAATTAACTTGAAGCAGCATCACTGCTGTAAAACATCTCACAGCCGGCTTGTGCCGGCTAAGTTTTGCGTATATCTAGGCTTCTAGCCAATGTTTGGCTTTTAGGTTAAACGGCTCTTTGAAGTGTACGCTCGCACTTGCTAAACTAATTTTATAATACTTTAATGATTAGTCCTAAAATATTTATCGCCCAGTTTGGAGTCAGCATCAAATGGTAAATTTAAGCGAACTACTAGAACCCATCGCCAGTCAATTTCGCAGTCTGGGAATTCCCGAACCAATAACCCATTGGGGACACCCTGTAATGATGGGGATCGTGGTGGTGGCGATGGGCAGTTTTGTCGGGTATACAGGATGGCAGGGACGTTTGGCCCCCGATAAAGATGTCGCACTAAAAAGTCGATCGGATCACCGCAAGCTTGCACCGTGGATGTTTCTGTTTCTAGCTTTGGGCTATACAGGCGGCTTGCTGTCGCTGGTGATGCAGCACCAACCAGTCATGGAAAGTCCGCATTTTTGGACAGGTTCGGCAGTGCTGGTGTTACTGGCTATTGGCAGCTTGATTTCGCTAACGGGTTTTGGGGGCAATAAGCTAGCACTGCGCGCGGTTCACGCTTATTTAGGCACGACGGCCCTTGCACTTATGGTGCTGCACGCGGCTTTCGGTTTAAAATTGGGGCTGTCTATTTAGAAGAGGAAGAGGAAGGGGAACGGGAAGGGAAAGAATGTAAGGAAAGAATTTTTGCCATAACTTACGCATCGGTAGCCAGAAACCCGGTTTTTTATCCAAATACACGGCGTTTAGCCATTTATCCCGGTTGAAAAACCCGCTTTCGTTGGTAAGGAGTGCATAAGTTCCGCATAGATTTCCCTGAAATATTCCCCCTCTAAATTGCTAATTAATGAATCAAGCAACGGGTGTCATCTTCTGTCTTGCCTACATTTTGGGATTGATTTCTACAGCGGTTTCTTGGGGTAGATACGCGATACTTGCTTTGGGAATAGGGGTAGCGATCGCCCTGCCAAAGTTGTTGCGAAAATATACTAAAAATTCTGTCAAACTTACTAAGAAAAGACGCAGCCGACAAAAAGAAAACGCTCTTGAAGAACCCTTAGATGCGAGGGAAGAATTGAGTTGGTTGGAGAGGCTGCCGAGAGCGAAATGGGTGTGGGCAGTTGCCGGTTTGCTGGCATTTCTAGCTAGCGTTTATTTTGCTGTTCGATCGCCCCAACCGGCAATAGATGACATCAGCAAACTGATTCCGGCTGGCGGGAACACTCAAGAAGTGGCAGTGACAGTTCGCGGTAGAGTTGTCAGTACGCCTCGATTGACTCGATCGGGTCGATCGCAATTTTGGCTAGAAACAGATTTAGTTAGCGAAATCAACGGCGGCGAGGGAGGGGCCGTTGTCAACCGCCCAGTATCCGGCAAACTCTACGTTACAGTGCCCCTCCTGCAAGCAACGGGTTTGTACGCCGACAATACGATCGCAGTTGTGGGTTCCTTGTACAAACCGCAGCCGCCGTCGAATCCGGGGGCTTTTGATTTTCAAACATATTTAGCCAGAGAAGGAGCTTTTGTAGGGCTAAAAGGCCGTCAAATTGACTGGAAGAGAGAAAAGGCGATCGCAGATGTAAATCGAGTTAACAGCCAAACGGCTGCTTTCTTGGAGCCCAGCGGGATGCAGCCCTCGAAAATTCAAGCGATGCGGCAGCGGATCGTGCGATCGCAACTATCGCAGTTAAATGTTCCCGAAGGGCCCTTAATTAGTGCGATAGCCCTCGGCAAACAAGCAGTAGATTTACCTTACAATATCCGCGACTATTTTGTGCAAGCTGGATTGGCCCACGCG
Organism: Microcoleus sp. AT9b-C3; assembly: GCF_036705485.1. Classification (NCBI taxonomy): domain Bacteria; kingdom Bacillati; phylum Cyanobacteriota; class Cyanophyceae; order Oscillatoriales; family Microcoleaceae; genus Microcoleus; species Microcoleus sp. AT9b-C3. The sequence goes on along the minus strand of NZ_JAUBUR010000026.1, from coordinate 1,834 downwards.
ATCGCAGCTTCCGGCACTCAAGTTTCAATGGTTTTGGCTTTAGTTCTAGGTTTGACCAGACGTTTTTCCAAACAATTACAATTTAGTTTTGGCGTCGGTGCTTTATTTTTGCTAGTGGCATTAACTGGCTTTGAAGCTTCAGTATGTCGCGCTGCTTTGATGGGATTTGGAACATTATTTGCTTTGGTGCTGAACCGCCAAGTTAAGCCGCTGGGATTGCTGTTAATCGCTGCTACTATTTTACTGCTTGTTAACCCTTTGTGGATTTGGGATTTAGGTTTCCAACTGAGTTTTTTGGCAACTTTGGGGTTAATCGTGACAACGCCCCCGCTGATGGCAAAGTTGGACTGGATGCCTCCCGCGATCGCTTCGATTGTTGTAGTTCCGATCGCCGCTTCAGTTTGGGTGCTACCGCTGTTACTTTATGTTTTTAGTGTGGTATCACCTTACAGCATTTTAGTTAATATTATTGCGGCTCCTTTGCTGTGGATTTTGAGTATTGGGGGGATGGTTAGCGCTTTAGCTGGATTAATTTTTCCGCCCGCTGGCAGTGTTTTAGCGCAACTGCTCGATTATCCGGCAAAGGGGTTAATTGCGATCGCCCAATATTTCTCGCAATTACCGGGTAATTCGGTAGCTGTCGGTCAAGTATCGGTGTTTCAGCTAATAGCACTTTACAGTTTAATTTGCTGGGTTTGGATCGGGGGAAGTTCGGCAACGGATTCTGTAACGGATGTAACGGATGTAAAGGATAGAAGGAGGAAGGAAGAAAAAAGACGGAAGCCGGAAGCAGTCAGAGGGAAAAACCAGGAAAAAGGGAAAGGGAAGAAGGGGAAAAGCAGAGTTATTTCGCTGCCGAGTTTTTCATCGGCTTGGATTTTACCGCTGGCGCTGGTGGCGGGAATAATTATCATAGTTTTGCCAGCTTGGCACGTTCAAGCATCTTTATTTCAAGTTACTTTGCTGGCGACATCTGGCGAACCTGTTTTAGTAATTCAAGATAGGGGCAAAGTGGCGCTAATTAATAGCGGTGATGAAAATACCGTAAGGTTTACAGTGTTGCCTTTTTTGCAGCAGCAAGGAGTTAATTCTGTGAATTTTGCGATCGCCACTCACGGTCATTTAGGTTTGAGCAGTGGTTGGGGAAAATTACTAGAACGCTTGCCAATTAAAACATTTTATGATAATAATGCTCCGAAACAAATTCACCGTGGCAACAATCAGGAATTTATGACGGCTGTGCAATCTCGCCAAGGCGTTTACTTTCCTTTAGAAACTAACAGTACAGTTGATATGGGTTCGACTCGGTTGCAGTTGGTGAATGCGGAGATTCCGGTGGTAGAATTCCTGGTGGGAAATCGAACTTGGTTGCTCGTGGGTGAAATGACACCGGAGGCGCAAAAACAATTGGTCGCAACGGGAACCTTGAAGCCGGCTCAAGTGCTGTGGTGGTCAGGAAAAACCCTGACGGCTGAGTTATTGGGCGCAGTTGGGCCACAAGTGGCGATCGCATCTGCTGACGAAATCGACCCAGAAACCGCAGCTCAACTGCGCCAAAGCAAAACTCAGATATTCTGGACAGGGCGCGACGGAGCCCTCCAGTGGACTCCAGCAGGGGGATTTAAGACCACTCTGGAATCTGAAGAAAATCAAACTTCTTTTTTATAAAGATTTACAATCTGGCGCACTGTGCGGTAAAATACTTTTAGCTCACATCTCAAATCAATTGGAGAGGTGGCAGAGCGGTTGAATGCGGTAGACTCGAAATCTATTTTGGAGGCAACTTCAACGTGGGTTCAAATCCCACCCTCTCCGTAGAACCCTTACTCCACAT
>NZ_JAUBUR010000025.1:0-107807 GCF_036705485.1 Microcoleus sp. AT9b-C3 | reverse complement strand
TTATTAATGTATCAACTCTCCCCAGAGTTGTCAAGCGTTTTGCGAAAATATTTTTGAATTCTTGGGGAACCTATACATACCAAGGGTTTCGACACTTATGACCTCCTCCGCTATCCCCTAGCTGACTCCTCTTTTAACTATGGGGTCTTTTTTTGGGCAAAAATACCGCTTTGGGGCGGACTATCTCCCGCGCATGGCTAGAAGGACTCAGTGGTTCAACATGATGATGGGGCTTACTTAGAGTAGAGCTAAGGCAAAGTTAGAGTGTAAGGTGTGAGGCTGCATCATGGAGTTAGGATGACAGAAGCAGGCTGGTGCATGAGTCATATATATGTAAGTGGTGTCTGCATTTCTTGGACTTTACTGAGGGATGTTTGGATCTCAGATTGAGCCGATCGCCCTTAACAATTCCTCTGATTCAAAATCCAGAAGCTGACACGACACGGTACTCTAACCCAGATCAAACTCCCAGGAATCGATCGCCGGCAAATACACTCTTCTGAATTACACCCCGAAACTCCTTCAGTTACCCCAGTTATCAGCCTTTGATGATCGAGGGCGAGTTGGTATCCTCAACATCTACATCTAAAAAGTGCAAGTGACTCTCTTCCTCAGTATTGACAGCAATCACCAAACCTCTATTCCCCCAGGGAGCGATCGCCCGGGGTGAGGCGGGGCTGCTAAAACTCCCTACTTGAATCCCTTGACTGTTTAAGACTTCTATCTGCCCTCCAACATCTGCCAACACCCATCCCCAATTAGCCACACAAGCAGACACGGGCAAAGTTTCAAGAGGAATTCGTGCTACCTTGAGTGGCCACAATTTCATCAACAGCACCGCCGCTTTACCACCTTGAGGAATTCCCAGCAAAGTATAAGGCTCAGGTGTCAACAGCATCTGTCCGACGCTGGCAGACAACCGCACAGAACCCACAGGCGTGCCACGGCGAGTGTAAACTCTAAAAATAGTTTGGGGATTTTTTGGTTCGTTGTCCGGCCAAACTGCTAAGACGTGTCGCCGATCCAAAAACATTAATTCTGGTAAATAGTGTTCTGGTAACGGCACAGTAGCGATCAGCTTCAAGGCTTTTTTCTGATCGCCAGGAGTGCTGTTTCCAGCTAAAGAATAAAAACGCAGTTCGCCGGGAACCGCTACTGTCAACCAGTTGCCGTGAGAGTCTACAGCAGCTTTAAAAGCATCTGGACCTTGCCTCAAACCCATATCCAGCAAACATTGAGGCTCCCAAGAGCGCTCATTGAGCCAGTAAAGTTTTTGCGGAGTGAGAACGCAGCAGCCGTGGGAAACAGGTAAAATGCCCCGCACGATTTCCGGCATTAATGAAATAGAAGTAGACATTTCTCCTGTAACTAGCTGTTTTCCCGGCTGAGACCAAACCTTCACCTCTGTACCTACAGCAGCATAGAGATACGTTTCAGTGGCAATTAAAGCGGTCAACGGTGCTGGAAGTATCACTGGCTTGGGCTGCGAAAGCGCATAGCGGACAGTCCCAAGTAAATTAATAGCCGACTGTGATGCTTTTTCCTCTTCAACTTCCAGCAGAGAGTCAGTTTCCGACTTCAGACTTTTATCACTACTGGTTGTGGGGCTTTCCCAAGGAATAATGCAGTCGCCCAATTGCCTGACAGCGGGGTCGTACATGATCAGCCGCAGAGCTTGAGCCATTTGGGAAGCACTGGCAAAACGGCGGGCTGGCAGCTTTTCTAAAGATTTTTTGACTATTGCTTGCAAAGGTTCGGGGATGGCGTCGGGAAATTGCAAGCGTTGATTCAGGTGCGCCCACCTCAAGTCTCCGGGGGTTCCCCCGAAAGGGCGGTAGCCCATTAGCAATTCAAACAGCAGAATTCCTACTGCATATATATCTGACATCGGGGAAAAAAGACCGTAAAACCGCTCAGGGGCCATGTAAGCGGGGGAACCTACGGTAGCGTCGGGAGAAAGTTCTTGGTGGAGGCGAGTGGTACCTATTTCTGGCAGCCGACGCGCGATGCCAAAGTCAGAAAGCCGGGGCGACCAACCTTTTGCTCCTAAAGTTAGGAGGATATTTTCGGGTTTGATGTCGCAGTGAACTACGCCTCGGCGGTGGGCGTAGTCTAAGCCAGCTAAAACTTCCATCACTAGCTGTAAACCTTCGAGCAGACGCAAGGGGCGGTCTTGTTTGAGCAGGTTGCGGAGGGTTCCTCCCTCGCAGTAGTCCATAACCAAGTACCTGCCTGTAGCTGTGTGTTCTAGAGCTCGGCAGGTAACAATGTTCGGGTGCTGCAAGGTGATCAGAAACCACAGCTCTCGCAAGAATTCGCTAGTTGGGGCTTTTTGATGACTAAGTTCTTTGAGAGCAACCAGTTGGCTGGTGAGGCGGGAGTCCTGGGCGGGAGCTTCTCGAACGCTGGCACAAAAGACTCGACCAAATTGTCCTTGTCCGACTAGCCCTAAAATGCGGTACTTAGAATGTTGCATCGGTCTAATTATAGAAAAAGCTTGAGCTAGTATTAAAATATGTAAATAATTCTGACAAAAATTCAAATTTTTGAATCGCTCGCCAGGTACAGCCTATGTTATCTCAGGTTCATTCTCAGCCTCCTTGAGAGCGATCGCACACTCGCACCTACTAAAATCCTTGAGCTTCGGAATCACTATCAATCTTGCCGAATGCCGGTACCCGATCTGGAACTACCTGTGGCTGCTATTTTAGTCGATCGCGACTATTACAGTTTTTTCAATGCCATCTAGAAAGTATCTAAGGTTTTAGCTTTTCAAGGCTAAGCTGGGGAATCGGGGCGAGGGAACAGCGAGATGTCCAAAACAGAAGTGCGGTTATGCCATAGGGGTTAGAGAGGCAGAAGCCGATGCTGTCGTCAAGGCATCTTAACCTTTTTAAGTGATCGCCAATTTTTTATGCGCTTTGAATAAGTTGATCGTAACTTGCTAAATACTGAACTTGACAGGAGCAAACATCAATATGGTTAAAATTATTAAACTAGATCCAATTGCGGAGGAAATAGCAGTCGAAACCCGCTCAAATATCCTGTCTGCCTTACTTTCTAAAGACTTAGACGTTCTTAAGGAATGCGGGGGGCGGGGAATGTGCGCTACCTGCCATGTTTACATTAAAGAAGGCATGGAAGGCTTGTCGGACATGAACCGCCGCGAGAGAAGAACGTTGGAAGTCATTACTACGGCTAAAGCCAATTCGCGACTTGCTTGTCAGGCTCAAATTATGGGCGAGGGTGTGGTTGTACAGTTGCCTGCGGGGATGTATATTAATGCTATTGAAAATGTCGAAGCTCTGATCGGCCGCCGGGCCCAGCAAGATTTATTACACCCAATTACGGGTCAAGTAGTTGTAGAATCGGGAAAGTTAATTACTCGTTCTATCGTTACACAGCTTAATGAAACCCGCTTTCAAGTAGGACAGTATTTAGTTCGGACTAAAGAAGCTTAAAACTGATATGTTTGTATTTTAGTAGTAGAGAAAAATCTATGTTGAGCCAACTTGCGCGTTTGAGCATGGAAGCAGACGGACGCTACGCCAGTGCAGAAGAACTCCAATTTTTGAAAGACTACTTTCAGTCTTTGAATCACCGGATGAGTGCTTATAAAAAACTTCAAGCCTCTGAAACAGAAATTATGCGGCAGGTGGAAGCACAAATGCTGTCTATAGACCCTAGTTTATTTCGGCGCGGGGCTAACGATATGACTGAAAAGTGCCGTGGAGATATTGTGCGGGTGTTGAGGCATTCAGCGGCAGCACTGTTGATTAATGATACTGAACGGTTGCGCGATCGGCTACTACTTTGGTTGCAAACTATTTTAGGCGCTGTTCAAGTTAGAAATAGTGCAACCGTGACCTACGATGTGATGAAAAAGGTCCTTAAACAATATCTCACGGTGGAAGAAAGGAACCTATTTTTTCCGATTCTGGACATCAACCGCACTTTACTAGGCAAATAATCAAGGGGGTTGACAAGTTAACGCCGATAAACTGTGCCGTTAGGAAGAGTGGCTCCAATCAACTTCGCTCCCGTCAAATCCGCCTCAGTGAGAATGGCTCCTCGGAGGTTGGCTCCTGTCAAGTCAGCTTTCTGCAAGTTGGCTTTACTCAGGTTAGCTTTGCTCAAGTTAATTTCATGCAGACAAGAATTAGACAGGTCGGCATTGATCAGGTAGGCTAGACTCAAGTTGGCTTTGCTGAGGTTTGCCCCGCTCAAGTTAGCTTCCATCAGATAAGCACCGCTTAAGTTGGCTTCGTTCAACAATGCCTCTGCCATATTAATTCCAGTTAAAAGTTTGCGGCTCAAGTCTACACCGCCCAGATCGGCCCCGCTGAGGTTAATACCGCTTAAGTGGCTGCCATTCAAAGTAATGTTTCTGAGGTAGGTTTTGCTGAGGTCTGCTTTGCACAAATTGGCTCTATCCAAGCAAGCTTCGCTAAGGTCTGATCCAATCAAGCACGCGCCGTTTAAATAGGCTTGAGTGAGGTTAGCTCGCCTGAGATTAACTTTCAAAAGGTTGGCTTTGCTGAGGTTAGCACGGGTTAAGTTGGCTCCGGCTAGGTTGGCTTTGGATAATTCTGCTCCAGTGAGCTGTGCTTCGGTCAAGTCTGCCTCTTTCAGACTCGCTAGACTTAAGTAAGCATCTTTGAAGTTTGCCCCGTTGAGATTGGCTTTAATCAAATAGGCTTTACTGAGATTGGCCTCGGTGAGAACGGCTTTGGTGATGTTAGCGGCGCTCATATCTGCACCTATGAGATTAGCATTGGGAAGATTTGCTCCGGTCAGGTTTGCCCAATTCAGATGAGAGCCGGCTAGGTTGGCGCCGGTGAGATTGGCACCGATGAGATTGGCGCCGCTGAGACTGGCTGCCATGAGGTTGGCGCCGGTGAGATTGGCTCCGCTGAGGTCAGCTTTGCTGAGATTGGCTCGGCTCAGATGGGCTTTGGTGAGGTCTGCCCCGCTGAGGTTAGCACCGATTAAGTAGGGTCGTTGCTGGTGTTGGTTGAGGTTTGCCAAAATTAGAGTTGGGGCATCGCTGGAACGGTATAAATCGATCGGACTCAACACAATGCCGCGCAGATTTGCCAGTCTAAAATCTCTTTCGCCGGCTGCATATCGAGTTAGAAGTTCATTGGCGTCCATTAAGTTCTAGCAAAATGTTTGAGGTTTTGATGGCTTTTAAATTTTATGAGTTTCTCGAGTAAGTTATGAAGTTTCTAGCTGCTAGTTCTCATCAGGTTTTATTTGAATTGCTAAAACCTTATTTTTTAACTCACGAGCTTTTTTATAATTTAACTCACAGTTTTGATGATACGGTCGATAATATGGCTGCCCAAAAATCGATTTGACAGCTATTAGCAACAAACTAATAGCTGTCAAATAAGTCAGTTTTTTTGAAAAAGTTGACTGAGAATAGCTTCATGGTCTTTTCCTTCTTCGACCATAGAATCTGCTGGTTGGAGGCGATCGCGCAGCCCTAAAATAAAGCGGTTGCAGTCCGAACCCAATGATTCGCAGGAGGTTTGCAGGCAGTGGAGTTCTCGACCTGTGAGCTGACTAAAGAACGAACTTAAAATACCTGCTTCTAGAAAACAGGCTGGTCGCTTAGACTTGGGGGCTGTTTTAGCAAAAAGAGAGTTAGCAATTTTTACTATTAAAAATCCCTGTTCGGAATAGCTGGGGTCAAGCTCAAATGTTCCCCATCCATGAGTTTTCCAACACTGCTGCAAGGACTGAAGAAATTCTACCATTTCCATTTCAGAAACTGGCTGACCGTAGTATTCGCTGACTTCTTCGCAAAAACGCACGTAGAAGTTTTTACCCCACCAGCGACCGCAGTTGAAAAGCACAAGGCGGGAGGCTTGACCTGTTTCTTGTTCTAAGCCAATATAAATGGCTTGAATCAGTGTTTCTGGGAGTGCTAAAAGCCGATCGCCCCGGCGGTTTTCCAGCAGGCCGAGTTCGAGGTCGCCTCGGACGTAGGCATCGCTGGCAAAGTAGTTTCCAGGGAGTCGGGGCTGTTTGAGTAAGTCGGCAATATTAATCATCGGAAATTGGGAATTGGGAATCGGGAATTGGAAATTGGAAATTGGAAATTGAAAAGAAAGCAGATTATTTATTATGTTGGTCAATAATAATTGTCTGGGCTTGGTCGAAAAATGGTTGCAATATAGCCCGGGCTTGCTCAGAAAGCAATTCTTTTAAACGAGTTTGCAGCAGATTGCAAACAGTGGCTTCGATATTGTGAGTTTGGTGGGCTTCGACTATGCCGGAAAGCCAGTCTACAAGGCGCTGTTCGAGAAAATTTCGATCGTTCAGCAGCATAGCCATAGCGCAGTAGCGCAAGACTAACACCCAGTGTTTGAGCGATCGTTCTAAGGTTTCTTGTTTTTCGTCGGGGAACGTTTCTTGTAGTTTGTTGGCTACTGGTTGGAAAATGCTTGCTTCCTTCTCTCGCAAAAATTCGTAAATTTTTAAGCGCTGGACAAGGGTTACAGCTTGACGCTTAAAAGCTATGAGTTCTTCGCCTTTTAAAAAGCGGTTTTCTGCCTGATCCAGCAGCGCCTCAATCTCAGGGTGCATGATTTTAATTAAGTGGTAATCGGTAATTGATAAAAGGAAGGAAGTTCGGCAACGAGCAATGTACGGGATTTAACGGATTTAACTAATGGATTTTGAGGATGAGGAAACAGGGGTGAGGGAAGATGGATGAGGGATTGCCCTATTTTTCATTTTCTATTCCCTACACAGATTAAAACAGATCGAATAGGTCATCAATGGTGACTTCTGCTTGTTCAGAAATAGAAATTACTGGCAAGGGTGGCGGTAGTGGTAGGGCACCTACTTCCGGAATTCCTTCCCAAGAAATAGCTTGAAAAAAGTCTGCTACTGGCTGGGTTAAACTCAGAAGTTGACCGGGGGTCGAGCCATTTGGGGTTTCTAAAGATTTTCCCAGCCAATTATAGTGACCAAAGAATTCTTGGACAGATTGGTCCAACCATGAAGTTTGACTTTTCATCTTGACTTCCTGCCTGGAGAAATCCACCATCGCACTTTCGATCGCGAAATTGGTGGGAGGAAAGGCAGGGCAGGGGATGTGCCTTTCCAGGTTGTTTACCGCAATATTTCACCGTGTTGCAGTCGATTTTGAATATCGCGGGCGTTGGCACCTTCGTTGAGCCAGAATGCTGCTGCATCAATTTTATCTGGGTTGCCAAGCAGGAACTTGCAATAGGTTTCTCCCATTGAGTAACATTGGAGTTCTATGCAGCTCAGAGGCTTTTTGACTAAAGAGCCAAAGAAACCGGCGAACAAACCGGCGTATAGGTGACAAACTGGTTTGCCTACGTCTCCCAATGTGCGAGCAACTGCTGAGTCAAAGAGGTTGATGAAGATGCAGCCGTGTTTGCGATCGCTCATGTCCACTTCCCAGCGACCCCAACCTTGAGCCGTGAAAGGCCACCACCAAGTTTCTAGCAGAAACATGAGATTTGACTGGCGAATGTTCTGGCTGTATTCGGCACTAAACCATTTTTGAAAAAATTCGGAATCTTGGAGTCCCCACTGGCAACCAATAGTATACATGATGACAGAGGACGCGGGGCCGACTTCTTCTTCGAGCCCCTCCACCAAACCGATAATGAAGTCTTCGCTGGTAAAAATGTTGCGCGACTGATTCCAGTCGTCAATTGTACCCATCTGGCGATCGAAGGCAAAAAAATCCTGAAACCTATAGTGGCTGTGAGTTTTAGGATGCTTTTGCTTCAGTAGCGATTCGTTGTGGGTGGAGATTTCTTTTTTAGCGGTAGAGACCATTGGCGGGTTATTCCTTTTTGGTGTAGTTTGGTGAAAATTAGAGTCAAATAGACTGGCCTATGTATCCAATTTAACTTTATTTTTCTAAAGGCAGGCACAGGGTATAATTTTTCACTGAAATATAAAAATTAAAAATTCTAGGATGCTAAATTTGGGGGCTTGTTGGGAGTTCTGCTTTCGGACAACTGCTCTCTGAGTACTGGCGAAAGTGGGTATAACCTTAAACGGCTATGTGTTATCGTTTTGTGCAAGCTGTCCACTATATATATAGGGCATATGGGGATGAAAAATCACGCTTGTATTGCAATAGGCATCAATCAATATCAGTTACTCCAGCCTTTGAGTTATGCCCAAGAGGATGCAGAGGCGCTGTACGGTTTTTTGACTGAGGAGGCGGGTTTTGCGCCGGATGGATGTCTGCTGATGACCGATAGCTCGCCGTCGCTGTGGGGTCAATCTACATATCCAAATCGGGAAAATATTCTGAGATTGACCCAAAGCCTCTGCGCGGAACACGTGCAACAGGGAGATTTACTCTGGTGTTTTTTTAGCGGCTACGGTGTCAGCTATGAAGGTAAGGATTATTTGATGCCGGTTGACGGCAATCCGGCTGACATTCAGGGTACGGGGATTCCGGTAGAGTTGCTGTTGAATACTCTGAAAAACGCTCCTACCGAAACGGTTTTGGTGCTGGTTGATATGAACCGCAGCCAGATTGTGAAAGCGGGGGAAACGATTGGCTCTCAAACTGTCGAGCTGGCGCGGCAACTGGAAATCCCAACCGTGCTTTCTTGCCGCCCGAATCAAGTTTCGCGGGAAACTTCGGCTTTGCGTCAGGGGTTTTTTAGTACGGCGCTTTTGGAGGGGCTACGATCGGGACAGTGCATGACCATTAAGGGTTTAGATCGTTTTTTGAGCGATCGACTGCCGGAGCTGTGTGACCACCATTTGCGTCCGAAACAAGAACCTTTGATGGTGGTGAATCCTCCGGGAAAGGCTAATTTAGTGATTTTGCCGGATGCTTCAGGGGTACCAACGGCTGCGTTGGCCGGACGCAACGGCAATATGACGGTTGGTACGGGTGATGGGTTCGATCGCCCGCAAATGGCGACGGCTACGGCTCGAATGGATCTGCCTCCGGCAGTTCGCAACGCTCAGGATTCCCCGGTTGAGATGCCGCCTGTGTCGCAGCCAAATGCTGTGGCCCCTGCCGATCGGGGGGGCGATCGACCGAACTTGCAAAAGCCGGAGGATGAGCATAACGGGGGGTCGGATAAGTCATTTTTGCAGCAGCTAATTTTGTGGAGTTCAGCTACGGCTTTGGTTTTGCTGTTGGGTGTTTTTGTGACGAACAAATCAATTTTTATTGGCCAGCCAGAAGGAGATCCTGGATCGCCTGCTGAAAATGTCCAAAACTCTGGATCTCAAAAATTTACTGGTACTGGGGGGTCGCAGAACCAACCGCGGGCGGTGCAAGCGGGGACTGGAACCAAGCAGCCACCATCGAGCCAGCAGGTGTGGGCTGAGGCGAAAACTTTCCTCAAGGATGGTTCGGCTTCTAGTTTTAATAAAGCAGTGGTTAAGGCTCGAACTATTCCGCCTAGCGATCCGCTCTACCCGCAGGCTCAGCAGGATATTGAGCGCTGGAGTTTGACAATTTTGGATATAGCTAACGGGCGGGCTGCTCGGGGCGATTTCCAGGGGGCGATCGGCGCGGCTAAATTGATGCCGGATGTCAATGGGCCTGTTTACAATCAGTCGAAACAGGCGATCGCTCAGTGGGAGGAGCTATCCAAAGACCAGGATGTAAATATTGCTTTGCTATCGGCTGCTAAGCGTCAAATTAAGCGGGGGGTTGCCTCTTCTTACAGTAAAGGCATCCAGCAAGCTAATAAAATTGAAGCCGGTCAGCCGAAGTATGCAGAAGCTCAACAGTTAATTGGAGAGTGGAGCGAAAGTATTCTCAAAATTGCTCAGTTGCGCGGCTCTCAAGGAAAGCTGAAAGAGGCAGTTGAAGCTGCTTCGCTGGTGCCATCGGGTACTAAGAGTTATCAGCAGGCTCAGAAGGATATCGCTAATTGGAAAACTAAGCTCCAACGCCAGCAGAAAAAAGGTTGATGTAGTTGATAATTTCTCGGTTTCCCACCGGGAAATTATCTTAGCGACTGGCCGAAAGAGGTGGATAGGTCGCTCGATACCTCTTGATACTGCAAAAACAGCTCTAGACATCGATAATTTAAAACCAATAATTTTATTCACCATTTCCCCTCCCCAGCTTCGGCGCGAGGGGATTTTATATGCTCCCTGGTCGGTTTGTTTTTGTAGAGTGAAATATATCGTAAGAGCTGGTTAATAGGGACTGGATAATAGTCTGATAATTTTGATTGTTTTTGGGGATGGGCCCCTGAACCGAAGGCGTGTATTTTCAAAGCCTGCGGGACGCCTAACCCTACTCACTACAATAATCCTCATTATTGTGCAACGCTGATTGATTAATATCTTTAATTAACGTTCAGAGTTACCTACACCGACGCCTCCACCTTCAATAACGATTTTTTTTAACAATAACGATTGCTGTAAATATATATTTATTTATGATTAATTTTATATTAATTGTTTAATCAAAAGTGCTATTTAAAACCATTAAGTCTTATATTTTATCAGGTATAATTGGCTGATTAATCTCTATTTGTTTCAAAAAAATGAGTATCCACTAAATAGAGATATATCAAAATATAAGGCAATAGCTAAGGCGAAATGGCCTTAAAAAAATGGGTAGGCAGAGTTAATTTTTTTATCCATCTTTGTGGGCGATTAGGAGCGATCGACGGATGGAAAAGAGTTTAAAGTTGTGCTGTTTTTAAATTATTAGTAGTGACAGATATGTTATGAATTATACAAAATTAACGGTTACTGGCAATTCTCGCGGAGGAGCGATCGCCCCCAATGAATTCAGGAAACAGAGTCACCGCCACACAGCACAAAATATCTGGATTCGCAAGCTGCGAGTCTTCGTTGGCTCGGAGATCACAAAGCGGCCTTAATTAACACAAATAAGGGCTTTGCAAGAAAATCCAAAAAATATTCCCTTGAGAAACAAGAATAAAAACTAGCTCGCTTATTGTAGCCCCGGTAACAACACGTATGTCTGAAGTTATAGTTCACAGCCAAGTCTACGGGACGATCTAAATCAATAGGGTGATGTGCCAGTGTCCGGCTGTTAAGAGGGGCGATCGAAGAGGAATGTTCCTTGAGCGATCGCTCAGAGATCGGAGAGCATAAAACCTAGTAAGGGAAGGAGTTAGAGACAATGCTGAACTTTTTGAGTTCAGGAAAGTAGCGTTAGCACTAAACTCTGCCGTATTGTGGAAATTGAGCCAAATTTGTAACAGTTCTTAACTATAAACAATTCTGCCAAAACTGCTAGCATAGTGACACTTTTGCTAGCAAAAACAGATAAAGTAAATAAAGTTGGCTAACTCTAGACGCCCCGATCCCCATCCTGGGGATGTTGAATCAATTTGATTCATACCAAGTGGTTTTAGAGTTACAATCGGAACCAAAGCATCGCTATTTAACTGAGTTCTTTACTTACTTTTACTTTCAGCTATGAACGTGGATTTTATCAAAGCCCAAGTCAGGTTGCTACAGGGTGCAAGTTCATCGGAGCGAGAAACCCTTATTAAAAACATCGGCGTCTGTGCTGGCGTGATCCGACCCGGAGAGTACGTGACTCCGCAACGGAAGCACGCTATCACTCTTTGGCTGCAAACAAATGCGGTTCGCCTCCGGCTTCCTCAACTTCCTCTGGACTTATCCGGCCAAAAGCCTTAACAGGGAAGTAATCAAGAGGTAGCGACAGAATCAAAGAAATTAGTCAATCTTACCTAAAAGTGCGTTTTTATTGAGCTGTACAGGATCAATGAAACACGATCGAGATTGAAAAAATGTTTGTAGGGAAAGTTGGGCTCAAAAACACGCCTGTGGACAAGAAGCGGCCGACCGCCTTGGTAGAAGCAGGAAGTGAACGTCAAACCTGCTCTAAAAGTAGATTTGACTAAGTTTCACAGAACGGATTATTGTGCACAACTATAACCTGGGTTATTTGCTTTTAGATGTGAGATTCACGATTTAGCTTGTATTGGATAAATAGGCTATTGGTGGATCGCCTGAAAAATTATCCTATTCAATAGGTATAACTAATTACAGGGGCAGTCATTGAACTGCCCTTACTTTTGGGGAGCATCTCATATTTGTAAAAACACTTCTTCTGACTCTTTCCTTCTTCCTTCTGACTCTTTCCTCCTGGCTCCTGGCTCCTAACTTTAATTTTGGGCTTGGCTGCTTTCATTGAGATGCTCCCTACTTTTGAGTCCCGATGCGAAATTGCTGCAAGTTACAATAAACGCATCTACTTTCAGATAGAGTTTAGGTGAACTCTCCTGTAAGCTGCAGCGGCTCTATATTATCTGTTATGTTCGAGAGAAGGGGAGATGGGGAGAGGAATTGGACGAGCTTTGATAGGGAATTAATATCGTCCAGCAGAACGAGTTATTACAATTCACTTGCTTTCTAATATATTTTTCTACAAAAATACTGTGAGCAAAAAACAAAAATTTCCTTATTTAGTTGGTTCCCGGTGGACTTCACACCAAAAAACTTGGGGGTGGCGACACTTTCAAGTGGTCAACCGAAAAAACGAAGGTAAATGGGTATTTGCAGAAATGGTGGCGGCTTGCGATCCAAATGTGCGTTTTTGGCTGAACGCCGCACAGCTTAAGGATCGATCGCTCTGGCAAGCTGGATGGCAGTCTACGCAAGAATTAGAGGGATTAGAAACAGCAGACTAAAAGACAGGGCTGTGGGGTAGAGTGAGCGGAAATTCCGTTGCCCGCTCCCCATCGTTCCGATGCAAACCAATACGGAGTGAGACTTTCCCGGTTTTGAAAAATCTTTTACATAACTACCACTCCTGGAAACCTTTATTTAGCCGCGTTTTTGCTTAAGTAAGTTGGTGGGAAAAATCATCTGTATGTAACAAAATATTAAGTAAGGCGCTCCGAACTCAATTTAATGCGTTTTGTAGGGTAAGCGGTTGTGCATTTAATTTCTATGTTGAGGGTGGGCAGGATGCCCACCCCACAAGAGGAGAAATTTATTTTACTATGCAATTTAAATGCGGATTAGCTTACTGTACTTTTTTTCTCTAAGCTGTCGCGCACTTAAATTGTATATTCAGGGCGGGCGGGACACCTCACAAGACTTTTATTTGTTTTGACAGGCCATTTAAGTGGCGCAACAGCTTAGAGCGATAAGTTAAATTGACTAAGGTCGATCGTGCCATATTTCCAGCGGTACTGGCCGCAACCTTCCCGCTACTTCTACACTGGGCCAATTCGGATCAAAAGTCAAATTTTCCAACGTTCCATCGCTGTGAATTAAAAACGTATCCTCAATTTTTGCTCCCGACAAACTCGGATTCCAAGCCACAGCCATATTTTCTGCCAAAATATCTGAAGTAGCCGGATTCGCCACAATTTCCCGCGCCAAATATCCGGTAGTTCCGCCTTGATGGTGTTCCGCAATTGCGTGAGGATATCCGTGCTCTTCGTAAGCAGTTTTAAGCGTATCATAAACCGCATTCAGCGTTACTCGCGGCCGACACAAATTTAGCGCGGCTGCTTCAATTTCCCTGACTTGTCGGTGCAACTCGGAATGCTTTTCCCCAAGAAAATCGAAACAGACAAATCTGGTTAAATTTGCATACAAACCCCATCCCCTCGCGCAAAATACTAACATTGCTTGTCGTCCAATTTGTTCGGCGGTTGCTGTGGCGTGGCGGTACAGTGGCAAACGCCTTTCTCCAGCAACTAATGTCAGGGCTGGATGCAAACCTCTCGCCCACAAAGCCTCTGCACCGGCTCCCGCTAGCTGATATTCTGTCCATGTTGGTTTGGCCGCGGAAAGTACCTCTGTCATCGCTTCGCTGGCTAAACGCCCGACTCGCCGGTATCGCTCTAATTCGCTTGACATCATTGTCTGTTTGCGAGACTGTAAAGATGCGATTATTGGTATTTCTTCGGCCTTTGGCCGATCGCTCATGACGTTACCGCCACCAGTAATTTCTTTAACAAAAGCTTCGCGCTGTGCAACATCAGCCCAAGGATAGATGTGCATTTGAAAGTTGGCTGGCAATTCCTCGTCCTGCAACCGTTGAGCTTCGATTTCATCGGTGAGAACCCAAGCTGTTTCAGCGGTGATTAAAAGTTCTGCCACTCCGGTTTCTGCGGTTAGTAATACTGTATGGGAACCGCCGGCTGTGGCCCAGGCAAACCAATCAGTGCCTCGCAAGCGAAGGGCGATCGCTTTTGTTTCGGTTAAGGCTTTGCGGATGAATTCGAGTTTGCTGTCAACTTCTGGGTTTAATGAGTTTATCATATATGAAACAAGGAAGAAGGAAGAAGGAAGAAGGAAGAAGGAAGAAGGAAGAAGGAAGAAAGTCACTGATTTTAGTTAACATTTCCTAAATCTAAAATCTGCAATCTCTAAAATCTAAAATCTAAAATCTAAAATCTAAAATAGATTGACCGATACTGCTTGCAGTTCTTTAGCTTTTTCTTCGGGTAAAGCGTCATTGGCAAACATTCCGGCGGCGAGTTCGGTTCCTGCGAGGTATTTTAGCCGATCGCTCGATCGATAGGGCGGATAAAATTGGGCGTGCAAATGCGCTTCTGGATGGGGTTTCCCGTCTGTGGGCCCTTGAAACCAAGCCATCAAATAAGGGAACGGGCGATGCCACAAACCGTCATATTTGAGGGTGACTGTTTTTAAGGCTTTAGCGAGTGATTGACGCTGTTTTTGGGTCAAATCGATAAATGTAGCAGCGGGGGCGATCGGGGCAATCCACACTTCGTAAGGGTAGCGGGCACAAGCGGGGACAAAGGCGATCGCCTCTTCGTCTAAATAAATAATTCGCTGTTTGTCGGAAATCTCTTTTTGAATCAAATCTTGCAGCAAACCGCTACTGTTTTTTTGATAGTAAACCGATTGACATTCTAACATCCGTGCCGGCACCGGTGGCACGAACGGATAAGCGTAAATTTGACCGTGGGGATGGTGCAAAGTTACTCCGACTTCGACGCCACGATTTTCAAAGGGCAAGACGTATTCAATTTCGGGATTGCTGCCAATAACTGAAGTGCGATCGGCCCATACTTCTAAGAGCAATTCCAAGTGAGATAACTCCAAAGCGCCCAAGGAAGCCAGCGGATCTTGAGTGAAAACAACGACTTCGCAAATGCCCTTGGCGGGCAAAGTTTCGACAATATTTGCAGGTGCGTTTTTTGCTTGCAAAGTCATCGAGGGAAAGCGGTTGTCAAACACTGCTACATCGTAATCTCCCGGCGGCAATTCTGTCGGAAACTTAGGGTTAATTGTAGCTGCCAGCGGGTTGTATTCCGGCGGTGGCATGAAAGTTCTTCCCTGACGGTGGCTGGCGTATGCTACCCATTCCCCCCGCAAAGGATGCCAGCGAAAGTGGGGGTTTGCCTCTACGGGTTCATTGCTGGGACTTACGGCCGCGATACCTTCTGGGATTGGATAGCGGCTGTACAGTGTGAGTGGGCGGCCGTCTGGTTTTAGCAATTTTTGGGCGTACATTTTTTGTAGGGGCGGGCGATCGCGTTTAATATATGTTAGGAGTATAACTTCGTGCTTGGAGAATCCGCCCCTATCTAAAGTCGCAAATTATGTTGACAAGTGTAGTTTGCAGTACCAATGTCAGCCTACCGTCTGCTATTGTGGAACGGGCCCCAGAGCCAGGATCTGGATTCAATTTAAATGCGTAGCAGCTTACGATCGCAATTCCCAACTACCCAGTATATTTATCTATCGACCATTCGATCGAGCTTTTCCTTAACCAACAAATCTAACAACGATCGCAACACAAACAAGCCGCCGAATCCCGAAACCGCAAAAGCTGCGATCGCCCCTGTTTGATATCCGCCCACTAGCAGCACTGCACCCGACAAAAACACAAAACCAGTCAAACAAGCGAAAATTAGAGTTTTCAGGGCTAAATTAATGCGTTTCAAGGCTCTTTCGCTCTCGATATTTCGCACTCTAATTTGCAGTTCGCCCTCTTCAATTCGCTGCTCCAAACGCTTGAGAAAAACTTGCGATTTGCTCGGCTGCCGTAACTTATATGTAATAAAACTTCGCGCTTGCCTTGCCAATTCTCCGATCGCATTTCCCCGCCCCTTGCTCACCGCAATACTCTTGACAAAAGGCTGAGCGGAGGCTATGAAATTGTAGTGAGGGTCGAGAGTTCTAGCTATGCCGTCGAGAGTCGTTACCGACTTGACAATAAACATCATTTCTGCAGGCAAGCGAAACGGTTGCTGCTCGAACATGATGTAAAGTTCGTTCTTAATTTCATTAAAAGCTTGAAGGTCGATCGGCTTATCAATAAACTTATCCAACAGAAAAGCAATCAGCCGACGTACCGGCATCATATCCGGCATCGGCTCAACCAAGCCGATCGAAATTAAAGTATTGAGTACCTCGTCAGTATCCTTTCTCATCACAGCAAAAAAAGTCTTGACCATTTGGTCTTTAGCCAGAGACTTTATCTCAGCCATCATCCCAAAATCGTAAAAAATCAAGCTACCATCTTCTGTCACCGCCAAATTTCCCGGATGCGGGTCAGCTTGAAAAAAACCGTCTATTAATAACTGTTTTAAATAACAGCAAATTCCGAGTTGATTGAGCTTCACAATATCGACTCCAATCGCCTCTAAACTAATGCGGTTGTCCACCTTAATACCGGGTACGTATTCTAAAGTCAGGACTTTTTTAGTCGTGTATTGCCAGTAGACTTTCGGGACAATAACTTGAGGATATTCTCGAAAATTATGGCTAAAGCGATCGGAATTTTTACCTTCTTGCACGTAATCAATTTCTTGATATAAAATCTTAAAAAACTCGTGATAAATAGATTCCAGGTCATATTTGCGCGTCCCAGGCAAATAGCGATCGCAAAAACGCATCACTTGGCGCACCGCCTTCACATCCAAATCAAATAAACTTTCCAAACCCGGACGCTGCACCTTTACAATCACATCTTCCCCGGTGTGCAGCCTTGCTTTGTGTACCTGTCCCAGACTCGCAGCAGCAATTGGCGACTGGTCAAAATCGCGGTACAAAGCATAAATATCCTTGCCTAACTCTGATTCTACAAGAGCGATCGCCTGTTCGGAACTAAACGGAGGAACCCGATCCTGCAACTGTTCTAGTTCCTTCACATACTCAAGCGGCAGCAAATCCGCGCGAGTCGAGAGAGACTGCCCGATTTTAATAAAAGTCGGGCCTAAATTTAGCAAAGTATTGACCAACCAATGAGCGCGAATTCTTCTAGTTTGAGGCGAATTATTTTGCAGCAGTGCGTCCCACCACAAAAAAAACATAAACTTTCCGGCCGCTGCAAAAATGTCTATTTGCCGTGCCAGTGGCGAATATTTAGAACGTTGCCAACGCAGGGTTTTAGGTGCAGCTTTTGTGAGCATAATATTGGCGAATGGAGAACCGGCAATTTAGACGGGCAACCAGACAAACCATTCAAAACAGAGGAGTTGGTAAAATTTACGACATTTCCCCATCTCCCTCTTCTGGCAAGTCTTCTAGTTTGGCCTGTTCGCTGCCAATTCCCAGCAGCTTCTCAACCGAACTATTCTTCTAAATTACAGAGTTCCGCTGGAAATTGCGGCAGAGTCAGAGTAAAAGATGTGCGCCACAACTCGTCAGGTTCTGAACTTTCGGCCGGACAGCTAGACACATCAATAGTACCATTCAAGTGCTGCACTAAAGACTTTACCAGCGCCAGACCCAAACCCGTACCGGCGATAGCTTGGTCAGTAATGCCAGTGCCACGCCGGAACTTGTCAAAGATGTGGGGCAAATCAGCCGCAGAAATGCCGCGCCCGAAATTAGAAATGCTCAGGACAATATAGCCTGCTGCCTCAGACGCCTCCAAAACTACCGCGGTTGCAGAAGCAGAGTATTTTCCAGCATTCGTCAGCAGTTCCAGCAGTACCCGATTGAGAATGTCCGGGTCGGTTTCCCAGCAAGGGGTCAACTTGGGCAAATCCACCTTCAAAGTCAATTGCTTATCCGCCCACTGTTTTTCAAAATCCCTAACTAAATCTTGAAATAAACGGTTGAGATCGATTTTGATTAGAGAAATCGGGACTTGCTGAGGCTCAAACTGCTTGAGGGCCAGCAAATCGTTAACCAGATCAGTTTCCTTAGAACACTGCTGTTCTAGAATGTCGAGATACTTAGTCCGATTCGCTGAGGGCTGTTCAGCTTGTTTGAGCATCAGAATCGCCAGCTTCATGATTGTTAAAGGGGTACGCAACTCGTGACTCAGAGTGCTGAGAAACTCATCTTTAACCACCTTCAATTTCCGCATTTGCTCTAGCTGATTGGCAGATTGTTCGTACAGTTTCCCCTGCACGTCGAGGCTTTGCTGCAACTGAGCAGTTCTGTCTAAGACTGCGGTTTGCAGTTCCTTAAGCGTTTGAGTTTGGATAATCATCTTGCTCACTTGAGCGCTGACTGATTCGAGAACTTCTAATTCTTCCGGGCTCCAAGTGCGGGGCTTCGAGTGCTGCAAAACCAAGAAACCCAAAACTGTTTCCTGGCAGCTACGGCCCGTGAGGGGAACCAGCAGCAAGCCGCGAATGTCTTGGAGTTTCAAAATTTCTGTGGCTGCTTCTTGTTCTTTGCCGATTAATGCGCCTGCGTCAGCGAGGGCGAGGGGTTTGGGTGCGCTGTGGAATGCTTGGTGGCACAAATTAGATTCTGACAGCCAAAAAGCGGGATAGTTATTTGGTTTTGAGTTGGGGATTTTGGATGGGGAATTAGCAGTTTTATCTTTGTTTTTTGTTTTGGATGTTGAGCTTTTTTTTCCGGTAGTGCTTTGTGCTATTGGCTGTTTGTTTGGATCTTTTTTGGCAACGGATTCGCAAACTAATTCGATTTTCGCTTTGGGAGTTTGATTGGGGGAGCCAGTTGTAAATAGAGGATCTGTATATTTCAAGAGCAGGATTTGACCTCTATCTACTTCCAGGGTATCGACGGTATTTTCAACAACTTGCTGCAATATTCGATCGACTTCTGAATTTGTGTCAATCGATGCAGCAACTGACATGAGTAGATTTTTGTATTTAGCTTGTCGCTGTAACTGTTCGTTTAAGCTGGCAATTTCTTGAGTTTTTTGAATGTGAGAAATCGCGGTGCCGATCGCGTCTGATGCTGCTTCAAGGCGCTGCCCATCGGCTACCGACCACTCGTGAGGTTCCGACTTACCCACAATCATCATGCCATTTACAGCCCCTCCAAATCGCGCAGGCCCTGCCAAAATTGCCCGAAAAGGCAGCGCAGTCACAGGGGAATTGGGCGATGAAGCTGCCGGAATATCAAGATAGTCGGATATCGCCACTATCTCGCCGTCTGCTAGGACGTTTGCCCAAACGGGATGTTCGAGTGATATGCTAGGCGGTTTTAATTTTGGGGTTTGGGGGTATTCCGGTGTTTCGGTGGAATCGGCAACACCGGCAACATAGGGGAAATCGCTGCTATTTTGCCAGTAAGCATTCGGATGTACTACTTTTTGGTCAACCACAGCAGTCACTAAACAGAAATCTGCCCCCCATGCAACCCCCAAAGTATTGGCTATTTGCAGCAGCAGGAGTTCTCGATCAAAGCTGGTGGCGAGAATTTGGCAAATTTGTCGCCCAAGAAGGGCAGGATCGACCTGGAACTGCATAAGACGATCCAGAAATTTTTGGACTGATACTGGTTCTGCGATTTGCGGAAAATACAAAGTGCAAGACTCTGACGGCGATCGGTCGATCGAAGTAAAGTCTTGATTTCCCTGGCGATCGATCATGGCAACCAAGCCTTTATTCTAAGATGTTTGAGCCGGCTCCTGCTGCCAATCTAGAACCTTTCCATAACTGTCGGCTTGACCGTTATGAGCCTGCTTTCTGTGTTTGTGCAGCCGGTCGGCGGGTCGCTCGATATGTAAAAATATACCCAGATCTGACCGAGTTCTATTTTCCTGTTTTCTACCCTTCGATCTGTACGGGATGAACTTTACCATCCTTTACCGGATGATTATCAATCCCATTCCCGCTAATTTTGACGGTTATTAGTAGTATGAAGGTTTTTTAGAGACCGCTTAGTGACACCCCTCTTCTTACTGTGTGATATTTCCTATTTAAGTTTGTGATCTTAACAAATTTTTATTTTGATACAAATCTGCCGATCGAGTGACGCCCCTCGCAAAAATTCAAAATCCCCAAATTATCACTCATAACATAGCTAAGAGTTTTCGAGTTTTTGCTCAAAAACTCATTTTTCACAACACCTAGAGCAGCGCGGCGAACTCTAGGGTTAAATTTATGCGACTTACCTGCTTACTTATTTTGTGCTTCCTGTTGGGCTTTATCGCTATTTTGGCGGTAAAGTGCCGTCCGGTTCTGAGCCGTTGTGTAGCGGGGATGCTTGGAGGACACGGCGGCCATCAAATCAGAAGCTTGCTGCCACTTAGCAGCTACGACTAACCAATCCTGGCGAGATTGAGCGGTTTTGCCCTGGGTGGCTGCTTGTTCGGCTACTCGCACTGCTTGGGCAAAAGAGTCAACAGCAGAATTAACAGTCTCCTTAGAAATTTTCAAAGCAGGTTTTGCCTCCGAGGAAGGGGCAGTTGCTACTGCTTGGGTGGTGGCTTGTGTGCTGTTTGGCACTTGGGAATTAAGTCCTTTGTGGATGGCGGCCGCTGCTGCAAGCAACACCACGGTCAAGCTGATGCCGCCGACGATACCGCGCTGAAATTGCCGCGGTTGCTGCATCGATCGAGGTATAGCCATTCTCGGCAAAGCCCGCTTGCCGGAGAGAGCTTGGCGTTCGTGATGGGCGGTGGCTAAACGCTTGAACAAATTCGGCTTTCGGAGTTTAATTTCTTGAGACCACAACAGTTGATTATCGGGATCGCGACTAATTTCTTCCAGCCACAGCAATTGGTGTTCTCGGACAAGGCGGCTGTTGATGTTGACTCGGCGAATATTGCGGGGCGAAATGCGTTCCAAAATTTCTCGGACTCGATCGACCAAACTAGACTCTTCGAGGAGTTGGGGCGTTGCAGCTTCGCACAGCAGTTGCAGCACCCCGTCTGCAAACACGGCTCGGGCCCTGACCCCTACCTGTGCCAGTTCGTCATTAAGGATTTGAATAATCGATGCAACCGAGCCCTCGCGAGCTTGTCGAGCAATGTCATCTATTGGATTTGCCATAAAACTATCTTGATGCTTAGCAATCTGTTAATTGTTAACCCAAAGTCTCGGATCTAATTTTTACTCATACAGGTTATCACTGACACTGCCAGGTTAAAATAAACAGATGCAAATCTTGCATACCGATCCACTTAAAATTATCACCACAGCATCGAGCGAGGCTAACAGGAAAGAAACTATGGGTAAAGTAATTAGCGGTCAAATTTTTGTTGTAGACGACAACATTGATACAGATCAAATTATCCCGGCCGAATACCTGACCCTGGTTCCCTCGAAGCCGGATGAGTACGAGAAACTAGGCAGTTACGCTATGATTGGCTTGCCCGATCGCTACGGTAAGTTTATCGAATCCGGTGAACTCAAAACCCAGTATCCGATTATCATAGCGGGCGAAAATTTTGGCTGCGGTTCTTCGCGGGAGCACGCTCCCATCGCTCTGGGGGCCGCCGGCGTCACAGCAGTGGTGGCTTTGTCTTACGCCCGCATTTTCTTTCGCAATTGCTCGGCTACGGGCGAATTGTACCCGGTCGAATCAGTCGAGCGGCTCTGCGACTTGTTTGTAACGGGTCAAGAAGTGACGATCGACTTTACAGCAGAGGTAATTATCAACCACACTCTAGATCGAACTTTCTCGCTCAAACCTTTAGGAGAAGTAGGGCCTGTAATAGATGCCGGAGGGCTGTTTGAGTACGCGCGCCAAACAGGAATGATTGCGGCTCGCTCTTAACTTTTACAACCCCTGCAATGTAGGGTGTACCACCGGGCGCACCTTACCAGAAAGAATTGGTTTAAAGCCTCTCCCCTTTAGGGAGAAATTAAAATCAGACTATTCATTACTCCCATCCTCTTCCTTCTAAGTAGAGGTCGCTGTCAACTGTCAACTGTCAACTGTCAACTGTCAACTGAAGAATATCTCCCAGCTCAAACCGCTCCCATCTAGGGTGCGGAGAAATTTTCTCAAATCAACTCAATAAAATTCAATAAAATGCGCTGGTGAGCAATGCCAAAAGGTCGCACATCTCCTGACTGCTCAGAAAAGCATTTTCCCGCCCGAATCTGCTCCGGTGTCAACAACTTCATATCCCACCCCTCAAGCAAAACTAAATCCTTGACATCCGCACTAAGTTGTGCATGAAAAACGTGGCGAACGACATCTTTTTCGACATCACAACAGAAAAAAGAAACACTTGCAGGAGCATAGCCAATTTCCTCTGATAATTCCCGCACTACAGCAACTTCCGGCGTTTCCCCGGGTTCCAAGTGTCCGCCAAACAAAGCCCAATGTCCGGGATACCTGATATGAGGAATATCGTCCCGCAACTGACAGAGAAACTTGCCCTCTCGGTACAAAATCGCGATCGCAACGTGAATTTTAGTCATAAGAAAGTTCTAAAACGAGCCATGTACGGGATTAACGGATTTAACGAATTTAACGGAGGGATATTGAGGAGAGAAGGAAGAGGGAAGAAGTTATTTAGGAGATAGGGGAGAAGTTGGTTTAGGGGCAGGTTTACCGTAATCTGTAATATAAACAAAAGAGCCGATCAACCCGCTCCGACGAAGCTATTATAGTCGAGCAACTTTCAGCATAAATAAACGTAACCACAGCGTTGGGCCGCCACTACAAACCTTTGATTTTTATGAAAGTGAGGTACTTAATTATTGAACGAAATTAGTATCTTCATATTTTTATTTATTTGCCGCTGGAGTCCGCTTTAATTGTTCCATTTCCTCAACATAAACTTCACCTAAATCTTTTCCAGCCAATTCCTTCAGAGTAATACTCTTGTAACGGACTTCTCCCTTGAGTAACACTTCATCGCCAAGCTGGGGCAAATCTTGCTTGGTTAAAATCCAAATACTGCCAGTACCATCCTCAAGTTGATAAGCCGCATTCCCTACAAACGGAGCGCGATTTTCCACCTTTCCGCGAAGATAAACTTCAGCATCCACTTGTCGCTTTTGTTGAACGTCGCCAATGCTAGCAACATTAAAACCAAGATTAAGTTGAGACATGGGTAAATTGCCGCAACTGAAAAAACCGCTGGCGAGGATTAGCGACAAAGAGCTGGTGCAGAATCTTTGAACCCAAACTTGCTTAATTGCAGTAGTCATTGGTCAACTGATTTGAGATGTGAGATACGACTTACTTTAACAGAATCCCCAGAATCGATCGCAAGTAAGAAATTTCTCTAGTGTAGTCCTTGGCGGGGATTAAGCTAAAATCTAAAATCGTCAGCCCCTAACCCAGAGTCTACAATGGATGCCAAAACTGCTCAAATACTAGATGGTAAAGCTTTAGCGACAAAGATTCAAAGCGAGCTGAGCGATCGAGTCCGCGCCCTACAACCCCAAAAAGGTCGTCCTCCGGGACTTGCGGTGCTGATGGTGGGCGACAATCCAGCTAGCGCAGCCTATGTTCGCAATAAAGAGCGAGCCTGCGCTAAAGTTGGCATAGCTTCCTTCGGCAAGCATTACCCCGCAAACGCTACTCAAGCCGAACTAGAACTTGCAATTCGTGCACTCAACGAGGACGATCGAGTAGATGGCATTTTAGTTCAATTACCGCTACCAGAGCACTTAGACGCAATTTCGCTGCTGTACCAAATTGCCCCCGACAAAGATGCTGACGGACTTCACCCTGTAAATTTAGGCCGTCTCGTGCGCGGGGAGCAAGGTTTGCGGAGTTGTACTCCCGCCGGAGTGATGCGGTTATTACAAGAATACCAGATTGATTGGAAAGGAAAAAATGCCGTTGTTTTGGGACGGAGTATTTTGGTGGGTAAACCGATGGCGCTGATGCTATTAGAAGCCGACTGCACTGTTACGGTAGCTCATTCGCGATCGCAAAACTTAGAATCTATTACCAATCAAGCCGATATTTTAATAGCCGCAGTCGGCCGCACAGAAATGATTACAGCTAATATGGTCAAACCCGGATCAGTAGTAATTGATGTCGGTATCAACCGCGTCGTCAATCCAGACGGTACGAGTCGTTTGGCCGGAGATGTGGATTTTAATGCTGTTCAAACAGTAGCCGAATTTATCACGCCGGTGCCGGGAGGCATCGGGCCGATGACTGTTGCTATGCTTTTGGAAAATACCGTTTCGAGTTATATTGAATACGATTCTAATTGAATGGGTGCCAACTTGTGATCCCCTATTGGCTCAATTAGGGTTAGTAATCTACCAACACACAGAGATTTTAGCTATGGCTTTAAAACCCGATACGTCAGGGATAGTGCGCTTAATTGGCGACAACACCTCGGAATTTATTCAACTTTCTCCGGGAGAGCTAAACAACTTTCCTTTAGGAGCTTGGGCCCTCGATGGGGACGATACAGTAAGTGGCTCAGGGGCTAGCGAGTTAATCCTGGGAAATGAAGGGGAAGACTTTCTCACAGGTTTTGCAGGCAACGATTCTTTATTTGGGGGAAAAGGAAGAGATTTCCTGTCTGGAGCTGAGGGAAATGACTGCCTCAGTGGTGGTCTAGATGCTGATTGGCTTATTGGAGAAGCTGGCGATGATATTTTATTTGGGGGGAGAGGCAATGATTATTTAGAGGGCGCAGAGGGGGATAACACTCTGGTGGGCGGCTTGGGCAGAGACTTCTTAAATTGTGAGTCTGGCATTAATTTATGCGTTCTGGGAATAGATCCTGCCAGTACAGATATC
Organism: Microcoleus sp. AT9b-C3; assembly: GCF_036705485.1. Lineage (NCBI taxonomy): Bacteria > Bacillati > Cyanobacteriota > Cyanophyceae > Oscillatoriales > Microcoleaceae > Microcoleus > Microcoleus sp. AT9b-C3. The sequence goes on along the minus strand of NZ_JAUBUR010000025.1, from coordinate 82,949 downwards.
AATTCTAGTGATGGGATCGCAGGTTTTGTTCCTGATTTTGATCGCATTGGATTAGCCAGTGGCTTAACGGTCAATGATATAGTGTTGGAGCCGGTAGAGAATGTGACATTAACATTTAGGTTCGATGTGTCGCAAGCTTTACAACCATTAACTCCTCCAGCTTTAGTCAGCGGAATTAGCGGACTTTCTTCCGGCACTCTAATCAGAGTCAGGAATTCTAACACGATTTTAGGTTATGTAGAGAATGTAACCCCTAATGAACTACAAAGCAGCTTTGTTTCGGTTCAGGGTTTCTAAGTTCAGGACAATCAGTGGTTGCCTGAAAAACTTATCATTTGGTTAGGCACAAATTAACTCCTGGTATTTACAGAACTTACCCAGAAACGCTAGTAGTAGGGTGAGTATTTCGCACCTTACTACTATGGATTGTGTAAAAATTGACTATATTGATGTCGGTATTAACCGCGTCGTCAATCCAGACGGTACGAGTCGTTTGGTCCCCGATGTGGACTTTGATGCTGTTAAAACAGTAGCCGAATTTATCACACCAATGCCGGGAGGAATCCGGCCGATGACTGTTGCTATGGTTTTGGAAAATACCGTTTCGAGTTATATTGAATACGGTTCTAATTGAATTATGACCCACTTGTGAGCCAGTATTGGCTCAAGTAGGGTTAGTAATCTACCAACAGACAAAGATTTTAACTATGGCTTTAAAACCGGATGCGTCAGGGACATTGCGCTTAATTGGCGACAACACCTCGGAATTCATTCAACTTTTTCCTGCGGATCTAACAAATTTTCCTTTAGGAGCTTGGGCTCTCGATGGCGACGATACAGTAAATGGCTCAGAGGCTAGCGAGTTAATCTTGGGAAATGAAGGGGAAGATTTTCTCACAGGTTTTGCAGGCAACGATTCTTTATTTGGAGGAAAAGGAAGAGATGCCTTGTTTGGACAGGAGGGGAATAACTCCCTCAGTGGTGGTTTAGATGCTGATTTTCTTCTTGGAGAGGCTGGCGATGATATTTTATTTGGGGGGAGAGGCAATGATTTGTTATCCGGCGGAGATGGAAATAATACTCTAGTTGGCGGCTTGGGCAGAGATTTCTTAGAGTGTGGGTTGGGCAATAATTTATGCGTTCTGGGAATAGATCCTGCCACTACAGATATCAATTCTAGTGATATAATCGAAAGTTTTAATCCTGATTTCGATCGCATTGGATTAGCGAGTGACTTAACGGTCAATGATATAGTGTTGGAGCCCGTACAGAATGTGGCATTAACATATACTTTCGATCTGCCGCAAGCTTTACAACCATTACTGCCTCCAGGTCCGGCCGACACATCTAGCGGATCTGCTTCAGGAACTCAACTCAGAGGCGGAATTAGCGGAGTTTATTCAGGAACTCTCATCAGAGTCAGGAATTCTAAGGCGATTTTAGGTTTTGTAGATGTTGTAACGCCTAATGAACTAGAAAGCAGGATTGTTTCCGTTCAGGGTTTCTAAATTCAGGACAATCATTCCTGGACTGACAAACTTATCATACAGCAGATTCCATGTATAGATGATTAATTTGAACAGCAATTGCGATCGTAAGAAAGCCTGTAACTTCTTGATGTTCGCCTACAGGGTGTATTATTTGAATAATCTTTCGATTGTGCAGTTCGTAGCGTACCGCCGGATTTTCTGGCAGCCACTCCACAAATTCGTCGAAGTTTACGAGTTTGGGTAAAGTTTGAGTCATAGGTTTTCAGAATTACCGATAATATAAATTATATCTCTATGTATCTGCCTTTATCTGCGTGCATCTGCGGTTACAAATTCCGAATCTGCCAGCATTGCTAGATTCAGACAATTTAAAATGCTGGATTTAATCGGGCGCTTTTCATCCCAAAATACGATCGCTGAATAAAAGTTAATTGCCGCCGGTGAATTCAAAAGCTCAAAAGTTTGACGTGCAAATCTCTCGCTATCAAAACTGAGAAAGTAAACAGTATCATCGAAGATTGCAGGTTTATTAGCTATTTCACCGATTAACCTAAAATCCAATTTTTTATAAAGCCCGCAAATCGCAATTTTCCAAGGTTGGAAGCTATAATCGCCTACTCCAAAAATCGAAAAGCGAGGGTTATTTTGATAAATTTTGCTTTTGCGATTATCTAGATATTGCCCGCATTTCTCTAGATAACGTCCGGTTTTAGGAGCTATAGTTTTGATATTTTCGGTTGATTCACCGATGAATTTTTGAGTAACTAGGATATATCGATCGGTAGCATTAATGCGATTTTGAGCAACATCCGATCCTTTAAGTAGCGGAAATAGATAAGTTTCCTCAAGATCGACTGTTTCCCCAAATCCATTGATAAACAAATTATCTATTTTACGAAACTCCATCACATTCGAGCAGTCATGTTTGACGCCCGATCGCCATTTCGTTCCTGAATTTACAGCATATAAATTACTCAATTTATTGAAAGAATCTATATCTTTAACCAGGAGATTGTTGTGATATCCAATTCGATGGCCGTCAGAACTTTCTAAACTGCTAAATACATCGCAGAAGTAGTTTTGTGAGCTTGAGTCAAACTTGCAGTATAACAAACAGGCATCCACATTTGCACCAAAATACTTTTTAGCATCTATTGTGTAAGTTGCACAGCTAGCGAGATTAAGTTTTTTTGAATGAATGTAACTCAATAACTTTCTAGCAACGGAAGTCTTGCAAAGCATTGCCAGAGTGGCGTCACGATTTTGCAACCATTGTATCGCATGGATCAGCATCCATTCTGAGATATCGAAGTTACTTTTACCTGTTAGTGCATCTAAGCCAGTGTGCTTTTGAAAATTACTTTTTTTCGGCAAGTTTTCACTGCCAATAGTTCCTTGTTGTGAGTTAGTTACCCAAGGAAAGTTGCCAAGTACCAGCACCCTATGATTAAAGTGGTTGATTAATGATGTCCAGTCAAAATCAAAAAAATTTCCGTGCTTAACCTCATATCTTTCATCCTGTAACAATTCATGCTTAGCTCTTAATTCTCTTAAATAACTTTGATTGATTTCAACCCCGATAATCTTGCTGGCTGATGGAAACGAATTTGCAGCAGCTTCAATGAAATTACCTATCCCGCAAGTTGGCTCAATGATGACTTTGGGGTTAACATCAAGTTCTATCAATTTCCGACACACCATATCGGCTAATTCCAGCGGTGTCTGAAAATCCCCGTATTCTAGTTTGGTTTTGCGATCGTTGGAACTCATCGGTTAGATTTATAAACTGCGATCGCGCCGTCTTGTTGTCCGGCACGCTCAATTCTACTTGTTACCAGGCTTAAGCCTGGTAACGCAGATCCGGAGACTCTACCTCCAATGTTCCCAAGCAAGTGAGGCAAAGCCTCTAGACATCGGTTCCCCGGCTGTGCGTGGGAACCAGTTAAATAGTAGAGTTAATCCGGTTCTGAAATATCGAGTTGGTTTTTTTCAGTAAGATAACTGATGTTAATTATCGGTACAGGGTTTATTGTAGATACCGGAAAGGATTTTAATCGGCTCTTCCAGTGATTGATATCACTAAGGATTGGAGATAAAGATCATTAAAATTCATGTCATATATCACCGACAAGCTTGACTTTTATTGCAAATTGTTTATATTTGTAGGTGCGACAACTCATAGGCTGATAGCTCAATGCGCTCAGTCTTGTATAATCCGAAGACCTCTCTAGAACTCGTTAACGAAAAAGTTGACAGAGAGAAGCTCTTTGGTGTATTATTTTTTTAAGCCAGTATGATTGCCTAAACTCTTAAAAACAGAGTTCAGTCTATGATTTGTCGCAAAGTAAATCGGGACTTCTCCATGTTTGAGTTAGTTTATCAGGCATTATAACTTAGCTGAATTAGGAAAAAATAATAAGTCTTAGGGTGTTGCACCAATCTATGTTTGGTGTTTTGCAGATTGAGTTTACCTGGAATTATTCTGGTGTGGCTAACTCTCAGAGTATTCAAAGGCTTAGATGATTTCCCAACCCAAAGGTATGGGAATAAAAGTGTTTCCCCCATTCTCAAGCTAGATTTTCTCATCTACACTCTGGAGAAAGCAGAAAATGAAGAACTTTAACAAGAAAGATAACGATCGAGTGGCATCGGTTTCCTTGATTTCCCTATTCAGTAATGCTGATAATCAACAAATTAGCTCGCCTTCATATTTTGAGGGGGATCTCTAAAGTTGGATGTGTGAGGGTTGAGAAATATGGAGATACTCACCAACCTAATTCTCTAGATTGAAATTAGGTTTATGAGTTCTAGAGAATTAGGTTAATCAGGCAATTGCAGAAAGTGAGTTGCCTCTCACTCTCTGCAAAAATTAGTGGTTCTGTCAAGTATGAAAATGTTAGCTTTCGTGACAATTGTCACGGTTGGATGCGATTTTAAAGATAGGTGACTTTTGGTCGCATCTGCTACACTAATAATCATTAATGACAGACAAAAGCAAACAGGTTTTAGAAGCCTGTATCTCCTTCAAAAAGTAAGTCGATTGAGTAACAAGTAAATAGTTTCATCATTTCTCCTTTCATTACGTAAAAAAGCCCAGGTGCGTCCTTGTTTTCAGAGTCGTAAAAACCTTCACTGAGACTGGATGCACCTTTTTATTGCCTAGTTAAAAGTTAATACAGTGATTTGGAAAACAATCCGGAAATATTTCCAGATTGTTTATTCATTTGACTCAGTTATATCCTGAGTCCGCGCCAAAAAACCCTTTACAAAAAATATAAATTTTGGTAATTAGTTGTTCCATCTCGCACATAAATTTGTTAAATTGATATAAAGGCTCTCGTTCTTTTTGTCTGATCGAGATATGTCAATAAAAAGTTTAAATGTAGCGCAATAAGTACCAACTATATATCGATAAAATTCCTTCAAAATTGTTTCATCAACTAGACCTAAATGGACACACATAGACATTTCTTCTAAAAAATTAAGAACATTAACTATTTCCTGCTTTTTGTCTGCATCTCCATATAGCTTATTGATGTAATCATTGCTTTTCTGCGCATCTAGATGTTTGAGATCGTTGTAAATTTCTGCTGCAATTTTTCGCACACTAAAATAGCTAGGGTCGTTCCATATTTGTATGTAACGCAAGGTTCGATCGATTTTTTTGTCCTCTAAATTGATTTCGATTCCCCGCAAAGCATATACGGCACTAGATATTCCTGCGGCAGTAGCTAATGTAGTTACCGCAAAATTTAAAGTGTCTCGGTATTTTAATTTATAAAAATGAACAGCGATTAAAGTTATGGCTGCAATAAAGGTAGTAATTCCAATTCCCATTGTGAGATTTAGACTGATTTTGAGGAATCCATCGGGTTCTCTTTTGTTGAGTGGAGTTGTCGGTTTGGTTAACATTTTTAATTCCTTAGTGTTCACTAAATCTCGAATATTAAGTAGGTGGGTATAAATAAACGTAAAAACCGAAAGGCTGATTTTCCGGCTACAAAGGACTTTGATCGTGTGGGATTGTTCGTTTAATTAACCTCATCTACTTAGTCACTTTTACAAACCACTCATGGTTTTCCCGGAATAACTCTCAAGTAGCTTTGCTTTGGGCGATTACCTTTCCAGAAATACAGTGGGATCGAGGGCTTTCCAGTCGGTATGGTTATATAGCAAACAATTTCGTTTCAACCCAGCGGGCTAAAGAGCCTAGGAATGAAGATCCGGCGGCTCTGCCTCCATCCCAAGCAAGCGAGGTAGAGCAACAGCGATATTGGTTCACAGGCACAGCCTGGGAACCAGTTATCGCTCTTTCCCAAAAAACGCACAAAAAAATGCACCCACTCCCCAAGGAAGTGGATGCAAAACGACCAAATAAATTTTGAGCTAAAAACTCAAAACTCCCTTAATAAGCGTCTTGCAATTCGTAGAAATCAGGGGAAATGTAATCTTTCCGCAGCGGCCAGCCTACCCAATCTTCGTTCATCAAAATCCGTTTCAGATTCGGATGTCCTTCGTAGACTATGCCGTACATATCGTAGGATTCCCGCTCTTGAAAGTCGGCTGCTTTCCAAATCCAGTAGACTGATGGCACTCTGGGATCTTCGCGGGGAACGAATACTTTGACGCGGACTTCTTCAGGCTTGGAAGCATTATCTGTCAGCTTAGCCAAGTGGTAGACGCTGACTAAATCTTGTCCCGGCCCTTGGTCGTAGGCGCACTGGCACTGCATATAATTAAACCCGTAGGCATACAGTGCTGTTGACATGGGAATTAAGAAGTCTCGATCGACCTTTAATATCTCCACGCCCAAATTATCGGCCGCTAAAGATTCGTGTTCAAACCCATTCTGAGTCAACCACTGGGAAACCTTCCCGGCTTCAACAATTGCAGATTCTGTCTCAGCCACGGTTTACCTCCTGTTTTTGTCCTGCTTGCAGGGCCGGCGGTACTGGCATTCCCATTGCTTCGGTCAATTCTTTCGGTGGCGCTATCCGGCCGGGAACTGACAAGTATTTGCCGTCCAAAATGTCGTCTACTACTTTCATCTTGTGGGGTCTGGTGTAGTAGCGGTGGGTTGGCAGCAAATTGGCCCGTTCTTGCATGGAATCGTTGGCGATTTTTTTCCGCAGTTTGATAATTGCGTCAATAATCGCTTCTGGGCGGGGGGGACAGCCGGGGATGTACACGTCTACGGGAATCAGTTTGTCAACGCCTCTGACTGCTGTGGTGGAGTCTACGCTGAACATTCCCCCGGTGATGGTGCAAGCACCCATCGCGATCACGTATTTTGGTTCCGGCATTTGTTCGTACAGCCGCACCAAGATGGGGGCGTACTTCATGGTTATTGTGCCGGCGGTGATGATCAAGTCGGCTTGTCGCGGACTCGATCGCGGTACTAAGCCGAATCTGTCGAAGTCAAAGCGCGATCCGATCAAAGCTGCAAATTCGATGAAGCAGCAAGCGGTACCGTACAGCAGCGGCCACAGGCTCGAAAGTCTCGCCCAATTGTAGAGGTCATCAACCGTAGTTAGGATGACATTCTCTGATAATTCGGATGTGACTTCAGGGCGAATAGCGGGGTTGACAATTAGAGGTTTTTGTGATTTGTCAGAACTTAAGACCATTCCAAGGCTCCTTTGCGCCATGCATAGACAAGAGCAATAACGAGGATCGTGATAAAAAACAAGGCTTCGATGAAAGCCAACAGTCCTAGCTGGTTGAAAGCAACCGCCCAAGGATAGAGGAAGACTGTTTCTACGTCAAAGATGACGAAGACCAGGGCGAACATATAATATCGGATGTTGAACTGAATCCAGGCTCCGCCGATCGGCTCGACGCCGGATTCGTAGGTAGTGCGTCGGTCGTAGGGACGACTTTTGGGCCGCAGTACCTTAGACGCCGTGAGGGCGAGGATAGGGACTAGGCTGGAAATTAACAGGAAGCCTAAGAAATACTCGTAGCCGCTGAGTGCAAACACGGTGAATAATTACTGCCTAGGTGAAAGGGTTTGTAACTCGATCTTTACATTATATAGATTTTGGGTAGCTAAAATTACGAGTTGGTTGAGATTAATCATCCATCTTCTGCAATAATTTTTAATGTATATTCTAATATTGTAACTGCCTGTGGAAGACGGGCGGCTGCCTGTGGACGCTAAGTAAGACCACCATCGACGCTTTGTGTCGAACACCCTTGTGGTGTCCCTAACGTGGCCTCGGCGCTTGAGACGGGAAACCTCGAAGACGAATAAGACCGTCCTAATAGGAGTTTTAGTTGGAAGCCCCAACTCGAACGAAGTTTAGTTGAGGTACTTCACGATTAGCTGACCTACTCTTTTGGATTTATGAGCGATCGAGCCACGGAGACTAATACCCTCGATCGGCACGAGTGCCGAGCCTGCGGCTACGTCTACAATCCTACAAAGGGCGATCCTAAAAATGCAATTGCCCCTGGCACTGCTTTTACAGATGTGACCCCGACTTGGGTCTGTCCCGTTTGCGGGGCGCGCAAGTCGATGTTTCAAAATCTCGGTCAGATGGAAGGGGTATCCGGGTTTAAGGCAAATCAGCGCTACGGTGTCGGTGTCAACGGCATGACCGAAGGTCAGAAAAGTTTGCTGATTTTTGGCGGCTTGGTCGTTGGTTTCTTGTTGTTACTTAGTATGTATGGTTTGCAGTAAAACGATTGTGAGATTTTGGCAACGAATTGTAATGTTATTGGCCGCTGCGCTCATCTGTACGAGTTGCAGCACCATCGGTTCTGTGAGTTACAACCCGTGGCAAGTGATTTCCTTGCCAACGGAAGCTAATTTGCAGGATATTGCCTTTACAGGCAATCCTCAGCACGGCTGGGTTGTGGGTTCTGAGGCGACTTTGCTCGAAACCCTTGACGGTGGCACTAGCTGGAAGTCTGTAGCACTGGATATCGACGATCCGAGGTCGCGTTTTGCATCGGTGAGTTTTTCGGGTTCCGAAGGCTGGATTGTCGGTCAGCCTTCAGTCTTGCTCCATACAGAAGATGAGGGCAAGTCTTGGACGCGGATTGCTTTGAGCTCTCAGTTGCCCGGTTCTCCGAGTACGATCGCCGCTTTGGGCCCGAATTCCGCCGAGATGACGACTGATGTCGGGGCGATTTACCGGACTTCGGACGGCGGCAAAAATTGGAAAGCTGTCGTGCAGGATTCTTTTGGGGTAGTTCGCAATATCAACCGTTCTGAAGACGGGCAGTATGTTGCAGTTTCCTCGAAGGGCAATTTCTACTCGGTGTGGAAACCCGGACAACAAGCTTGGGAACCTCACAACCGCAATAGTTCTCGCCGCCTGCAAAATATGGGCTTTACCAAGGATGGGCGTTTGTGGATGCTCGCCCGTGGTGGTCAGATTCAGTTTAGCGACCCGTCCAATCCTGAAGGTTGGGGAAAACCGTTTTTTCCCGATCGCAAGGCGAGTTGGGGTTTGCTGGATATGGCTTACCGGACTGATAATGAAGTGTGGGTAGCTGGCGGCGGCGGCAATTTGCTGTGCAGTTTGGACGGCGGGAAAACTTGGCTAAAAGACCGCGAAGTAGAAGATGTTCCCGCTAATTTTTACAGGATTGTCTTTATGGGTCCCGATCGCGGATTTGTGATCGGCGCGAGCGGTACTTTACTTAAATATCAAGGTTCAGCGCAAGCGGCTTGATAGTAGAATAGTAATAGAGATTGTCTGTCAATTTGTTGTTGAAAGGAGGATTCTAAATGGCTGGTACAACTGGAGAACGTCCGTTTGGGGACATTATTACAAGTATCCGTTATTGGGTAATTCACAGCATCACCATTCCAGCTTTGTTTATTGCTGGATGGCTGTTTGTGCAAACGGGTTTGGCTTACGATGCTTTCGGAACTCCTCGCCCTAACCAGTATTTCACACCGCAGCGGGAAGAAGTGCCGATTATCTCGGATCGCTTTGAAGCTAAGAAACAAGTAGATCAGTTCATTGCCAAGTAATTTAATAAGGATTTGGAAAAATGACGAGCAGAACCCCAAATAATGAGCCAATTTCGTATCCGATTTTTACGGTACGCTGGTTGGCAGTTCATACTTTAGGTGTCCCAACAATTTTCTTTTTGGGCGCGATCGCAGCAATGCAATTTATTCAACGATAGGAGTTTACAATGCCTGAGCGCGTTCCTAATCCCAACGAGCAGCCTGTTGAGTTAAACCGGACTTCTTTGTATCTGGGTTTGTTGCTGATTTTTACTCTGGGTATTTTGTTTTCCAGTTATTTCTTTAATTAACTGGTGTCTGAGTTTGCTTTCGATAGTTCGATCGAATGTGTTTAGCTGTGAATTAGTGAGGTGATAGCTATGTTTAGTGAAAGTGGCAGAATTCCTTTGTGGCTGGTAGCTACTGTCGCAGGTCTCGGTGTTCTAACCATTGTGAGCCTTTTCTTCTACGGTGCTTATGCCGGTTTGGGTTCTTCGATGTAAGGAGAATCAAACTGATTTTCGGCTTTTAACCCCCCTTGAAAAAGGGGGGTTTTAATTATGCGAATTGTGTTGGTAAATTAGGGATAAATTTGCTATAAAGTGTTGATTGATGAGCAAGTTTTATGATATTATAATTCTCTCGTGAGAGCGAGATTTTTTGTGGTTGGGTGGAGATTGGCTCAAGAAACTGCTCGCCCTGCGGGTTCACCCATAACCCCAAAATTGATCGCCACTAGCCGACGATCGCCTCCTTCTATGGGGCAGATCCTGAAATTAGCCAAAAGTTGCGAGTAGAATGGTGCAAGAGCCGATCGCTCGATCGTAGTGCACAGCGAAATATGACCCCACCGCCGCCGCCCCGCAAACCTCAAACCGTCTTGGGTGCGATTACCCAAGCAGTCCAGACTATTGCCAAGGTTAATTTTAACCAGCTAGCGCTGAAACCAAACGCCAAAGTACCCGAACTGTGGGTACAGGATGCGGGTGCAGCTAAAGCTGAGGTTTATCCGCTGTTGGGCGATCGATATTTGTTAGGTCGATCGTCAAAATCTTCAGATATTGTAGTTCGCAATCCCGTTGTCAGTCACGTGCACTTATCCCTGTCGCGCGATAGTCGGCGGCGGACTCCTTTTGTCATCAAAGATGAAGACTCCACAAACGGCATTTACAATGGCAAAAGGCGAGTTAAAAGTATGTCCCTGCGTCACGGAGACGTGTTCACTTTAGGGCCGCCGGAACTAGCCGCCGCTGTCAGAATTCAGTACGTATATCCGCCGCCTTGGTATGTGCAACTTGTGCGTTACAGCTTTTACAGCGTCAGCGGAATCACCGCTGTGATTGCCGTGTTGGTAGGCATGGAATCGACAAAGTTTCAAGTGCGGCCTCTGCCGAGAAGTATCAATGGCCCCGTGATTGTTTACGCCCGCGACGGGCAAACTCCCCTGCGTCCTCCTCAGAATAACGCTCACTTAGAATTAAAGCAATTGCAGGATTTTTCGCCTTATTTATCCAAGGCGGTACTTGCTTCGGAAGACAGCCGCTACAATTGGCATTTGGGGGTAGATCCGATCGGAGTTTTGCGCGCGCTTTTGACCAATGTTCGCGGGGGAGGAATACGCGAAGGCGGCAGCACTGTGACACAGCAGTTAGCGAGGAGTTTGTTTCGAGATTATGTGGGAACTCAAGATTCGGCAGGACGCAAGTTGCGGGAAGCTGTAGTTGCGTTGAAACTGGAGAATTATTACAGCAAAGACGAGCTGTTGCTGACTTATTTAAATCGGGTGTTTCTGGGAATTGACCTTTACGGTTTTGAGGATGCGGCTCGGTTTTATTTTGGCAAGTCGGCGAAGGATTTAACTTTGTCAGAGGCGGCAACTTTGGCGGGCATTTTGCCGGCGCCAAACAGTTTTAATCCGATTCAAAATTATCAGTTGGCGGTGCAGTATCGCGATCGAGTAATCGAACGAATGCGCGCTCTGGGGACGATTTCTCAGGAAGAAGCCGATCGCGCGAGGCGATCGCGAATTGAGATTAATCCTAAAGCCCGCCAATATCTGCAAAGTACGATCGCCCCTTATTTCTACAGTTATGTATTTGACGAATTGGAGTTTTTGCTGGGGGAGCAGTTAGCCCGAGAAGGCAATTTTATTGTAGAAACAGGTTTGAATCCCGGCCTGCAAAAGTTGGCGGAAACTTCCCTCAGAAATGCGGTTGAAAATGCGGGATCTAGTGCAGGTTTTTCTCAAGGAGCAGTGGTAACTCTCAACAGTACAACCGGAGAAGTCTTAGCTTTAGTTGGGGGCGTAGATTATTTGAAAAGTCAGTTTAATCGGGCTACTCAAGCTTTGAGACAGCCCGGTTCTACATTTAAGATTTTCACCTATGCAGCCGCCCTGGAACGGGGAATCTCACCCGATAAAACTTATTCTTGCGCCCCCCTTTCCTGGGGCGGACAAAGTTACAGTGGTTGCGAAAGAACCAGCGGCAGTGCTGATATGTATCGGGGTTTAGCACAGTCGGAAAATGCAGTTGCTTTGAGAATAGCACAGGATGTCGGTTTAGACAATGTGGTGCAAATGGCCAGACGTTTAGGGATTACATCTGAACTGCGTTCTAATCCGGGTTTAGTATTAGGTGAAAGTGAAGTTAATGTGTTGCAATTAACGGGTGCTTTCGGGGTTTTGGCCAATCGGGGTTTGGGAAATCGTCCCCACGTAATTAAGCGAATTATTGACAGCAGCGATTGCAAAGATCGAAATGATTTTAACAGTTGCCGGGTGATTTATGACTATCAAAAAGATGGCGTTGCCAATCGGCAGTTAGTTTCTGAAGGCGTAGCGGATACGATGACAGATATGCTGCAAGGTGTGGTGCGCGGAGGTACGGGTAGCAGTGCTGCTTTGGGGTTAGGAGAAGCTGGAAAAACAGGCACGACTAATGATAATAGAGATTTGTGGTTTGTCGGTTATATTCCGAGTCAGCAACTGGTGACAGGAGTTTGGTTGGGAAATGATGATAATTCTCCGACTGGGGGAGGTAGTGCAAATGCTGCTCAGTTGTGGGGGGAGTATATGCGGCAGGTGGCGCGTTGAGTGGAGGCGGGGATTGGACGAATTTTGATAAGGCATTGAAATATGCAATTTAAATGCGGTACAGCTTGTCAACTCCACAGGGTAAACGCCTCAAAATTCATTTGACAAAACCATGAATTTGTGCATTACTAAATAACTAAAAAAACCTTCTTAAAATCATTAACTTTAACCCCAATTAAGCAGATTAAATCAGAACATTAAGATTTTCTAAACTTCTTAAAGCCGGATAGTTTTCCTTCTGAGATAGGTGTTAGATTTCGAGCATTAACTGGCAGAGTTGAAAATTTGAACTAAATACTTATTGTCCATTGCCGCTCGATATCAATGATTTTTCGGGAAAAGCCGATCGCCCGCAAGCAAGGAAGTTCCGAGTGCGATCGCCCTTTTCACTATTTTTTATGCTGAGTCCACCACCACGCGATCGCTTGACGGGATGACAATGCCTTCAGGGGGCGACAACAAAGCTAAAACGGTTGACCTATCAGCTTTATAGCTGTGTCTCCCCTCCGATCAAATGACTTACCCTTTTTTGAGCGATCGCTGTCTCTAGTGAAAGACATCATAATTGTTGAACAAACTCCCGATTACACAATTAGAGCCAAAACAGGCTGGGCAAATTTTGGATAACAAACAAAGCCTCAAATTGGCTGGTATGTAAGTTATTTAGAAAAGTATAAAAATGTTTACTTTTTTGCTACCAACATGGACATCCGCAACAAAGATGACGCATCTGCAAGAATCGAGTTAACGCGCCCTTGCTTCAAGGATATTGCGCTGTTGTAAGCGCGTTATTTGTTCTGTAATATTCGCAAAAATGCCAGCCGATCCGCTAACGGTGACAGCCAGAATACAAATTTATTCGATACCTGAGTTCCACCGTAGGAAGCCGAGTCTTTTAAATCTTTTAGGGCTTACGGAATTGGCACATATATATAGTTGCTATAGCGCTATATATCATTTCTCGCAACAAGGCGACAATCATCTAAGAGAGCATTAAGTTCTTCAACGACTAGCCAGGGGTTTCGACCTTTTAAACAAGCTACGATTGCTGCTTCATAGGGATTTCTGCCAGTTTTTTTTACTGCTGCGATCGCCTGTTTGTTAGACAATCCCCGCCGGCTGACCAACCAAGCAGCCAAAACCTGTCCTGTACGTCCGATCCCCCCGGAACAGTGAACTACCACCCGTTCGCCTTTGCTATTTGCAGATTCCAAAAACGGCAATATTCGATCGATTAAAATATCGCGATCGACCAATTCAAAGTCTGCAATCGGCGCCCAGCAAACTCGATCGCACCCAAATATTTTCCGATATGTTCCTAGTAAGTCACTGTAGCGGATGAGTTGGGTCTGAGCGAGCAAGCAGCAAACTTGCTTGATATTATGCCCCTGCATAAATTCAATCCAGCGAGCAACTTCTGCATCGCGGTATCCTGGTCTGGCTGCACCAAACACAATTAATTCCTTCTCTAAAGCCGCAGCGAATTGGTGCATACTGTTTTCAATATTTTTACCTATAATTAAGAAAGACGCACAAATCATGAATCAACAGTGAAAAACAAGAGCTCGATCGGTTTAATGAACTGGCTGCAACCCAAACCAGAAACCGTTTTGCTATGCGACTCAATTGCAGCAGCTTCTGACATGGCATTTATGCTCAACGGTGAGTGGGATGGGTGCAATAGTTTGGTGCTCCCTAAAAGCGACAAGGTAGCAATTGAAGCAGCCGCTAGTTTATTGGAGACATCGTGGTGCTACCAAAATACCTGCGAACCAGTTTTAATTCGGCTGGAAGTTGACGAATTGGTGCGCCGTTATGCGGTTGGAGACAGGTTTTTTATTAATGCTAACTTGCGATGCGCGCAATTGAGCGAACGTTGCTTGGAAAACATTGATTTGAGTTATGCTAAATTGAATTTGGCTAACCTCAGCGGCACTAATTTAAGCAAAGCCAACTTAATGGCAGCACAGATGCAATCGGCAAATTTGAGTGGCAGCAATTTGAGTGGAGCGCAACTTGTGAGGGCGAACTTATCAGGAGCAAATTTATCTGATGCTAATCTCAAAGGTGCTGATTTGAGTTATGCAGATTTAAGCAATACTTGTTTAACAGGTACTGATTTAAGAGGTGTAAATTTAGCTAGAGTAGACTTAAGAAAAACTTCGTTAAATGGGGCGATTTTTGAGTAATACCAAATCCCGCTTCAATACTTTCTCCCACACCCCGTGGGTAAATCCTGTCAACATTTATCTGCGTCCATCAGCGTACATCCGCCACCATCTGCGGTTAAAGTTCCAAAGTAATTAACTGAGCAATTTCCTCCGTTTGAAAACCCAAGGCCATCGGCTTTTGCACTGCCGGAATCACCTGCACATCATAGAGTTCTGTAACAATTCCTTCAAACCGCAACCAGTGAACGATCGCCCCAGTAGTCAAATCAATCACCATCATACCACACCGAGCCTCAGCATCCTTGGCTGCTAACAACTCATCCAATTCTAAACCGCTAAAAGTATTGTCACCACCCCGAGGTTTCGAGAGTCCCACAATTGCCCAATTTTGCCAAAAAGCCAGTCCTCGGACATATCCCGGACAAAACGTAATCGCCTCAAATTTCCCTGTATCTAAATCCACATAACCAAATTCTCCCCGCCCCGAATTCAGCAACCACAACTTGTCTAGATACCAGCGGGGTGAGTGTGGCATTGACAATCCTGTGACGATAATATCATTAGATTCAATATCAATAACTATACCGCCGTTTTTTCGGCGATCGCGCCAGCCATCCACCACATCCGACTGACTCGACGCTGTGACATATTTCGCCTCTCCAGCTACCATTGCCAAACCGTTAAGGTGACAGCGGTCTTCGTTGATATATTGTGATATAAAACCTGGTTTCCAGAGAGGTTTGCAACTGTGGCGATCGCTCAAAGTAGCGATACAATTAAATAATGTGCTAATAAAAATGATTTGATTATTTTTATCGACAGCGATATCGTGAATGTCGATATCACCTGTAGTATAACCGATTCTTGGTATATATAATTTATCGTATCCTTGGTATAATTGACCGGCTTCTAAGACATTATCTAATTGCCAAAGTTGATATTTTGAACTTAAATAAAGGCGTTCCGGCGTGCAGAAAAGCCCCATTGCGCGATCGAATATTCGCCAAAAAGCCGAGATTCTGTTCGTTTCTGGCACAGCACCGATTAACATTAACCTGCTTGTTTGATAGGTAGTGCAAGCGAGGCTGATTTGTTGTTGAGTTAGCCAAATTGGGAACTCGCGATCGCCAAAAATCTCGTGTTCGGAGACTGTATTGAAAGTAGCTTGTTTGTTATTCATAGAATCTAGAGGCATATCTTTATATATCCCAAATGTAGGGAGAGCGTAATTCTTGTAGGGGCGGATTTTAGCAACCATAATTGCCTAAAATCAATCATCTCATAAACCCGCCCCCGCGCCACTTAAGACTGAAACTAAAACCCTCTGTCTCTCTCGTTTGTATTGAAGTCTCGATCCCCCTAAATTCCCCTTACTAAGGGGGACTTGGACGACGATCTTGTCCCCCCCTTATTAAGGGGGGCTAGGGGGGATCGAGAGGATTGTGACTCAGACAGAAGACCGATACTACTTTTCACCTTAAGTTAACACCAATGGTTCACCCTTTTTCTGCACTCTTGGGCGAGAACTTCTGTAAACTCGCTCCGACTTCGAGTTTTTATAATTTGCATAAAATAGCCAGAGAAATATAAAGATTTAGTAAATGAGAAGCTCAAACCCTGACAGTACGATCGCACCCTGTTAAGCTCCTAGTAATTAAAATTTTAGGGTGTCATCCGTCGTTACCAGATAGAAATACCGCCATCGCAAATCGAATCAGGCGATCGCTTTTAGCAGCTCAAAAATCAGTAATTCTACCTAAAGCAAAAACAGATGAAAACCTTAACTCAACTTAACAAAAAAAATCTCTTTGTTGCTTGCATGAGCAACCAGCCAAGCTCGATCGTCATTCTTGACCCCACAGTACCCGACAGCAACTACATAGCCCAAGGCATCAAACCGGACACAGCAACCTACATCCTCGAAAGCCAGCCTGATGCCATATAGCAAATCACCACACTCTTAGCTCAGCATAAAGGCATCGATGCCCTACACATCATCACCCACGGTAGCCCCGGCAAGATTTACTTAGGCACGACAGAACTCAACAGCAGCAATATCGAAAACTACAGCCAACAGTTGCAACAGTGGCGAAACGCCCTCACTGCCAACGCCAGCATCATATTGTATGGATGTAACGTAGCAGCCGGGAAATCCGGGCACCAATTCCTGACTCAACTCCACCAACTCACAGGAGCAAACATCGCCGCTAACTCCCAACCTACAGGTAACTCAGAACTAGGTGGCACCTGGGACATCCCCCAACTCATTCCCCCATCCGGCGAAGTGTCCAAACTGGCGATCGTAGAAACCACCCTCAAAACCTACAGCGGCGTACTAGGCTTCGGCCCCAAAGTAGACTTCTTAATAACCGGCGATCGGCCGAACTCCGTCAGCATCGGCGACATCAACGGCGACGGGAAGCCTGACTTAGCTGTGGCGCACGACGGTGCGGCGAACAGCAGTGGCACAGCCTCCATACTGCTCAATACCACTGCTACCAACACCATCACCCCCGCCTTCGCCACCCAGGTCACCTTCGCTACTGACAATAGCCCCAGGTCCGTCAGCATTGGCGACATCAACAGCGACGGCAAACCCGACTTAGCTGTGGCGAACTTTAGCAGCAACACCGCCAGTATCCTGCTCAATACCACCCCCACCGGAGCCACCACCCCCACCTTTGCCCCGCAAGTCACCTTCGCTACTGGCATTAACCCCAGCTCCGTCAGCATCGGCGACTTCAACGGCGACGGCAAACCCGACTTAGCCGTGGCGAACCAAGGCAGCAACAACGCATCCATCCTGCTTAACACCACGCCGACAGGAGCCACCACTCCCACTTTCGCCACACAAGTCACCTTCGCAACAAGCAATCCCGTCTCCGTCAGCATTGGCGACATCAACAGCGACGGCAAACCCGACTTAGCTGTGGCGAACTTTAGCAGCAACACCGCCAGTATCCTGCTCAATACCACCCCCACCGGAGCCACCACCCCCACCTTTGCCCCGCAAGTCACCTTCGCTACTGGCATTAACCCCAGCTCCGTCAGCATCGGCGACTTCAACGGCGACGGCAAACCCGACTTAGCCGTGGCGAACCAAGGCAGCAACAACGCATCCATCCTGCTCAACACTACCACCACCTCAGCCACCGCTCCCACTTTCGCCGCAGGTTTCACCTTCCCAACTGGTGGTGCCCCCAGCTCCGTCAGCATCGGCAACTTCAATGGCGACGGGAAACCTGACTTAGCTGTGGCGAACTTAAACAGCAACGACAGTAATGCCTCCATCCTACTCAACACCACCCCCGCTGGAGCGGGCACCCCCACATTCGCTACCCAAGTCACTTTCCCAACTGGCGGTGGTTCCAGATCCGTCAGCATCGGTGACTTCAACGGCGATGGGAAACCTGACTTAGTAACGGCGAACTTCATCGACAACGTCTCCATCCTGCTAAACACCACCCCCAAAGTTACTGCTGTCACCGCCACCACCCCTGACGGCAGCTACGGCGTCGGTGCCACCATCCCCATCACCGTCACCTTCGATGCCGCTGTCACCGTCACCGGCACACCCCAACTCCAACTAGAAACAGGTACAACTGACCAATTTGCCAATTACGCCTCTGGTAGTGGCACTACAGCCCTCACCTTCAACTATGTAGTGCAAGCAGGAGACACTTCCCCTGACTTAGAATATCTCGCCACCAATTCTCTCACCCTCAACGGCGGCACAATTAAAGAGACTGCTGATACAGCCTTTGATGCCGTCTTAACTCTTCCGGCTTTAGCCTCAGCTAACTCCCTCAGCGGTAGCAAAGCCATAGTTATTGATAACATTGCACCCACAGTTGCCTTAACATCAACTTCAGCAACCACAGTCAACGGTTTATTTAGCGTCACCGCTACCTTTAGTGAAAATGTCACTGGGTTTGATAATACTGATATCACCGTAGCCAATGCGACTGTCGGTAATTTTGTCACTGTTGATGCGAAAACTTACACCTTTGATGTCACTCCCAGTGCTAGTGGTAATATCACAGTTGATGTACTTGCAGCTAAAGCTACGGATAATGCGGGTAATAATAATACCGCTGCAATTCAACTAATTCGTACTGCCGATCTGACGCCAGTAACGCCAACACCAACCCCAACTCCAACACCCGTAACACCAACCCCAACGCCAACACCCGTAACACCAACCCCAACGCCAACACCAACACCAACAACAACGCCAACGCCAGCAACACCAACCCCAACGCCCGTAACACCAACCCCAACACCCGTAACACCAACCCCAACGCCAACACCAACGCCAACACCAACAACAACGCCAACGCCAGCAACACCAACCCCAACGCCCGTAACACCAACGCCAACACCCGTAACACCAACCCCAACGCCAACACCAGTTACGCCAACGCCAACACCAGTTACGCCAACGCCAACACCAGTTACGCCAACGCCAACACCAGTTACGCCAACGCCAACACCAGTTACGCCAACACCAACACCAACACCAGTTACGCCACCTCTTGACAATCAACCGCCCATCGTCAATAAACCAATATGGGATCAAAGTCGTGCTACTGGATTTTCTAGCAATACCGCTTTTGTCTTTGCTCCTGACACATTTATCGATCCAAATCCGGGCGATACTGTCACCTATACTGTCACCGCCCTAGATAATAATTCTGTCGCCGAGGGACAAGATTATATTTGGACGCAGGCCCTAAATGGGGGTTACTACAAGCGCAAAACAGAAAATGCTTCGGTAACTACTATTCCGACAATATTTGACGGGCCGAATGCTTCGCTAAACTTTGACCCCACTACTCGCACTCTCCGTCAAGTACCAGGAACTAATTTATCTTTACCACAATGGGTAGAAGTTAAAGCTACTGACAATGATGGTAAGAGTGTCAGTGAGTTATTGCATCTTCAAGGCTGGAACTCCACGGGTTTTGTTATTGACGACTATATTGCCGGTGCGAATGTCTTCTTTGATCCTAACAAAAATGGCATCATCGATCCGAACGAACCCAAAGGAACAACAGACAGTCAAGGTGCATTTGGTTTTGATATTCCTTTGAGCACTTTTGATACTAATAATAACGGTAAACTCGATCCGAGTGAAGGTAATTTAGTTGCTTTTGGCGGCACCGACATCGGTACGGGTTTACCCCTAGAAACTCCGCTCAAAGCGACACCCGATGCAACTGTAATTACTTTACTGACTAGCATTTTAGCTGAATTAGTCGAGATCGGTTTAAGCGTTAATGATGCGAATGCCAAAGTCACTAGCGCTTTGGGTATAGCCAGCGACATACCGCTGAATTATATCGATCCGATCGCAGCTACTAAAGGCGAACAACCCGGTGCTAAAGCAGCATTAACGGCGATGCTTGCAGCCCAAAACTCGATCACTCAAACAGCGGGATTAATTGAAGGTGCAAGTAATCTGACTTTGGGTGATGCTGTTAAGCACATAGTTAGTACGATCGCCGATCGCATCCAAACCGGAGTACCATTAGATTTCACCAAGCCCGAACAAGTGGCGGATTTAATCGTCCAAGTGGGCGATCGGGTGAAAGCGATCGATCCTAATTTTAACGCCCAAGAGATATTAGTGGCGGCACCAGCATTAGCGCAGGTAATAGCAGCATCTAATCAACGTATTGTAGAGGCGATCGCCACTAATACCGATCTCACACAACTGCAAAAACAAGTAGCAGTAATCCAAAAAATTGCTTTAGGTGAAACAACTCAAGACTTTAAAGCATTTGGTGCCGGTCAAAAAACCCTTGATTCTCTAGTTGCAGAAAACACGGGTACAGCGTTAGATGAACAAATTTCAACTGGTGGTAATACCCCTGTAACTCCAACACCAACTCCAACTCCGATCGCAACTCCAACTCCAACACCAATTCCAACTGATACGCCAACTCCAACTCCAACTCCAACACCAATTCCAACTGATACGCCAACTCCAACTCCAACTCCAACTGATACGCCAACTCCAACTAATACGCCAACTGATACGCCAACTCCAACACCAACTCCAACTGATACGCCAACTCCAACTAATACGCCAACTGATACGCCAACTCCAACACCAACTCCAACTGATACGCCAACTCCAACTAATACGCCAACTCCAACTCCAACTCCAACAACCACACCAACTCCCGCTAATACGCCAACTGATACGCCAACTCCAACTCCAACTGATACGCCAACTCCAACACCAACTCCAACAACACCAACTCCAATAACACCAACTCCAACAACACCAACTCCAACACCGATCGCACTACCGACACTTTCAACAACAGGGGAAGTGCAAATTGCGATCGCAATGCCAAAACCATCGGTATCAAGTAATGTGCGATCGGGTTTACCAGAAAACACCCTATTAGGTGATGTTTACCTACTAACAGATGGCAATGATAGCAGCATCCCCCCACAAGCATTAGGTTTAACCACATTTGCTCTCTCTGGTAACGACTCATTAACAGGTTTAGAATCACCAGATACCTATTTTGCTAATCAAGGAGAAGATAATCTGGTGGGTGCAGGTGGTGACGATCAACTATTTGGCGGTAAAGGTTCCGACTGGATCGATGGCGGTATTGACAACGATTTTGTTAGTGGGAATAATGACAACGATATGCTGCTAGGTGGTGATGGCAATGATACCCTGCGCGGTGGTAAGCAAGATGATATCTTATCAGGCGGCGCGGGTAATGATATCCTGAATGGCGATTCCGGTTTGGATATTCTCACAGGAGGCGCAGGAAATGATATCTTTGTATTACAAGATACGGCTACTGACCCATCTCAAGCTGATGTAATTACTGACTTCAGTGCGGACGATCAAATGCAGTTGATTGGTGTCACTTTCAGTCAACTAACTTTTGAGTCTGTTAATGTCATATTAGATGGTGCAACTGCTGTAGTATCAACGGCCATCAAATCAGGGAATGACTACTTGGGAGTAGTTTATAATCTCAATCCAACGGCTCTTAATAGTAGCTCTTTCTTGTAAGATTGCTGGGGAAGATACTATACGCTAAGCCATCACAGGGAGGCGTTTGCCTCCCTGTTTGGACACTTAGTTCCTGATACTATCTGTGGCGGTGTAGGTAATGGCTTTAGGACTCAAGTCAAATCCGGTAGTATCGGAGTTAATATTACCCACAGCTTTCGAGACGGCGCAGTGCCGTTTCCCGAAAATTAATCCGGGTAGGGAAACGGCACTGCGGTGTCATCTAGATCGTGTCGCTGGTGCAACCGGAAACGATATCAAGTCAAAAAAACCTGGTTGAGCCAAAAAATCGTGGATCTCTTTGAGAAATATTGATGCAGGGTTTGGACACTTCGACTTCGCTGAGTGCGCCGCTTTGCTCAACCACCAGGGTTTTTGGCCCCGCGTGCGTCCAAGACAAAAGTTAATCAGTGGTAATGAACAAGCTGATATCCGGGAGCAGTTAGGTGTTAGCGTTGGAGTGAGTACGAATTTGATAATATCTGCTAATTGCCGGCTGATTTAAGAAAGAAAGAAAAGTGAGTTCGCACTTCTACCAATTTTAAAAGAAGTACCAAAAATTTAATGATTATTCATACTTACGGCCGCGCCACTGAGTAGGCTGATTTAAAGCCGAAATTAGAATTCGCAAAAATGCCAGCGGATCGGCTAAAGGTGAAAGCCAAAACAGCCATTTACCCGATGCCCCAGTTGTATCGTAGGAAGGTGCGATCGCCAAACACAAAGCCGATCGCACTGCAACCAAAAATACATTCAATCCCAACAGCCAAAAGTGGGGAAATACACCCACCGGCGGCAGCGAACCAAACAGCAAATAGCACAATACGATCGGCACCGGCAAACCTTGAACCGCCAGCAACAGCCACAAATCGCCCCAAATTTGACCGCTTGAAGCAGCATCTTTCAAATCGAGCGATCGACCCCATTCATTCCAAGTCTCGATCGCCCCTTCATACATCCGCACCTTCAACACTTTAGCCCCGTCCAAAAAGCCCACCTTAAAGCCCTTAGCAGCCGCATAGCGAGCCAGAGTCACATCATCGCAAAAAGAACCCCTCGCGACCTCATAGCCCCCTAATGCCGCCAAAACCTCGCGCTTACACAAGAAACACTGACCGTTCGCCATCACCCGTTCCGGCACATCCCCGCCAGTCCCCGTCGGCCCGAACCGATAAACCAAAGTCATTAACAAAGCAGGTTGCAGCCACAACTCCCCCGGATACTTGAGGATAAACTGCGGCGACAGCGAAATCAAATCGTAATTTCCAGCTTTCGCCGTTTTGAGTAAACTCGCAATCAAACCCGGATGCGGCACAGTATCGGCATCTATCCCCAAAATCCACTCGCACTTCTCGGAACTTGCCAAAAAACCTGCATTCAGCGCCCAGGGACGCCCTACCCAACCCGCCGGCAGCGGATCGTCGTTAATCAAGCGAAACCGGGGGTCTTTTTGTGCTGCTGCTTTGACTAAATCTCCGGTTCCGTCTACCGAATAGCTGTCAACCACGATCGCTTCTCGGAGTTCGTAACTTTGGCGGCTTAATCCTTCCAAACAAGGCGAAATTCGATCGGCTTCGTTCAAAGTCGGTACTACCGCAGTACAAGCACCCAACAAATCCAACGTCGGCGAATCCGGTTCCAGGGGCGGGATGCGCGATGGGCCTTTAATTAAGCGCGACATCAGAATGGCTGCGGCGGGCAATTGCAGCAGCAGGAATGCGACAGCGATGATACTTGTCAGCGGTTGAGAGAACAGGTGAGGGGCGATCATGGGATTTTAGATTTTAGATTTTAGATTTTAGATTTTCAATTGAAGAATTGGGAATTACGGTTGGTGTCAATTTAAAAAATTCAATCAAATTTTTGCCTCAAACATATTACAGGAATTGGGAATGAAAAAATCGCCGCTGAAAAACCCGGTTTTTTGTAGAAACCGGGTTTTTAAACTAGCTCAAAATTTAGTGTAAATTTTTGCTAAATCAGCCGCAGTTGCTTGCTAGCAACTCACTTACGCAAAACGCCCACGGGCTGAGGTGGAATTTCAGCCGTGATAACAGGTGTATCCAAAGACGGCATTGTTTCGGTTACGTCACCTGCTGCGGGTTTAGCGATCCAGCTTAACGCGATCGCCGGAACTACGCCCAGAAGCACCGCTAGCGATGTCGGGAACCAGAACCGAGAATCCAACGAAGTTACAGTGATAATTGCTCCGAAAGCAAAGTTTACCAAATAAACAATTAAGGGCAAACCCAATTCCGATCGCTCTAATTTAATCGGTGTTTTTCTCCACAAGAAAGCTGCTACAGACATAAATAGCGCCCCCGTACCCATCCAGCCAGCTAAATTGCGGTAAGGCATCCCAAAGAAAGCCCCAAGTTCCTCAAACTCCCAAAAAGGCACAGAAGTTTGACTCATCGCCGGATCTAGTACAAAATCCCAAGCTGTTAGCAGCAAAGCACCAAGGGCGATCGCCCCTATTTGGCGCACCCAGTTGAGTTCACCTTTACCGCCAGCTACTCCAGCGCGAGCAATTATGTATGAAACCAGTCCCAGATAAAACCACGAGAGGGGAATTGTAAACGGAACCAGCCCTGCAATTTTGTAACCCAAACCGCTCAAATAGTGGTAGTGGCCGAAGGGAAAACCCGTACTTGTTCCCAACAACTCGCTACTCAAGGACAAAAACACAGAAGGCAGTAAAAAAGCCAGAGTTGCACCCAAACCCAAAGTCCGAAAGGCATAAAGAGCAACGGCTGCTGCACCAAAAATGATATAAACTACTCCACCCCCAGCCATCCCCCACTGGAATAGCGTTTGCCCTGCTGGTGGCAAACTCATCACCAATTCGGGACGGGGTAAAATCAGCAGCAACCCTGCCAATCCAAAAGCCATTGACAAGACGTGGGCAATCAGGCAAAAGCGCTCAGCAATCAAAAGTTGCTTCATGGGACTCCTCGAAAAAATATTAGATGCAGAAAGCACTCTTAACAGTTTACAAACTTTAACAAAAAACCAACTGCATTTGAGTCAGTTGTCAATTGTCAGTTGACAGTTGACGGTTGACGGTTGACGGTTGTCCGCCGCCCGCCGATGCCCAATGCCCTGAGCAATCTAAAATCTAAAATCTAAAATCTAAAATTGTCAGATGCCCAATTCCCGATCGAAGATTACTGCCAATTGCCCACTAGCACGAAAGGTGCCCAGAAATACGGATTCTGATACTGTTGGTTTTGCAACAGAGTTAATTGAGCATTGCGGAGGGCTTCGGCTTTGCTGGTTTTAGAAGAAGCCAGTTGCTTGTAAAACTCAGCCATAAAGATAGCTGTAGATTCGTCGTTGACTTGCCAAAGGGTGGCGGCGGTGCTGCGGGCACCCGATCGAATTGCTGCCCCGGCCAAACCCAAAGCCGCGCGGTTATCGCCCGAAGCAGTTTCGCAAGCACTCAAAACCAAAAGTTCGATCGGCTGTTGTTTCTCCCCAGTGCGGGCTCGCAGCAGTTGATCGAACTCCTTAACATTCACTTTCTGATCCCACGTCACAATAAAAGTATCCGCCGCATTCGAGCTAAACTGACCGTGAGTTGCCAAATGGACGATCGGGTAAGACAAAGCTTTAATTCGATCGTGCAACCGCCCGCTGAGAAAATCTTCATTCAGCAGCGAACTCGCCGGCATCTCGGCTGCAATTTGTTGAATTTCCTCCTTCACCCCCGGCAAAGCCGAGAAGCCTTGACGCGCTTCCGAGAGGGCAGCGGTGAGCACTTTTAACTTGACTTTGTTCAGCGGTTTCGGTGCCAGCAGTTGCAATCCCGGCGCCAAAGCAATACTGTATTTTTCTACCAAAAACTTTTCACCGTCGTGCAGCACAGCCATCGGCAGATTCCGCAAGTAACCGTCGAGCACAAATACCAGGGTTTTAATCCCGCTAGCAGTCAAATCCGCTTCCGCAGGGCGGATTAACCAGTCGTAAACCTGTTCAACGGGTCGCCTCCTGTCGCGGGGGAAAGCAGCAGGCCTGATGGCATTTTTGGCTTGTCTGAAGGCAGTTTCCAACTCGGCTTGAGACTTCTTAGTAGCGTAGCGGCGCAGAGGTTTGCCGGGAATTGACAAAATTACCTCCAAACGATCGCTCAAAATAATCGGATAAATCACCGCCGCCGTAGGATCGATTTCCTCGATCGACTTTGGTTTAGCATCAGCGCAAGCATCCCGAAAAAAGTTGTCCAATTCCGCCAACTGCAAAGATTCCACCGTTTGGCGCGCCAGTTTCAATTTAGCTTGACTGGGAGATTCCTCTTGCAAAAGCATCCCGACTAATTCCCGGTAAACCGGTTCGGCACTTTCCCGAAACGAAAACTGCACTTCGGGATTGACTGTCACCAAATCGCCCCGCAGAGAAGACAATATATTGACAGCTTGAGTATATTGAACGATCGCCCCTTCTGTATTTCCCTGAGCTTTCCGAATCCGTCCAAGTTGCCAAAACAATTGGTAAGCAATATCGGGAGATTGAAACGCCGGTGCTAAACTCAAAGCCTCAGTTGTGAGATTTTCCGCTTTCTGATACTGCTGTTGGATTTCCGATACTTTGCCTTTCGCTGCCAGAATATAAGCTTGTATTCGTTTGTCGCCCAAACTGTTTGCTTTTTCGACAGAGCGATCGAGCATTTTGTCAATATCGCTTAAACTCAAAGTTTCCGCAGGCGATTGAGCTAATTTCATCAAGCTTTGAGCTAGATTAATTTGAGCGTAAAGTCCAGCGCGATTCGACCCAAGTTGAGCGACTTGAGGTTCGATGGAACGCCACAAATCTTCTGCCTCCGCCCAATTTGTACGATCGACTAACAAACTCAATTGGTTTAACTTTGCCTGAATTTGTAGGAGCGATCGCTCCGGCATCGCCTGGGCAGATCGAGCATAATACTCTAGGGCAAAGCGTTCCCAATCACCGCGCTGTTCTGGTGTCAAACCTGGTTTATTGCTTTTAGCCCGTACCGTATTGCCCAGATTGAGATAAATTGCAGCCTCCTCTGGGCGGGAACCTAATTTTTGGGCTGCTTCGAGTCCAACCGACAGCACATCCTGCGATCGTTCCAGTTGTCCCAAAACCCGCAGTACCCGCCCTAAAGCATGAACTGCCCGGACTTGTTCGAGAGAAACCGACCCATTTTTCAAACTTTCCAAACCCGCTGCCGAAACTTCGCAAGTTTGGTTTTCCAGCTTGAAAGAAGCTAACAGCATTTTGCAAGCCCTGGGATAAAGTCCGAGAGTTTCCCAAGCCCGACTTTGATTAATTTGAACTTGAAAAAGTTGGGGTTTTCTATCAATTTGCTCAAAAATTTTAGCAGCTTGCGTCCAAATCTCGATCGCATCTTGAGTCTGCCCCCGTTCCAGTTGCAACTGTCCTTGAATATTGAGAGTTTCAGCCAAAATCCGCTGCTGTTCGGGAGTTTTTGCCTGTGTTCGCACAACCGACAAACTCGAATTTACAGCTTTTTCTGCTTCTTCCCAAAGCGCCAACTGCCCGTAGGTTGCAGCTAAATTGCTCAAAGCTGTGGCGCGATCGAGATTTTCCCCTTTTGCCTCAAACTGCGCCGCCGCTTGCTGCAACAGCGGTACAGCTTCCGAAAAACGTTCCTCTTGGTAAAGAGTTCGAGCTTGTCGGACAAGCTGCACCGCTGGTGGTGGATTAACCTGAGCAACTCCCGGAGGAATCGCAACGGATAGCAGCCAGGAAATCACAAATAACAGAATTACTTGTCGGAGCGATCGAGTAAACTTCAACTTCATATTTAAAAAATAAAATTACAGCCGCAGACACACACTAATTAACCCAAATCAATCTTATTCTTTATCTGCGTTAATCCGCGTTAATCCGCCTACATCTGCGGTTTAAAAAAAAACCAATTTCAACGCGGCACACAACCAGAATTCTGCCGAGGATTGCGAGAGTCAGCAGCATTACCCGGATTATATCCAACAAGCATAACTTCTCCTTTGGCATTCACCACCCAACCTTGCGCCGGAACAACTTCCCGATCGGGGTTTTCCCCCTCTTCCTTCTTCCCTCGATCGGCTACATGGGTTAAATCCTCTACATTGCTCCTTGCCGAACTTCCTGCCTCTTCCACCCACGGGAACGGCGCTGCAGCACTGCTGAGGGCATCATTAGGACTCGGTGGCACTCCTCCTTTCCCAGTAGCGGTAAACTCGCTTGCTTGCCCTCTGATGCAGGGATTTGCAGCAATTAACGCAGCCGAATCGACCACATTTTGCGGCAGTTCCACTAAACCTTGAGCAGGATTCACCCCAGAATCACTAAATGTGACAGTACCTTGCAAATCCGGGCCGCTACTTTGGGAAATCGCCGCAATATCGCTGGTAGGAATTAGAGAAGTCGGACTTACTTGCAACGCGGCAAATTCAGCATCTGTTAATCCTAAACTACTCCTGGCTTGTTCGCGGTTAAGGCTTGTAAAGCCAAATATATTTGGTACATTGACCGTAACTTGTCCGCCCCTAGCTGTGCGAGCATTAGCTGTAATATCACTATTTTCTCGCGGTAAAGCTACCAAAATATCGCTATTAATTCTGATATTACCACCCTCCGAAACACCTGCATCGGTGGTAATTCGGCTACCGCGCCGTAACTGAATATCTTGCGCTTGCAGGTTAATATTAGCACCGGAACCAGTGACCGTTGTGCCATCAATTATGCTTTTATTGTCCAGGGCAATGGAGTTAGCTACAACATTAATATTGCCAGCCCTACCTGTTCCTGAAGATTGAACATTAACCACTGCACTATCCCGAAGAATCAATTGATTAGCATTCAAATTCAACGAGCCTGCATTTCCGCTAGCATTGGAATTGACAGCATTAAAGGCCCTACCAGCCGAGGCTTCAATTCCACTCCTCAACCCACTGTTGCTCCCAATACCTTGCACTTGTAAGCGATCGGCATTAATTGTAATATCTCCTGCATCTGCTACACCCAAAGAAGCCGCAGAAATAACGCCGCCATTCTGCACAGTTAGTTTAGGTGTTGACAGGCGGATATCTCCACCTCTACCAGAACTTGCAGTTTGAGTAACAAAAGAACTTGCTACATAGCCCGCATTCTCCAAAAATCTTGACTCACCACTCACTTCTATAGACTCGGAGGCTCTCACAGTTAAATTTCCTCCCGTCCCCCCAGTTGTAGAAAACACGGCTTCGCCAAAAATTGCACCCGTCGTTAAACTAATTGTGGCTCCATTAGAAACACTCAACCGCTTAGTGTCGATCGTAATATCCCCACCTTTTCCATTCCCATCAAAAGTATTCGTGCCGAGCCGAGTTTGCCCTAGACCTACAGGAAGACTACCCGATAATTCCACAGATTCACTCGCTTTAATCGCGATATTCCCCGATGCTCCATCACTAAGGCTGAAGCTGGCAAACGCACCGCCCTCGCGCAGAATTAACCGTTGGGCTTCAACAGTGATGTTTCCGCCTTGACCAGTGCTTTCGTTCGTTGTTCCGTTATAGAGCGTTGAACTGACGAGTTCGACGGTGTTGGCGCGGATACTCAAATTTCCGCCATTCCCAGCGCCAAAGGTGGGGGCACCGCCCACTACCCCATTGCTCATCAACAGCCGTCCGGCTTCAATGTTAATATCTCCGGCTGCTCCACTGCCAATAGCGCTAGTAAACAGAACAATTTGCGAAATAAAGGGGTTGCCTGTTCCAGATGTCTGAAAATTTTCTGTAAGCTGCTGATAGCCCTCAATTCCCAACCCGATCATTTCTACTGAGTCAGTAGCGCGGATGTTGATATCGCTTCCCCTCCCCTCTCCCAGTGTGGAGGCGAAAATTTGCGACCCCCCCTCTACTCGCAAGTTTTGGGAATTGATGTCAATGCCTCTACCATCGATATTTCCGAGTGTCAGTCCATAAATTCCTGAACCATTAAGATTAATATTTCCACCTCGAATATCGACTTTCCCACCTCCTAATCCGCTGGTATTTATAAATGCACCGTTCATTTCAATATTGCCGAAGTTCTGAATATGGCCATAGTTTAAATTCAGACCTAAAGCTGTTGGTTCAAATTGCACTAAACCAGGACTCTTGACGCTACCTAGAAGAATTTGTCCGGTATAAGCAGTGAGATTTCCTCCTTGTAGTTGAATGTCACCGCCAATTAATGCTAAAGTTTGACCGGGGTCTACTGCTAAACCGAGTTTTTCAAAAGCAGGAATTTCTATGGGTAGTGGTGGTAAGGCGGATGTAGGAGCCTTTGTTTGGGAAGAGTTGACAATTGTGCCGGGATTTTCTCTAAATCTTAAACCCACAGGAATATTAATCGCTAACAATGGCACTGCATTAGAATTAGCCGCACTAAATTCAAACCCATTATCAAAGAGAATTCCGCTACCAGTTGAACCGACAAATGAGCCGCGCAAATCTAACCGAGCGTTGCGACCAAATACAATTCCTTTGGGATTAAGTAAAAATAAGTTGGCATTTCCTTGGACTCCCAGAGTTCCTAAAATATTAGAAGGGTTGCCACCAGTAACGCGGGTAAAAATATTCGCAATCCCGCTAGGATTGTCAAAATAGGCTCCCCGTCCTTCACGGATGTTAAATTCGCGCAAGCTGTGAAAGAGGTTAACGCCGCGAGTGGCGCCGCCCGTGATTCTATCTGAGGGTAAGTTGTTGATAGTATCGGGCACTGTGCGCGAACTTTCTGCACCCAAGCTATTATCGGGGATGATTTGGGCGATCGCCGGGAAAGGACACAGCAGTAAGAAGGCAAAAAATAGGGCGGAATATTGGCGGCGCATCTTTTAAGTCTGGTTAATTTAATGTTAGAAAAATAGCGAGGAATTAGCTAAAAGCTGAAGAGTACCTATCGAGGTACGCAAACACCCGTCGATTTCGGACGGAGAAGAGATGCACCACCACCTGAATTATACGCTACCAGCGTTACTTTTCCTTGCTCATCCATTACCCAACCTTGAGCAGGAATAATTTCTGTTGGCCGAACTTCTATGGATGTTCTTTGACCTTCTATATGCTGACTTCCACCTACCGCTGGTTCCACCCAATTAAAGTGGCTAGAATTGCTGCTGAGAACATCATTAGGACTCGATGGCACTCCTCCTTTCCCAGTAGCGGTAAATGCGCTCTCTGCCTCTTGCGTGCAGGGATTTGCAGCAATTAACGCAGCCGGATCGACCACATTTTGTGGCAGTTCCACTAAACCTTGAGCAGGATTCACCCCAGAAGAACTAAATGTGACAGTACCTTGCAAATCCGGGCCGCTACTTTGGGAAATCGCCGCAATATCGCTGGTAGGAATTAAAGAGGTAGGACTTACTTGCAACGCTGCAAATTGAGCATCTGTTAATCCCAAAGTCGCGAGCACCTGTTCGCGAGTGGCTGCTGTAAACCCGAAAACATTGGGGACATTAATATTAACGCGACCACCGGCGGCCGATCGCGCATTGGCTGTGATGTCGCTGTTTTCTTGCGGGAGGGCGACCAGAATATCGCTGTTGATGTTGATATTGCCACCCTCAGAAATACTGGCATCAGTGGTAATTCTGCTGCCTCGGCGCAACTGGACATCCCGTGCTTCGAGGTTAATATTGGCTCCGGCACCGGATTCAGTTCTACCGTCAATGCTGCTTTGATTGTCAAGGGAAATGGAATCTGCTTTCACGTTAATGTTACCAGCCCGAGCCGAACCCAAGGCTTGCAGATTGAGAGTTCCCCCATTGCGAATAATCAATTGCCCGACATTCAGATTCAACGAACCTCCGTTAGCCGTAGCATTGGGATTTCTAACGCGAGATGCAATCCCAACGGAAGTTTGAATTTGACTGTTAAATTCACCTTGACCCCCATTACCAATCACCTCTACACGCCCCGCATTTATTGTGATGCTTCCGGCATCTCCTTTCCCTAAAGATGCAGTAGAAATAAGTCCTCCATCCCGGAGAATTACTAAAGGTGTAGAAATGTTCATACTCCCTCCCCGAGCAGCAGAGTTGGTATCAGCGGAGATGAAACTAGGATTCCGACTGCCATTGGCCAAAACTCCAGAAATACCCTCTAGCGTGACTGACTCAGTAGCTTTAATTGTTAAATTACCTCCTGGCCCCCCAGTTGTATTCAAGGGTTGGTTGCCCACAACCGATCCGCTAGATAAACTAATTCCGCCTCCTTCAGAGATCCTCAACCGCTTCGTGTCGATATTAATGTCTCCGGCTTTCCCATTAATGCTGATTGCGGTTGCACCAATCAAGGTTGCTACGGGACTTCGAGCCGGAGTCCGCAGCACTTCTACTGATTCATTCGCTTTAATGTTGATATTCCCCGATGGTGCTTCACTGCGAGTGGTGCTGACGATCGCACTGCCATCGCGTACAATAAAACGTTCTCCCTCAAAGCTGATATTTCCTCCCCTTCCCGTACTTCCCGCGAGTGTGCCGGTGTTGATCCCTGAACCGACCAGATCGAAAACCCTGGCACGGAGGGTCATATTTCCGGCGTTGCCAGCACCTAATGTAGCGCTACCCGATACGGTTCCATTGTCGATCAGCAGTTGTCCCGTATCGATTAAGATGTTTCCCGCATCTCCCATGCCGGCACTGCTAGTTTCCAGCAAAATCTGTGGGTCAAAAGGGTTGATTCTTCCAGAAATTGTATAATTTTTGACAAAGTTTTGAAAGCTCTCAAATCCCATCCCGATCAGTTCTACTGCATCGGTAGCGCGGATGTCGATCGCGCCTCCCGCGCCACTTCCGGCTGTCAGCGTAGAGATTTGCGCCCCACCTTGGGCCCGAAACTGTTGAGCGTTAATATCGATGCCCGCACCATCGATATTTCCCAAAGTCAGTGCATAAATTCGGCCATTGTTGAGGCTGACATTTCCACCTCGAATATCAACTTTGCCGCCACCGATTCCACTGGTGTTGATCAGTGAGCCGTTGGTCATTTCAATATTACCAAAGTTGGAAATCTTGTCATAGTTTAAACTTAATCCAAATGGCGTTGCTCCCAATCCAACCATCCCCGGACTAGCGACGCTACCCAGCAAGATTTGCCCGGTCGATGCGGTGAGTGTTCCCTGATTTAATTCAAGATCTCCCCCCACTAGGGCGATAGTTTGTCCGGCAGCAACTGCTAATCCCATGTTATTGAAAATCGGCGGGATTCCCGGAGGTAATTGTGGTAAATTAAAGGCTGGCGCTGCTGAAGAGTTAATGATTTTACCCGGATTTTCTCGAAAATTTAAACCGAGCGGTATATTGACATTTAACAGCGGTACAGATTGCGGATTGCTGCTGCTGAATAGATAGCCATTATCGAAAACTACGCTATCTGCAGAACTTGCTAAAAATGAACCGCGCAAATCTAACCGAGCATTGGGGCCAAAGACAATCCCTTTTGGGTTAATTAAAAACAAGTTACTGTTTCCCAAAACTCCCAGAGTTCCTAAAATATTTGAGGAGTTAGGGCCCGTAACACGGGTGAATATGTTGGTGATTCCGCTGGGATTTTCAAAATAGGCTCCCCGTCCTTCACGGATGTTAAATTCGCGCAAGCTGTGAAAGAGGTTAACGCCGCGAGTGGCGCCGCCCGTGATTCTATCTGAGGGTAAGTTGTTGATAGTATCGGGCACTGTCCGCGAACTTTCTGCACCCAAGCTATTATCGGGGATGATTTGGGCGATCGCACGGACAGGAAACAGCAGTAAGAATGCAAAAAATAGGGCAGAAGATTGGCACTGCATCTTTTAAATCGGGTTAATTTAATATTATAAAAATAGCGATGGATTAGCTACAACCTGAAGAATACCTATCGAGGTACGCAAACACCCGTCGATTTCGGACTGCGAAGAGATGTACCACCACCTGAATTATAGGCTACCAGCGTCACTTTTCCTTGCTCATCTATTACCCAACTTTGAGCGGGAATAATTTCTGTTGGCCGACTTTCTGGGGAGGCTAGGGGGCCTTCTACTTGCTGACTTTCACCTACCGCTGGTTCCACCCACGGCAACGGTTCTTCTGCGCTGCTGAGAACTTCATTAGGACTCGGTGGCAATCCCCCCCGCCCCGTCACAGTAAACTCGTTCTCGGCCCCTTGGATGCAGGGATTTGCAGCAATTAACGCAGCCGGATTCACCACATTTTGCGGCAGTTCCATTAAACCTTGAACGGGATTGACTCCAACAGAACTAAATGTTACCGCCCCTTGCAAAGCCGGGCCGCCGCTTTGGGAAATCGCGGCGATGTCGCTGCTCGGAAGCAGAGATGTAGGACTTACTTGCAACGCTGCAAATTCGGCGTCACTGAGCCCCAACCTGTTTCTGACTTGTTCGCGACTCGCTGCTGTAAAACCAAAAACATTAGGGACATCGATATTGACGCGGCCGCCGCCTGCTGTACGGGCGTTGGCTGTGATGTCGCTGTTTTCTTGCGGGAGGGCGACAAGAATGTTGCTGTTGATGTTGATATTGCCGCCGTCTGAACTGCCTGCATCGGTGGTAATTTGGCTGTTGCGGCGCAATTGGATGTCTCGCGCTTGCAGGTTAATATTTGCTCCTGTACCGGATACAGTCGTACCGTCAATCCTGGCTTTGTTGTCAAGGGCGATCGAATTTGCGACAATATTGATATTACCAGCGCGTCCGGTTCCGGTAGCCTGCACTGTCACTGTAGCTCCATCTCTGATAATTAGTTGATCGGCATTTAGATTCAACGAACCGGCATTTGCCGTCGCCTGGGAATTAGTACCAAATATCTTGCCCACCGAAGCATCAATTGTACTGACAAACAGACCGTTATTTCCGCTGCCGCTGACCTCGATGCGATCGGCATTAACAGTAATATTCCCCACATCTCCCACCCCCAAAGAACTCGTAGAAACTATCCCCCCATCCCGCACGGTTAAGCTTGGCGTATCAATGCGAATATCCCCACCCCGACTAGAACTCAAAGTTCCCGAAGTTAGCGCACTCGCATTCTGAATTCCGCTGCTCAAAAGTTGAGAAATACCTGAAATTTCTACTGATTCAGTAGCCCTAACTGTTAAGTTTCCAGCAGGTCCACCCTCCTGAGAAAACAAAAACCTGCCAACTAAAACACCCGTTCCTAATGTAAACGCCGAACCTCCAGAGAGAGTCAACCGCTTGGTATCGACATTAATATTCCCCGCCCTGCCGTTAGATCCGATACTCAGCGTGCTAATTCCGCTTGACACAACTGTTGTCGGGCCGCTGTTAGACAATTCTACTGATTCAGCAGCTTTAATGTTGATATTCCCCGACGGGCCGCTGCTGTAGCTCGTCGTACCGAGAATAGAACCATCGCGCATAATTAATCTCGCGACATCAACACTAATGCTTCCTCCCGCACCGCTACTTTCTTTAGCTGTCCCGTTGTTAATTCCAGAACCCACCATCTCAAAAGTATTGGCACGAATGATTAAATTTCCGCCCCTTCCACCGCCGAAAGTAATACCGCTACCTACTACCCCATTGTTGAAGAGCAGGCGGCCGGTGTCGATCGTAATATTCCCCCCCGAACCAGCACCAGCACTAGCATTAAACAGCACGAACAGCGGGTCAAACGGGTCTGTGGTTCCCGATACCAAATATTTAATTGCAAGCTGTTGATATCCCTCAACTCCCAGCCCGCTCATTTCTACTGAATCAGCAGCGCGGAAGTTGATATTACCTCCTGCACCATCTCCTAGAGTCAGGGTAGAAAATTGCGTGCCGTTTTCCACCCGCAACTTTTGAGCGCTGATATCGATACCTCTACCATCAATATTTCCCAGTGTCAGCGCATAAATTCGCGCATTGCTGAGGGCGACATTTCCACCTTTTAACTCTATTCGGCCGCCACCGATTCCGCTAGTGTTGATAAGCGTTCCATCGGATATTTGAATATTGCCGAAGTTTTGAATATTGTCATAATTTAAAGTTAAATTTCCTCTTTCCCCCGCTGTCATTGCAAAATTAACTAAACCGGGACTCGCTGCGCTACCGAGTAAAATTTGTCCGCCGCTGGCGGTTAAATTGCCGCCTTGCAGTTGGATGTCGCCGCCAATCAGTGCTAAAGTTTGACCTGGTTCTACTGCTAAACCAACTCGATCGCTAATCGGAATCGGCACAGCAGAGGCTGGCAGGTTTACCTTTCCTACAGCCGTCGATTGATTGACAATTGCACCGGGATTGTCTCTAAATCTTAAACCAACGGGAATATTAACTGTTAACAGCGGGGATGTTTGTGGATTGGTACTGCTGAATTCAAAGCCGTTATTAAACACAATACTGTCAGCACTCGAACCGATAAACGAACCGCGCAAATCTAACCGAGCATTCGGCCCGAAGAGAATTCCTTTCGGATTAATTAAAAATAAGTTACTGTTGCCTAAAACTCCCAAAGTTCCTAAAATATTAGAAGGGTTGCCGCCAGTAACGCGGGTGAATATGTTGGTAATTCCGCTAGGATTTTCAAAATAAGCTCCCCGCCCTTCACGGATGTTAAATTCGCGCAAGCTGTGAAATAGGTTGACGCCACGAGTTGCGCCCCCAGTGATTCTATCTGAGGGTAAGTTGTTGATAGTATCGGGAACTGTGCGCGAACTTTCCGCGCCCAGGGAATTATCGGGGATGATTTGGGCGAAGGTTTTCGATGGAAATAGCAACAGGAAAGCAAACAGTAGGCAGTAACTTACGGGCGGACAAGATGGCCACACCACAGTAGTAAAATCTAGTATTTGTGGAACAGGAATCTTGCCTGTTTTTGAGAATGGTGAAAATAGTAAACAGTAATGGAATGGAGGCATAAAAACACTCTTTCCAGGAGAAAATTTATCTGTGTAATCTCATCTCGTTTCTCTAAATGTTTTGAATTTGGCTGCTGAGTACAAGTTGCTCTACTGTGATTTCGAGTTCGGGAAAAGTTTTAGAGATAATGCGCTCATTACCTGTAAAATTTTGAACTACATAACTGCCATTTTCCAAATAGTAAACGAAAACTGTGGGAATTTTGGGATTCCCTAGATAAGCCCTAGAAGCGATCGCTAAATAGTCCACAATCCAATACTCACAAATGCCGAGGCGTTGATACTCATCTAGTTTATCCACATAGTCGTCTTCCCAGTTAGTTGAGGTAACTTCCACTGCTAATTGGATAGGTTCGGTAATGGCTCCATAGCCGAGTGCATTGCTGTTCCATACTGATGCCTTAACCACGCCTACATCAGGATTTCTGCCTTGCTCTTGCCCTGAAGCTTTTACAGTTCTGATAACTATATCTTTGTCAACGATATAGTCAAGCCCCAAGCGCCTGATTTCATCGTTAAAGCCAAATACTAAAAATCTTGCCACATTTTTATGAGCTCTGGTTGCTTCCACTTTGACAATCTCTCCATTTACAAGTTCGTAGATGCCCGATCCGTCGGGGTACTTTTCGAGAAAATCTGCAAATGTTAGTTTAGTTTTTGTCTGAACCATAAGACAAGCCCTCTTGTGTTAACTAGGTTAGGATTTATATCGTTTCCGGTTCCATCATAATTATATATTTGGATCGTATCAGTGCGAGCGTCCCCGCTCGCGACCCAAGTAGCGATCGAGACCGCCACTTAATAAAATTTGACCGTCAGCGCTAAAAATAACTGACAACCTTGCCAGATCCACAGCCATAGGCTAAGATTTTGCAAAGGTCGAGAACACAATCTTACCAAGCTTTTTTATGAACTACCGAAACCACATCACGATACTCGCTATTCTTTAGATAGGTTTTAGATACGAAGGATTAATTAGGGAAACTCAAATGGAAATTAACACTTCTTTAGAGGAACGGCTTGCAGCAGTGGAAGCAGCGATCACCCAGTTGCAGAAGCAAATTGTGGCCTCTCAACCGACGAATTGGTTGCAACAAATTATAGGGTCTTTCAAAGATGAACCTGCCTTTGAGGAGCTACTTGCCTATGGACGAGCGATTTGCCAAGTGGATGACTTTCTCCTCGAAGCTCAAGATGAGCTATGAAATATCTACTGGATACAGATCATCTGAGTATTCTTCAACGTCAAGCAGGAATAGATTTTAGCACCCTTTCGACGCGCATGGCTCAGTACCCGCTATCAGATTTTGCAGTATCGATGGTATCAGTTCTATAAATTTTGCTATGACAACCACAGAAAGATTGATCGTGCTTGCTCTAGGTATTAGTGCAATCAGCTTATTTGCTGGGATTCTCTATCAAGCAGTCAGTCAAGTAATTGATCGACGTAAGTATCCTCCCCAGGGTGAACTGTTTGATATGGGGGGATTTCGTCTACATCTCAACTGTGTGGGACAAGGGACACCAACAGTCATCATGGATGCTGGCGGTGGTGCTTCCTCAATTACGTGGGGCTTGGTTCCATCTGAAATTGCTAAGTTTACTCGTGTCTGTACCTACGATCGAGCAGGGTTGGGTTGGAGCGATCCCAATCCCAGGATACCTCGCACAAGTCAGCAGAATGTTGATGAATTACACGCCCTGTTGGCCAAAGCTGAGATCGAACCTCCCTACATTTTAGTTGGACACTCGTTGGGTGGAGGCAATATGCGACTGTATGCCAGTCAATATCCAGAAGAAGTGGTCGGACTGGTGCTGGTTGATTCTGTCCATGAAGATCAAATAACACCCGCAATATGGAAGCGTATGAAAATGGCAATTTTGCTTTATCAGCTTCTGGCAATTGCCAGTCGGGTTGGAGTGTTACGATTAATCGGAGATATGAATCTGTTGCCAATGTTTAAGAAGATCAAACAAGAAATTCAAAAATATCCGTTGGCAGTGCAAGCTCTATTTGATACCTACAAATCTTCCTGTTACCGCCCCTGTTATTGGGCAACTATATCAAGTGAGCTTGCCAACATGAAAAGCAGCTTTAAGCAACTGCAAGCGAGTACACTACTGGGGAACCTGCCTTTGATTGTATTAAGTCAAGGCTCTAAAAATCCAGAGATGAGTGATGAAAGATTCCAGCAATGGGCATTACTTCAGCTAGACTTGACCCAACTATCCTCCAATAGCCAACATATCATTGCAGAAAATAGTGGGCATCTTGTACCGCTAGATCGGCCTGAATTGGTGGTTAGTGCGGTTCATCAACTGATTGAGAGGACTTAAAGTAGTGTTGGGCGAAGAGAAGTGTTGGAGTTCGATCGCACTCAACCCAACTTAAAATTTAGAAAGCAAAATAATTAATCCGAAAGTATAAGCCTTTTTCCTGCAAAGTTCGATCGCCCGATCGAGCATTTATCAAAGGAATACTGTAGTCTAGACGCACATTCAACCGATCGCCCATCTGCCAAACCAGCCCCAAACCTGCACCCAGCAGTTTATCCGACTCAGGATTCGCCTTTTCCTCCGACTGGTTCCACCCTAGCCCAAAATCGATAAACGGAGCGACTTGCAACAATCCTTGGACTTCCGGGACACGCCAAACCGGGATTCGCACTTCTGCAGACGCGATCGCACCGCTATCAGTTAACAGCAAATCTTGGCGGTATCCGCGCACGCTTTGAACGCCACCGATCCCAATTTGTTCTAGGGAAAGCAGGGGGCGATCGGCTAATTGAATATCGGAACGCACAATCAGCAAGGTTTCTGGCGCGAGCAGCCGCACATATTGGGCTTGTCCGCGCCACGCCAGAAAACTGCTGTCAGGCCCGCTATCGTTCGCAGTAGCGCCGAACAGATTAGTACCGAGGGAAAACTGCGATCGCGCCGCGAACACTTGGTTGGAACTCCGCTGCACGTATTCTTGAAAAAAGCGCACAGCCGAAACCCGTGTTTCGCCACGATCGTTTGCTCCCGCCGAAAGCGCAAATCGTTCTCCAGACAGGAATGTATCGCTTTC
Source organism: Microcoleus sp. AT9b-C3 (assembly GCF_036705485.1). Classification (NCBI taxonomy): domain Bacteria; kingdom Bacillati; phylum Cyanobacteriota; class Cyanophyceae; order Oscillatoriales; family Microcoleaceae; genus Microcoleus; species Microcoleus sp. AT9b-C3. The sequence goes on along the minus strand of NZ_JAUBUR010000025.1, from coordinate 43,261 downwards.
TTGCCGCGAAAAACTCAGTCCCAAAGCCAAAGTGCGATCGGGCTTTTCGACAATCGGCTGGCGGTAAGTTAATTCATAAGTCCGCGATTTCCCTTCGATGTTGGCAGCATCAAACGGTTCCTCGATGATGTTGGTGCTAGCAGCACTCGCAGCAAACCCAATCGTGCCGTTGCGCGCGTTGACGGGGACTGTGTAGCTGCCGTTGAATTCATTGCTGCCGTCGGTGTTAGCATAAGATACCTCTAATCCGTCGCCCAAACCGAGCAAATTTGCTTGATTGATGCGAACACCGCGCCGAAAACTGCCCACACTGGGCGATCGGTTGTTGTCTGCGAACACTTCACCGTTAAAGCTGTCTGCTTCTTTTACCCGCACTTCTAAACGGCTGTTTTCCGGGCGGCTTCCGGCTTGGAGTTCGGCGGAAATATTGCCAATTAAGGGGTCGAGTTGCAGCAATTGCAATGCTTCTAGCAGACGATCGCGATTCAGAGGGCGTCTGGTAGCGCGCTCAAGGCGCGATCGCACGTAATTTGAATTTAAGCGCCTGTTTCCTGTAATCACAATTTCATCTAATCCGCCTTCTACAATCCGAATTTTCACCACACCTCCCTCTCTGGGAAAGGTTTGGTTGGCGGGAATTACAGCGCCGGAATTGATGTATCCTGCCGCCACGTATTTTTGAGTGACGGCTGCTTCGGCTGCGATCAGTTCAGCAAAGGTGATTTCGCGCCCCGCAAACTGTTGCGTAACTTCTGCGAGTTCGCGATCGCTAAAAGCTGTGTTGCCCTCAAATTCAAAACCAGCGACCTTAATTGTACCCGGAATCCCCGGTCTAATTTCGCTTTCAACGGGTGTTGGCTGGGTGGGTTGGAGGGGAGACGGCGCAGGCGGTTGCGGCGGTTCAGGAGCTGGTAATTCGGGTTCTCGCGGCAAAATTGGGTTGGGCAGTTGGGCCAGATGCGAGGCTCGATCGATACCCAAATCAATTTTTTGTGGGTCAACATTTTCTTCTTTTTGATCTGAGTTAAAAAGCTCGGTTTCTTGAGTTTTTGTGCTGAAAGTGCGATCGGGCTGAGATGTTGCATCATTGTCAATAAGCGTTTTACGGGCGGGCAGGATGCCCACCCCACAAGAAAAGTCACTCGTTGTGGAACAGGCATCTTGCCTGTTCTTGAGAATGCTGTAAGATATCACATCGACTGAATTTGCCGGAGACGGCGGTAAGTCGGGAGTTTCCGCCGCCACTGAGTGTTCTGACTCTGTGGGTAACTGCGTTTCCTCGTCTTTTACCGGCAAGTCTTGGCGTTTGTCAAAAGTGGTTTCGTTAGGGGCTAAAGCTCGATCGCCTCCGCTGCTAACTGCTGCCAAATCCTCAACATTTGAGGTCAAAATTTCAACGGTGCTAGCGGATGTTTTCGCTGGTTTGGCCAACAAAACTAACCCAAAAATGCCAGCGAATAAAAATAGTTTTTGCGATCGACAAGCCATAGAATCTAATTATCTCGAATAATTGGGTGAAAATATTTTCCGCAATAGAGCACCCTCAAGTAAAAATCAATCTTAACAGCAAAAAGGAAACAGCCGACGCAGCCAACAGTTTCGGCGACGCTACAAACCAAAAGGTCGATCGACGGCTGTTCATTTCCCAAGACTTACGCACCAACCGGGTTATTATCCGAAAAAATATCGTGTAAGTCGATCGTAAACGGTAAAAAAGCCGATATTTTGGGTTGTAAAACCTACGCTTTCATGCTCGTGCCGCAACCAGAACAGTCTTGCACGCCAGGGTAAACCAGAAACCGGGTTGTGTCCCAAAAGACACGCTACAACTGAGATATGGCACCCTTCTCAATAATCTTTTTATCAACAGGCAAGATGCCTGTTCCACAAGAGATAAATTTTCTTGTGGAACAGGCATCTTGCCTGTTCTTAATAATAGTGCAAGATGTGAGTTACAACCCGCAGAGCCACTAAAAAACCCAGTTTCTTTGATTTTGGTGCATCATATCAAATCCGACTTTAAAACCCCCTTTATTATTGAGTCCGCGTCTACCCACATCCTGTGCGTAGACGCCGTTTCTAACCGCCAAGCCTGATAAAGGGGATTTGTAACTTTGAATTATGCAGAGCGGCCCGCACTAGCCGCAGCACCCATTTGAGCCCCGTCACTCAATCCCACCAACTTAGCGCTCAACTCCCACATCCGCTCGCCTTTTTCATCATCGCGGGCTTGGGGAGAAACCTTTTGCACAAAAGACTTACCATCTTTTTTCTGGCGGTTCCCCCAACTCCAATAAGCCCCAGATTGCTTGTATTCGGGATCGGCAACCACCATCGCCAGCCTTTCCCCCGCCAACTCCTGCGACACGTAACCGCCCGTGATATTCTTCTGAAACAGCGGGAACAGCTTCTGAAACAAAGGATAGTGGTTGCGGAACAGCGGCGTATCCGCGACGCATCCCGGATACAGCGAAGTGAAAGTAATCCCCGTGGATTCGTGAAAGCGGCGATGCAATTCCCGCATCGTCAGCACGTTGCAAACTTTGCTATCTTTGTAAGCCTTGACCGGTTCAAACTTCTTGCCGTCAGCCATCGAAATCGGGTCTTTGAAACCCGCTTCAAAACCCTCAAACTTGCCTAAATCGGGGCGCGGCGGAATCTTCCCGCCCAACTCGTCTGGATTGTGAGTCACGGTTCCCAAAATCACGATTCTCGCATCGGAATAATAGGAAGGCTTCATATTTTCCATCATCAGGTTGCACAGCAGGAAATGACCCAGGTGATTGGTAGTCATCGTCAACTCGTAACCCTCCGGGCTCCGCAGCGGTTCTTTAATCAAAGGCATATAAATGGCGGCGTTGCACACCAAAGCGTCCAGAGGCCTGCCGCTGGCCTTAAATGCGCGAGCAAACCGGCGCACGCTCTCCAAATCGCCCAAGTCAATCTCCATGATGGAGAAACTGCCTTCAGGTATGCCCAACTCTCGGGCGGCGTCTCCGGCTTTCCGCACGTCCCGACAGGCCATGACTACGTGCCATCCTTTGTCTGCGAGAGCTTTCGCGCCGTACAAACCGACGCCGGAGGAAGCGCCGGTAATGATAACCGTTGATTTGTGATTTTGTGCCATCTTGTTAAAAGCGCTTCCGCTATTGATTTTTTTCAGGCACTCAAACGCTGAGCTAGCAGCTTGGATGTTTTGAAGTACCCTATGGTTATTAGGATATGGGGAAACGTTCTCGATCTCAACTGGGAGCCTCTGACTTTTGCAGCCAAGCTAGAAATTGGAGGCAGGAGACAGAAGCCAGGAGGCACGAGGCAGAAGCCAGGAGGCACGAGGCAGAAGAAGTGTTTTTACAAATAGGAGATGCTCGTTCTCAACGGGCGATGAAAATTAAATATAGCTCCAACTCCGACTCCTATTTTGAGAAATTAACCATAAATCTTTTAGGGGCGGGTTCACCATTATCTATGATGCACATACTCGGTATTTATTGATAAACCCGCCCCAACCAACTCAACTAAGAAATAGCGGCCGATTCCTGATATCTAGGGAAATCGATATAACCTTCAGGTCCAAAAGAATACCAGACGCCGACTTCAGCAGGCGGATTGAGCGGCCAACCATTAGTAAAACGCTCTACCAAATCGGGATTGCTGATAAAATCCCGACCAAAAGCTATTAAATCAGCAACTTTGCTACTCAGGGCCGTTTCAGCCTGTTCTTGAGTATATCCGCAGTTGCCGACGAGCGGCCCTGCAAACACATCGCGAAACTCTGCTATCATCATCGGCGTTCCCAATTCATGAAAGCCAAATGCTAAACCGTCCACCAAGTGAAGGTAAGCTAAATCATAGGCATTTAACTGGCCCGCGAAATACAGAAAATCTTCGCGATAACTGGGAGAACCCATATCATTGTAAACACCGTTGGGAGAAAGTCTAACTCCCACTCTGTTTGCCGGGAATACTGTGATAATCGCCTCTACAATTTCCTTAAGAAAACGGTAGCGGTTTTCAACTGTGCCGCCATAGGAATCTGTGCGGTGATTGGTTTTGGTTTGCAGGAATGTGTCAATGAGATAGCCGTTGGCCGCGTGAATTTCTACACCGTCAAAACCTGCCATTTTGGCTCGTTCGGCCGCCTTGCGATAATCTTCTACAACCAGGGAGATTTCATCGGTTTCTAGAGCGCGGGGGGTTTCGTAGGGTTGTTTGCCCACAGGGGTATGAATGCCTTCTCCGTTTATTTTGATGGCAGAGGCTGCAACTGGCAATTGATTGTTGTCATGAAAACTGCTGTGGGAAGCTCGTCCGCAGTGCCAAAGCTGCATAAAAATCGGTGTTTCGCGGGCATGAACCGCAGTCACAATTTGTTTCCAAGCTTCACCTTGCTCGTCTGAATAAATACCGGGCGTATTGAGCCAACCATTAGCTTGAGTAGAAACAACTGTGGCTTCTGTAATGATTAAACCAGCGGAGGCTCGCTGAGTGTAATACTCGGCCATCAAGGCGTTGGGCATCCGCGTTTCACCGGCTCTAGCTCTCGTTAGGGGTGCCATGACTACCCGATTTTTTAAGGGTAAATCTCCGATTTTGAAGGGACTGAGTAGGAGTGGAGAAGTTGTTTGATTGGTCATAATTTTGGTATTTTTTCAACTGAATGATCTGGGAAATCACATATAGCAACTGCCCGTGTTAGGATGCAAGGCGCAAGACATCCAAGAATCGCCAAAACGTAAGCAATCAAACTCATCAAACTGTTTACGAATTTGACTTTTTAGCCAAGACTCTTCTTTGTTCAATTTTGTTAAACTCTGGAGAGTATGGGGGTAAATATAATAGTGTACACCCTGCTGTTTGAATCCATTCCTGAATCCGACCACTTTTATCAAATGTGAGATTATCTATCACCACTACCTGTGCTGTGACAAGTGTTGGAAGTAAACTTGTTTCCGGCGAGCAAAGGAGTCAGGAGTCAGGAGTCAGGATAAGAATACCCTCTTTCCTCCTGTCTCCTCCTCTGCTGAATACTTCCGAAAGTTTCAATCCCTGATAGGGTTTTAGGTTGTTTCCGGCACAATTGGTGTCTTATGAGCCAAAAATTATCGAGTTTCAATCCCTGATAGGGTTTTAGGTTGTTTCCGGCGATCGCAGGCATCATATTGGTAATTAACTGTTGCCCGTTTCAATCCCTGATAGGGTTTTAGGTTGTTTCCGGCTTTCCATTTATATCTCCTTTATTACTGGTTGTGTTTCAATCCCTGATAGGGTTTTAGGTTGTTTCCGGCATCCTACACCGCAATAGAAGAAGAACTGCTGGCAATAGTTTCAATCCCTGATAGGGTTTTAGGTTGTTTCCGGCGAGCTGGTTTTCGAGGTAGGCATCGCTTTCATTCGTTTCAATCCCTGATAGGGTTTTAGGTTGTTTCCGGCGGGGCGGTGCGGGGCTGTTTGTGCGATCGCACTTCCCGTTTCAATCCCTGATAGGGTTTTAGGTTGTTTCCGGCACAGACTGTAACACTATGTACTAAGCGTTACACACCTGTTTCAATCCCTGATAGGGTTTTAGGTTGTTTCCGGCGCTGGTACTAATGTCGGTCTTGCGTAAAAAGCTAGTTTCAATCCCTGATAGGGTTTTAGGTTGTTTCCGGCCATAGCTTCGACTGTTTGAATCGCTTTCTGCTGATTGTTTCAATCCCTGATAGGGTTTTAGGTTGTTTCCGGCTTACCATTTAAATCGACAAAATGCTCTATAGGCTTGTTTCAATCCCTGATAGGGTTTTAGGTTGTTTCCGGCGTCAATAGCAACCTGATCTAAAATTTCTTGGATGTTTCAATCCCTGATAGGGTTTTAGGTTGTTTCCGGCTAGCCACCACCAATGATAAGCAAAATATGGAAAGTTTCAATCCCTGATAGGGTTTTAGGTTGTTTCCGGCGGCACTTATTTCGATGATAGTTTGGGCGCCGTATCAGTTTCAATCCCTGATAGGGTTTTAGGTTGTTTCCGGCATTCCTAGCGCTGCTACACACATTGCGATCGAAGTGTTTCAATCCCTGATAGGGTTTTAGGTTGTTTCCGGCAGTAGTATTTAAGTATTTCCTGATAGCCGATCTAGTTTCAATCCCTGATAGGGTTTTAGGTTGTTTCCGGCGCTTTTGATTTACGGCAAAACTACGCCGACAAGTGTTTCAATCCCTGATAGGGTTTTAGGTTGTTTCCGGCTTGGGTTTTGTCAATTCTGCGCTTATCCCTTTTGTTTCAATCCCTGATAGGGTTTTAGGTTGTTTCCGGCTGGAAAAACCTCAGACTTCAAGCCCTTGCAGTAATGTTTCAATCCCTGATAGGGTTTTAGGTTGTTTCCGGCGCTGCAAGACTTCGTGTTCGAGTATATGGCAAGCGGTTTCAATCCCTGATAGGGTTTTAGGTTGTTTCCGGCGCCCAGCAGCGATCGGCACGTCGGCGGCACCAATCAGCGTTTCAATCCCTGATAGGGTTTTAGGTTGTTTCCGGCTTTCGATCCAATAGATACGGCGGTAAGGCCCTGTTTCAATCCCTGATAGGGTTTTAGGTTGTTTCCGGCCGGATCGAGGTCTCGATCGCACGGACTGGCTAGAGCGCGTTTCAATCCCTGATAGGGTTTTAGGTTGTTTCCGGCAAACCTCTTGCGCGGTCACGTCGCCGAAGAACTGGTTTCAATCCCTGATAGGGTTTTAGGTTGTTTCCGGCTAATCAAATAGTGACACAGCAATGTGTACACGTCGTTTCAATCCCTGATAGGGTTTTAGGTTGTTTCCGGCCAACAATATTATTTGCATCTGCTGCCAAAATAGGTTTCAATCCCTGATAGGGTTTTAGGTTGTTTCCGGCAAACTCGTAGCGATCGAAAATGAAGCGACGACGTTTCAATCCCTGATAGGGTTTTAGGTTGTTTCCGGCAATAATGGCGATGATGGCGATCGGCGAAATCTGGTTGTTTCAATCCCTGATAGGGTTTTAGGTTGTTTCCGGCGCGCGGGGTATTTAAGCCAAAACATCTCGCTGCCTTTGTTTCAATCCCTGATAGGGTTTTAGGTTGTTTCCGGCCCGAGCAAATGCTAGATGCAGCTATCAACCTTACAGCGTTTCAATCCCTGATAGGGTTTTAGGTTGTTTCCGGCGAAATTTACCAATATATGATTGACCACGGGTTAGTTTCAATCCCTGATAGGGTTTTAGGTTGTTTCCGGCCCATCAGCAGTTTTTGTGATGCCTAAATCAAGTTGTTTCAATCCCTGATAGGGTTTTAGGTTGTTTCCGGCTCTATCGTCTTCGTCAGGTTGAATACTAATACAAGTTTCAATCCCTGATAGGGTTTTAGGTTGTTTCCGGCGCGTAGCATTACATTATTAAGTGCTGTTACATTGGTTGTTTCAATCCCTGATAGGGTTTTAGGTTGTTTCCGGCTGTATCTACCCGTCTGAGATAAAGGCTTAGCATCTTGTTTCAATCCCTGATAGGGTTTTAGGTTGTTTCCGGCTTCATAGCGACATAAATGTCGTCCGATTCAATACGTTTCAATCCCTGATAGGGTTTTAGGTTGTTTCCGGCAGGATGAACAAGGGCGGGGCGGATGCTATCAGTATGTGTTTCAATCCCTGATAGGGTTTTAGGTTGTTTCCGGCGTGCAGAAACTGCTTGCCTTCTGTACTTTGTTTTACGGTTTCAATCCCTGATAGGGTTTTAGGTTGTTTCCGGCATTCGCGGGCTGCTCCTGGCAGAACTTTGCGAAGGTTTCAATCCCTGATAGGGTTTTAGGTTGTTTCCGGCTAGGGATGGTTTGGGCTGATGTTCCGTATGGATACGTTTCAATCCCTGATAGGGTTTTAGGTTGTTTCCGGCATTATATAGTCGTCAATTCGTTTTACTGGTGGAAGGTTTCAATCCCTGATAGGGTTTTAGGTTGTTTCCGGCCTATGGTAAAGATGTTTTGAATGGTACTACCTAGTTTCAATCCCTGATAGGGTTTTAGGTTGTTTCCGGCCCAAGCTAGAAAGGATGCTGGATGTGGTTAAAGCAGTTTCAATCCCTGATAGGGTTTTAGGTTGTTTCCGGCGGTATGACAACAGCGTTAGCGGGGCTTATTTGCACGTTTCAATCCCTGATAGGGTTTTAGGTTGTTTCCGGCGCACTGATGTGCTACCAGAAGAGTTATTACAATTTGTTTCAATCCCTGATAGGGTTTTAGGTTGTTTCCGGCGCTGCGGATGCTCAGTTGATAGCACTTCAGCAGCGTTTCAATCCCTGATAGGGTTTTAGGTTGTTTCCGGCGCAAGCTTACCCGCAGCGGTCTGACCGCCACCGGTTTCAATCCCTGATAGGGTTTTAGGTTGTTTCCGGCTTGTGTGGCTGTGTGCCAATGTCAATAATAATTCTGCGTTTCAATCCCTGATAGGGTTTTAGGTTGTTTCCGGCTCGGAAACAGCACCCAAGCTGTCGTCAAAGTACGTGTTTCAATCCCTGATAGGGTTTTAGGTTGTTTCCGGCATGGGGGCGGAATAAATACAGAACCAACAGCAACGTTTCAATCCCTGATAGGGTTTTAGGTTGTTTCCGGCACTCACCAGAAATAGTCTCTTTTGTAATTGCTGCGTTTCAATCCCTGATAGGGTTTTAGGTTGTTTCCGGCAATCCCAATGTTTGTTAGTTTCCATTATTTTCTCTAGTTTCAATCCCTGATAGGGTTTTAGGTTGTTTCCGGCCCGGGAACGGGGTGGCCGGATAACTACTCGCGGTTTCAATCCCTGATAGGGTTTTAGGTTGTTTCCGGCTAAGGATTATTCTTTGAGGAGCAAAATGTATTAGTTTCAATCCCTGATAGGGTTTTAGGTTGTTTCCGGCAAAAATTCTCGCAGCATTTCGGACTGATAAAGTAGCGTTTCAATCCCTGATAGGGTTTTAGGTTGTTTCCGGCATTCTTGGCTATTTACGCTCTCTTGAAATTACTATGCGTTTCAATCCCTGATAGGGTTTTAGGTTGTTTCCGGCGTTGTCCGCGCAGCCCAGGGTGCCAGACCAGCACTAAAGTTTCAATCCCTGATAGGGTTTTAGGTTGTTTCCGGCAGTTGGATTGGTGGCATTATTATGCAGCCGCCTTGTTTCAATCCCTGATAGGGTTTTAGGTTGTTTCCGGCCGAGGCCGAAGGAGCCAAGCCAGAGGGGCAAGGTCCAGTTTCAATCCCTGATAGGGTTTTAGGTTGTTTCCGGCGAAATGAGGAAAGGTGAGAGTTTCAACCGGGATTTGAGTTTCAATCCCTGATAGGGTTTTAGGTTGTTTCCGGCTATTTCCCCGTGCTATGCTTTACTAAGAAATAGTCGAGTTTCAATCCCTGATAGGGTTTTAGGTTGTTTCCGGCGCGCTTTATTCTTGCGGTTTAAAGCCTCACCCTGAGTTTCAATCCCTGATAGGGTTTTAGGTTGTTTCCGGCTCTAACGTTCCGACTGCTGCGGATATCTCAAAAACATCAGTTTCAATCCCTGATAGGGTTTTAGGTTGTTTCCGGCGTAAATGCAGCCGATCGATTAATTCTTGACGCGATGTTTCAATCCCTGATAGGGTTTTAGGTTGTTTCCGGCGAATCGATCCTAGTTTGTATTTGTTGGGCGATCGTTTCAATCCCTGATAGGGTTTTAGGTTGTTTCCGGCTCGCGATAGAAGATATCGCCACAAACTCAAGCCCAGAGGTTTCAATCCCTGATAGGGTTTTAGGTTGTTTCCGGCCGCCGGGGTCTGGGAGGCTTGAAATATAAGGTTTTCAAGGTTCAGTTGCGTCTGATTGCAATCAATATACCGTTTCAGCGATCGCCCTGTCAAGAGGGTAAAATTCAAATCGACCTCAAACTCTCTCCCAGTAAAGCTTTCAGCATTTGCGTCTGACCCGCATGAGGTACAAACCACCGCAAACCCAGTCCTGGTAAAGCTCTTAGCCATTAAAATTTACCCCTTCCGTTCAACACCTACAGCCAGACGCAAAATCACACCATAAAAATCGTAGTATCGATCGGTGCCCGGCCGCCAATCCGCTCGATCTTGCCCTGACAGCAAGCACACAAAAAATGAAACAGAATACTATCTTCTTCTGACTTAATCACCCTATTCAGACGTTGGCGCATCCGGGCATACTGAGTATCCGTCACCTCGCAATGAAACACCGAATACTGCTTCCATTCCCCATAAGACTTGAGAATCTGGTGAATCTTAGTGCGGCGCTTGTCCTCTGATATATCGTAGCAAACCAAAACAAACATAACTTTATTGCCCTCCCTATTTCAGAACCAAAGGCGGATACTTATCAACTTCACCCATCAAATACTTAGCCATCAACCGCCCTTGAATTTCAAAAGCTTCTTGATAAGTACACAACTTTTCCATCACTGGATGCTTGAACTTTGACTGTTTCTTTTGTTCGTAAAGTCGCAAAAAATTGTGCAGCGCTTCTTTTGTCAAAGAAACCGCGCCACTCAACGGTTCTGCCGTAAAATCGCTAGGGGAAACTTTCTGCAAATTGATCGCCGTCAACACTACAGCATCAACTACCAAAGGCCGAAATTCTTCCATCAAATCCAGCGCTAAGGAAGGACGCCCATAACGCTCAAAATGCAAATATCCCAAATACGGATCGAATCCCACAATATTCACTGCACTTTGAACATCGTGCCGCAGCAGAGAATATCCCAAACTTAACAGAGAGTTTACCGGATCAGTAGGCGGACGGCGGCGGCGAACTTCAAAGCTAAATTCCGGCACGCGAATCAGCCGATTGAAGCAGCCAAAATAAGTCGCACTACCCGCCCCCTCTAATCCTCGCAGAGAATTAATACTGGAAGTTTTCTCAATAGAGGCGATGACTTGTTTCAATTGGGCGATGGGCTTTTCAAAATCTTGGGGAGAATATTTGCGCTGACACTCTAACAAAGTATTGCGGTAATTCTTGAGCTTTCCCCGTACAAACCCTCTAACTAAATGCACCGCCTGTTCCGATTCCCCAGCGGCTTGCCACTGAGCTTTTCGCACAAAGATATTTTTCGTCATTTCCGGTTCCAACCTCCCCAAATAACGTCCGTTTACCGTCAAAAAACTCAAAGGAATGTGACGTTCCAACAGTTCCACAACTACAGCCGGCGAAACTGTAGCCCGTCCCAATGCAACAACCCCATCAATCTTAATTAATGGCACGTCCAAGAGATTTTTTTTATCAGCTTTAACCGTCAGACGTTCATCCACTTTGCCAATAAAAGCATCTTCTTGAGTAATGTAAACTGTTCCCATTGTGAATTCTCCTATTTGCAGATTAACTTGCTTCTTGATAGCGGTTGACTTTGGCGGCAGCTTGGGGCAGACATTGGGAAAAAAGACTGCATCCCTTACACCGAGCGGTGTAAACTGGTAAAGGGATATTTCCCGATCGCCAAAGAGCACCGACTTTTTCAATAGTTGCGATCGCATCCTGTCTCAAACCCTCTGAAATCTCGACTAATTGCCGCTGATGCGACTGCGCGTAATACACATATCCAGTCGCAATAGTTTTCCCCGTCATCTCCTCTAAACAAAGCGCTTGGGCGCAAACTTGCAACTCATCATTATCCCATTCCCCCTTCCGGCCGCGCTTGTATTCCACCGGATAAATCTCACCCTCCGCCGACTCAATCAAATCCGATTTTCCAATCAGTTTGTAGCGCTCAGATTTCAGCCAAATCGCCCGAACCTGCCAAGTTTCATCGCGATTAATCTCGCCCATCGTGTGAACGCGATCGTGCAAACTTGTTCCTTCAATGGTATACTGATTATCGGTGAATTCTCCCGCGCAAGACATCCGCCAACAGCGGTGAGGACAGTAAGAATACTGGTTGAGAGTTGCGATCGAAATGTAATCAAAATCGTTCATAATTTTGAGGGTTTGTAGGAGATTAGTAATTGGGGATTAGTTAGCCGGCAGTCCGCTAGGGGCTGAAACATTTAATTTTGCCGTGGGGCGAAAGAATTTGACGAATTAGCGATCTGCCAGTTATCCGCCAGTTATCCGCCAGTCCGCCAGTCCGCCAGGGGTTGAAACCCCTGTCTCATAGCTAAAGTCGGTTGAAACCGACTGAAGAAGTAATTTAATCATTGATGATATTTGGAGCTTCTCGGTAACAGTAAGCGCAAAGGTTGAAACCGACTGAAGAAGTAATTTAATCCTTCATTCTTGCAGTCCTCTTAAGAGGACTTTAGCTTTGAGGCAGGGGTTTCAACCCTTGCCGGACTATGGGTGTTACGTTCAGTTATCAAGAACTCTTATTAACAACAATCCGCCGAGTCATTCCCATCCCCATCGGAGTTTTCCTCCCCACCCCGCAGTAAACAGCAAAATCAGCCAAAGCATTAATTTGCTTAATCACTAAAGGCTCCACATCTCCCAAAATCCGATAACTGACCTCCCCAACCATGCCGACAAAATCGCTTTGATAGTTGGTCAGTCTTTCACTTTTGATATTGACAAAAGTCGAAAATAGTGCATCGAATGACTGATCGGGAAGTGCGATCGGGCTGTACTTATTCCACCGACTGAGGAGACTGTTAAAAACGCAGTCTCTAGTAGGAATCACCGAATCAAATTTTCCCTGTCGAAAGGTAGTAGGAGTCGCAAAACTGAAGGCAATTAAGCGATTAGTTTCCGAAGCGCGATCGTACAATTGAGAGTAATCGCAAGCATTAGCCCAAGGCTGATCTACTTGGGGCGTTCCGAGAATCTTAGTAATCATCAAATCGGCGGGCCCCAGATGCCACGGCTTCGAGGGATTGAGATTCAGCCAAAGATTAGTTAATTTGCCGAATAAAGTGTCATCAAGCAGAGTAATCCGCCACCAACAGAGGGTATGTTCTGGAATCGCTTCTGTGTGTTCCCATTGCAGGAAATGGTGTTTTTTGAAAGGACATTTTTTAGTTTGCAAAGGGCTGAGGGTGAAGGATTTTTGGGCCGTGGCATCGTGGAGGCGATCGCCGAGTTTTTTGTCAACGGAGCTCACGAGGGTGAGGAAGAGGGCGTGCAGGTGTCTTCCGGTGAGGTATCCGGGGGGAATTGGGGCCAGGGGAAGGATGTTGAGGACTAGGCTGTGCGGCATAATTTAAACTACCCAGAATTCTTGATTGTCAGGACATCTTAAGGTAATGCCAGCGGAGGCGATCGCCAAAATTCCCGATAAACTCGGAAAGAATGTATACTCCTTGGCAGCAAAGCTATCTTTGACCGTAATCGAATAGCATTCAATTCCTTGTTTTTTTAGTTTGATAATCGCCCAGCGATTTTTGCGGTGTTCTTGGACAATAACACCGGGCATTAACGGCGGTGAAAGCTGGGAAATTAGCGCTGTGGGACGAACGATGTCGCCGATGGTGCGTTCGATCGTACAATTTTTGAAGGCATACAGTTTGCAGAGATAGTTGTTCGCAAAATCTTCTAAATCTGCAACTTGCAAGGCGAATTTGAGTCCGTAGGTTTGGGTCGCGCGATGGGTAAGCACAATCCCATTTTCATCGGAGGCGAATTCAAAAAATCTCAGCAAATGAATCGGATCGAGATTGGTTTCGCCGACTTCATCGAGTAAGAAATTGTGGGGGTCATAAATTTTGACATTTTCAAACAAGCTTTCTCGAAATTTGAAAAGTGGCGCATAACTGGCTTTGAGAATTGTCGCGTATTCTTTCAACTCTTCGGCGACTTTTTGGTTTTTGCGGATTTTTTCCTCAATTAGTTCGATCGCACTCCTCCCCGCACGAATTTCTTCCCAATCTTCGGGATAGTTTGCTTGCATAAAACTCTTGACGCAGTTTTGACCGCCTTTAATGTACTGCCACTCCTTTTGAATTTGTTTGATAGTAGACTTGGCTACATTTTCTGCACCTTGCAATACCTTCATCCGCTGGCGGTAAGAACTCCAATCTCGCTTGCCTCCCAACACGATTTGCAGGGTTTGATAAAGCTGTGTAATTAAACTTGCTTCGGGCAATTTTTCCAGCAATGTTTCTAGTTCTAGTAAGGGTTTGGCAATTTCTAGAAAGGCTTCGGAACGCCAGTAAATGTCGAGAAAGGGACGCTTCATGCAGTCTAGACTTTCTAACATTTCCGTCAGGGTTTTGCGTCCACCGCTACAGTCAAGTTGTTCGATACCTTGTTCCCACGCGCGATCGGGTAAATAGGCGATCGCCTCTGAAGGAATTTCGGTTTGCGTTTTCCCTAACACCCGTCCCACACGCCCGATGCGCTGCCAAAATGAAAAGCGATCGCGCGTGGAAAAAATCAACCAATCGAGATTTTGCCGGGGTGTTTCTTTCTCCCGTTCAAAGTTGAAGCCCACATCGACGGTACTGGTAGCTAGAATCACTTGTTTTTGGGCAGCCAGGGGGCGTTCTTCCTTCGGTGTATCCCCCGTAATCCGCCCGCAGAAATCGGCAAATCCGCGATCGCGCAATCGATCGGAAATGCGCCCTAATGTATCCTTGGCATCCAGAATCATCGCCCCGTTTTCGTCAGGAAATTCGCGAAGCCGCCGCACAACTTCTTCAACAATTTCTGCAATCAGATTGTCTTTTTCTGGCTGCTTGCGAATTTCTAGATTGACTTCAGTTTGAGAAGGAAGCAGACGATCTATTTGATTTTTGCTGTCACTTCGATAAATTCTGACACCATTTTTTCCCAGGACATTTAAGGCTTCTTCACAAGCAGGTTCTGGCGTTGCCGTCAAGAGAACAATTTTTCGCTTGTACTGAAAGTAGCCAAACTCTTTAGATAAAGCGAGATAGAAAAACAAGCTAACTAATTGTTTGGCATCATATAGGTGAAATTCATCGAAAATTACAGTAGAGAAACTGCTGTAAAATTCACTGGCAATATTTCCGCGATCGAGCTTGTTGTAAGCAAAGAACGTGGCATAGTAGAAAATATCCGGGTTTGTCACCAGCAAAATTGGTCTCCCGCCCCCGCATTCCGGAAAAATTGTGGCAGGTTCTCGCAAAACATTATAGATTTTCTCGCCTGAACGTTTTCCAACGCGATCGTCTGACCAGGAATGGACTTGTCTAGCAGAAGCAGCTTTTACGATATGAGGTAAACTCGCCTCTCGAACAAATTTTTCGGCGGCTTCAGTTTGTTGGTCAATTAAGGCATTTGTTGGCGCAATATAGATAGCATTGCGCTGAGAGTTGTGCAGCAAAACACTCAATCCAGCTTTCGTTTTTCCCGTTCCCGTCGGTGCTAAGTCGAGAATAATATCATTATTTTTTGCAGCTTCCCAAACATCGACTTGATGCTGCAACGCTTGTCCCATAAATTGCAATGGTTGAGGCAATTGGGGACAGGCAGAAATGCTTGCTGGTTCGAGTTTAATTTTCAGATTATCCATTGTTATTTCCACCACAAAATTCAATGTTAGCTGGGAGAATGAAATTGCCGGCTTGCAGCGCCTCACCGCGAAACGAAAGATTTTTCAATAACGATGCGGGCGGCATCGAAATTAAGTCGAAAGCGAGGAGTTCAATATTTGCAGGTAAGTCGGCGGCGCTGAGATAAGTATTGCAGCGATAATCGCCCCTCGGAAGTTGCACAACATCGAGTTTTTTCACGATTTCAACGCGGACTTTGCTGGTAAATTTGCCGACGCGAATGTATTCGGGCAATTCGCGATCGCCAAATACCAATGTCTGAAACCGATTTCCCCGTTCAATTACTCGCAATCGCCCGGTTTGGGGGAAGTTGCTAGGGCGATAACTATTGGGTTTTTTCCCGGTTCTACTGAGGGGTAAATCTTCCCGCGCTGTTGCCACTCGGTTGTTGGTCATGGCATACCAATAGGAGTCAGAAAGGGCGTTAAACCTCTCAAATCGGAAGGATAAAGTGCGGTCATGCGGCCATGCGGGGAGGATGTAGCTATTACCGGAAAGGGGCGTTAAATCTTCTATATACCGAGGTCTGCTGGTATCTTCTCCGGTGAGGCGATAGGGCGAGCGCGCCCAACCTAAAGCATAGGCTAGTGCATAATTGCCGATCGCCCCTTCGGTATAGTAAGTATCGGACAATTCCCGCGATGCAAAAAACACGGGTTCGGCGCACCAAAGTTCGATTAAGCGTGCAGTGGAATAGGAAATCTTGTCAGTGGAAAAATTTAAAGCAAGTTCTAATTGCGTCATGGTTGAGATTCATTGAGGAACGTAGCTTGCGGATTGAAGAGTAGACTTGAATTGCATAAATCTTTGATAGAAAAGGGAAACCGCAGATGAACACAGATGAACGCAGATGATTTCAACATTCCTAGATGCGTAAATACCAAAGAAACCGGGTTTTTTACCTAATCTTGTAGCTACAGCGAATAATTTTCGTGAAAAAACCCGGTTTCTGGCCACCCTTGCGTCCAGGACTATAGGAATTACTCTTCTTTAATCCTTATTTTTTCCCTTTTTCTTGTTTTCACTCTTCACCTTGCGCCACGGGGCATAGGATTCATCGAGGCGTTTAAGGAAGGTTTCTTGTTCCGGTAGTGACCAATGGCGATCGACATCCGCAATCAGTGCGTCACGTTCGGCGGCGGACAACTGCATAGAAATACCTCGTTTGTTTGTCCAAGTGCTGATAATTTCCTGAGTTGCATCCACTAAAGATTGAGTTTTTAAAGGATGTTCGATGGCGGTATTTTCAGCTTTCAGCTTCTCGTAAACTCCTTGTACCAATTCTAGGGAACTCGGCAGTTCAGCAATACCGCCAAATACACCGAGAATTTGATTGTCCATGCGTCCGACGCGGCTGGAAACTGCACCGTAACGAGTGGTTAATAAAATGTTGCCGAGGGTGTAGCGCAGTTCGTCGGCGGTGACATCTTTGAGGGTGACAATATCGAGGAAATGAACCCCAGGCTTGATGTATTCGCTGGTGTTGAGGGCCGTCGAAGCGTTACCCTTTTCATCGCGCATCGTTCCGGTTTCAAAGATAGCATTGATGGTGCGATCGGCAATTAGTTCCGTCGAGTGCAACACGCTAAACGCATCCTCTGTCCACACCCGACTTTTTTGCGCCCCTTCTCCCCCCGCTGCGAAGCCGTAGAGGAAGCAATCAACGCACATTTCACAAGGCGCATTGGTATTGAGAGCACAAATTGCATCAGTTTTTGGTGCAGTGTAGAGAAGATTGTGCGATCGCAAAAACTCTCGTCCTTTCCGTCGTTCTGGTGCAACTTGTTTGCGTTTTGTCATCACCAACCGAGGAATTGATTCGGTATCTTCAATGCCAGCTTGCACGTATTCACTACACATCGGTTCGCCCGTTCCTTCCGTGCGGAAAATGGTTTCCGATTGCGTGGTGCGGAGGACAACCATACCAATGGTGCGGCCTTTGGGGAAGTTTTCGTAGCTGGGGGCGAGGAATGGTTGCAATTTTGCGATCGACATTTTGTATTCTCCTAGTTGTTTTCAGATGTGGTTGTAGATGTGGTTTCAGACTTTTTGTCGGTTTCAGCTTTCAATTCTTGACGGGCTTCTTGTAAAAAGAAAAAGTAGGCAGCTTCAAGAGTTTTGCTATCAGTCAATAACCTTTCTGGACGCGAGTGATAAACCTCCTCAAACAGTTGTTTCAGAATTTGATAAAACTGCTTAATTTGTTCGTATTTTGTCCCACCCACGTGATGTTCTCGAATGCGATCGAGGCGGTTGTGATATTGCTGCACTAGGGCGGCAAATACCGTCTCCCAATCCATGTGAGATTTGCGAGATCGCACAGCTTTGATAAATTCCGAAAACGGCTCAGTTTGGGCAGTGCGCCGGAAGGAACTGCCCCGCAACTTGGCAAATTCGGCAATGTGTGCGGCTTGCTTGAGATAGCTAGAAACGCGATCGTGTTCTTCTGACATTAGACTCCTCAGTAAAGTATTCAAAGGTTCTTTTATGCGCGACCAAATTGCCTCCAAATTGGGGTCATCTTGTTCCCGCAGCAGCCAGCGCAGCAGGACGTAATAGAAACTTAACGGACGAGTTGCCGCCCGCGCCAAGTCATACAAACAGTCATCTTTTTTCTGAATACTTGCTACCGAAATAGCTAGCTTTCCAATACAGCGCAGCCGTTCTAAAACTTGCTCTGCTGTGACTGCCGTGCGCCGTTCTTCCTTGGATAAATGACCGTTTCGCCTATACTGGCCGCTGCCTAATAGTGGCTGCAAAGATGAGGGGATTCCCTCAACCTTTCCGAAAAAAACCCAAGTTGGTTCGACTTCCAAATTGGCACCCAAAACAAAGGGAAAACCAAAATCAAATGCCAAACTCATTTCCAAAGCCAACCTGAGCGATTTCAGCAACGCCACGGAGTTATTAACTTCTCCCCACAGCACGGGAATTGTCACCGTTGAGTTGATAAATTCAGGACGTTTTGGCAGTGCAAACCCAACCATTTTGTTGGATTGAAAAACTATCTCGTTTTCGCGGTAAAGTTTAATTTCGTCAACTGTTACTGTCCCATCTTCATTCTGGGCGGCGGTATTTTTCAGAAAATTTTGCCAAATTGTTCTGAGTTCAACACTCGATCCTTTTGGCAGCGCAAAGTGAAGATATAGCGGGTCTTGTTTGACAGAATTAGGGAAATTTGCACCAACCGCCATCAACTGATAACCCAATGCCGATAAGTTATCTGCCCGCCGTTTGGGTTCAGCAATCATGCCGCCGGGAAGACGATTGGAAAAAGCTTGGACTTTGGTTCCCGGTGGCATTTTTGGGGAACTCAATTCGCCGATTTGTAGCGATGTCGTCCCCAAGGAACAGCGCTGGCGCGGGTTGGCTTCAATGTAGGCTGTGAGTTCGTTAAAGCCTTGCCAGTTCGCAGGTGTAGAAAAGTTGAGCAGTTGCCGAACGGCATTTACTAATTCTTCAGATACGTCTATCTCTTCGGCTTTAGCGCGCAGTTGAAATGAGTCTTCTAAGGCGGCAAATACCTTTTTTAACTTCTGTTCGCGATCGCCCTCGATGGATTTAGCCGCAAACAAACAGCGTCCGTACTGCGCGTTAAACGGTTCTAATGCCGATCGCTGTTCTGGGGATAATCCGACTTGCGTGGCAATTCGATCCCAAACCTCCTTGGGGCTGAGTTCGGCGGCCCGATAGCTGAGGTAAGCGGTTTTTAGTCCTTCAGAAATGGCAAATTCATCGGCATTGGAAACTGGATGCAAGCCGACAGCAGCGGCTGCGGTAACGGCATTTTCTCCAGCATCTCCGCCATATTTGTCAATATCCTTGCCGACTTTTTCGACTTTGTAACCGCTGGCTTTTTTTACCAGTAACTTATCTACTTCGTCTAAAGTTGCTTCGGGATTTTGTTGGATGGCTTGCGGATCGATTTTGATGCCGTCTTTGGTGGCGTTCACGAGTTGTTCGACGTTGCTGCTAAAGACGCGATCGATCTTTTGCTGCCATTTTTGAGCAATGATTAGGCTTAAATCGCCGTCGGGAAAGGCTGAGCCGACAAAAATTTGACCGTTGGGGTCAATGGCGAGAGTATGCAAATTGCGATCGTGCAAAACCTCTTCGCAAGCTGACAGCAACAGCGAAGTCAGATAACCTCGGTCTTCGGAAAGACTGACATGAAACAACTTACTGTCACGCTGCAATGCCACGGTTAACTCGGTTTCAACTTTGCGAATGCGTGTTTCTTCCTCAATTCCCAAGTCGAATAAGTCACCCCCAATCAACATCGCGGCCCAACGTTTGATATTGGGGTCTTCAGGCAAAAAACGCATTCCATCGCTGGCGCTGTGGCCGGAATGGCGTTCTATCAGGCGGCGGACGAGTTCGAGTTCGGACTCGGTTTGGGCGAATTGGGCAACGCAGGCGCGATCGAGTTGTTGTAGCAAAAAAGGGCGATCGCGTGCCAACGTCTTAACATTGCGTCCGTCGTCTGCCAACTTATTCAAATCGTGAACGGCGGTTGCGGCCAGAATGCAAGCGCGTTTGTCATCGGGAACTCCGGCAATTTTGCTAACCGTTAAAACGAACTGACAAGCCGAATCGAGGTGTTCGGCAAGGGTGCGTCCTTGGCGAGTGCCATACTGTCCGTGATTGGTATGCAGTTGGTAAAGTTGAGGACGGACTTCCCTAAAGTAGCGGTGGTCTAAAGTTGTTGATTCATCATCAACAAGCAGGCTTTTATTTGACATATTTTGGCCCTAATCTGTTGATTTTTAGGATTTATTTGCTTGAGTTTTACTGGCTATTTTTCAGTCCTTTCTAGAAATGTATTCAGCAACTTGCTCGATGTAAATCGGATAATAAATTAAAGCAACTTGAACCGAATTAAATAACATTACATAATCTATCTCTAAGTACCGATGAGCCAAAATGTTACGCAGACCTGCTGATTTTACTAATTCTTCACTAACTTCAGGTGTAATAATTCCATAGCTTCCAAGCTTAACAAAAGATTCTCGATTACTATCCGAGTTAACCTTCATTTCACGGGTCAGAATATGCTCGTTAATATCAACTGCTGCCTGAACGATCAACTCCATTATTCTTTCTGAGATTATTTTTGAATCGAAGCTAGCTAGATAATTTTCCAGGCTCATCGATTCAAAACGTCTCAATTCGAGCAGATACTCTCCAATAAATTTGAGTCGCGTTAAAACTACTGTTTTCTGAATACTCATACCGACCTCCAATTTTTGAGAAAATCATCAATACTCTGATAAAGTTGACATTCCAGTTCTTGCAATTCCAGCTCGTTCATCAGATGAGTTTTGACAAATTGCTCGAACTGACCGGATTCTTGTTCATAAAGAAGTTTGCCATCATGAGCAATAAAATTGGCAATCAGAGGGGAACAGCGATTCAATTCAACCACATCAATTTCATCGCTGTTAATGCTAAAAGCTTCACCCAAAATTCCAGGAACTTCAAACCATGCAAAGCCTCGATTATTGCAAGATTCTTCCCTAAGCTTTTCATCGTAAAGTGCGGCAAAATCCCAGTCACTTTTGGCATGAGTATCGCCTCTGGCACGAGAACCAAAGAGAATTAGCATTTTGAGGTAAGGAATTTGTTCGGGAAGTTGTAAAGCACTTTCGTGAAGTTCAGTGAGTGTTGGGGAAATTTGGAGCATGGTTAACTTTTGTAGGGTAAACAAATTCGAGGGCGAGGACAGCAAATTTTCTGTTGTCAGAATAGTTTGTCTCTAGCACTCTATCTTTAGAGGGGTAGAAAGAGAAAAATTCCTTCAAACCCCCTGACAAAATAGCATTACATCCTATTATTGACGTTCAGCAACAGTCGGTATTCGTGCTGTTGTCCGCTTAGGCGACGTTTCTCAAACTCATAGCCTTGCTTTCGCAGAATGTGCATGGTTGCTGAAAACCGATGGCTAACACTCTCGATTAGCTCATTGGCGCTATGCCATTGCCCATCGGACATCAGCCGAAGCATTTGATTCGGAAGATTATCTGTCATGGTTGTATTTGCGTAGGTTTACAACCAGACCAGCCATGCTCTATTCTAAGAGTTAAGTAATTTAAACACGGGCGAGCTGGCTTTATGTCTGGCTTGCTTTTTACTCTACCATATATTTTAGGTTAGTACAGCGATAAAGTAAAATTTTTGAACCGATTGAGCGCTTTCACGCTAAGATAGATACACAAATGCCTTTCAGGAATTGAAAGAGTACCGCGATCGAGACAATAACCTTGTCTTTCACACAAATACCTATTAGGGCTTGAAAGCCGGAGCTAGCCTCTGGCTTTTTTTGTTGACTCTAGAATTTGCACAGCAACATTTGTGACCCATGAGATTTGTACTTGCACTAAAATTATATTTGCATTGAAAACCAAATCTGTCAAGTATGTATTTACACTTTTAGTGAATGCCCCGCAAAAAAGAGACAATTACACTTTCAATTCCGACCGGAACCAAGGAACAGCTAGAGGCGATCGCCCTTCGCCTCGGTATCAAATGGGGCAAAAGTCCCAGTGTATCTGGGTTATTGGTCGCGATCGCCCAGCACAAGTTAGAAGTTGGTGAGCCCTTTACCCTCAGCTCCACCGAAGTCGCAGCCTTACAACAAGCTGCTAAACTCCTTGTTGATTCAGGCCATCTTCGAGACGCGGAAGTTCTGGCAGCATTAATGTTAGATCGGGGCAACCTTGATGCTCCCCTGCGTCAATCAATTCTGCAACTGGTTAGTCAACCCAGCGAGGGATGGCGTCCCCGCGTGGATCAGCTCAGGAAGGCTCAACAGCCATTTCACCTCCTCTACCGTAATAACCAAGGAGAGGACTTAGAGTACACAGTGCGATACGCCGAGGTGTCTTTTGAAGAAAAACGCTTTTACCTCAACATCTGGTGCGAAGAGACTGATGACATCAAAAATCCCGACTTTGCCGAACTCATCCACAACCGCTGTCTGCGCTTCGACAACATCAAAGCGATCGTCCCTATAAGTGGACACTGGCGGTGCGAAGGCTTAGACTATCTAGCAGTGTACTTACACTTTCGGGGCGGACTGATCAAAGCCTATGAACGCAGAGTGGACAAGGATATTCAGGATGAAGTCTTAGGAGAGGGAAAAACCAAGGTGCGACAAGTTGTGCGGCGCGTCTCTAATCCGTTTTGGTTGATTCGAGAGGTGTTTCGGTACGGCAAAGACTGCGTAATAGTCTCGCCCCAGAATGTGCGCGATCGCTTCCAACAAGAACTGATCGACCTCTGCCGCCAGTACAACCTGGAAATCCGCGATTAAATCAAAAAAAAAGCAGCCGGTAAAGGCTGCTTTGACAAAAAAACCGTTGTTGAGTTAGAGGAGAAAACTTTTAAATCGAATTCAAATTACCGCTGTTTCCACTCCTGCCTGAGTTTCCACTATTTCCATCTACCGCTGACTCACCTTGCCTTCAGAACAAAACTTCAAATCCCGATTAGAATGCTGCTGAAAGTTCGTTAACCATTTTCACTCGGCCTCTGAGCACCGCCCGCAGCAAGCGGTTGACACAGCCTCTGTCTTCGTCATTCAGAGAGTCGTCGAAGGTGGCGGCCATCAAACCGTAGCGATCCGCCAGAGTCAAAACGCCTGTATCGGTTACAGAAGCGAGGATTTCAGAGATAGCGCCGGGGAGGAGTTGTACGGGGTGCATGGCAGTGCGGTTGAATTCGATATATCTATCATCTTCTGGTTTCCTCTAAATATCGGTGATATTAATAAGGTCGCAAATGTGATTCTCTAGGGTGAAAGCAAGTGATCCGAGTAGAGTAAAGTTGTGACTTGGGTCACAGGGTCACAGGTTGCTGCAGGCAATTCCATCCCGCGCCGATTTTTGGGTAGGACGTGGGGCTGACGGCATTTCGCTAAAATGATCGTTAATCCCCCAACCAGTTTAATTTTTACCCCTGTACCGAAAATGCTTGATTTTCTCAATCCCATCTTGGGCCGCAAGCCCGATCGCATCAAAGCCAATGTGGAAATCTATACTTGGCAAACCTGTCCCTACTGCATCCGCGCCAAAACTTTGCTGTGGTGGAAAGGCGTAAATTTCACGGAATACAAAATTGATGGCGACGAAGCGGCTAGAAAAGCAATGGCCGATCGCGCTAACGGACGCCGCAGCGTGCCCCAAATTTTCATTAATAAGCAACACGTAGGCGGCTGCGATGACATTCACAAACTCGATGCAGATGGAGAGTTAGATGCGCTGCTAGCTCAACCAGCAGTTTAAATTAGTGTAGGTTGGGTTTCGTTCCACCTGCTCAACCTACAAATTTACAAATCTTTGGCAAATTTACTTAGATTATCTTGCCGCCATTTAGCATCGGCGCGCCTGTCTGTTTGCAATTCTAAGACACGAATCCCGCTACTTGGCAAAAAACTTAATTTTTGTTTGAACTGTTCCCAATCGTCTATTATCTCGTGTTCCACGCCATAAGTTGCACACAACTGAGCAAAGTTAATCTGCTGCGGCGTGGCAAAAAACTCTTCAAAGGGCGGGTCAAATTTCGCAACTGGCAACATTTCAAAAATTCCGCCACCGTTATTATTAATTAATATGATTGTCAGATGACCGACAAATTTATTTTTAATTAAAAAACCGTTCGTATCGTGCAAAAGTGTTAAATCGCCTGTTAGCATGATGCTGCTTTGATTGCGGTGAGCAACTCCCAAAGCTGTTGATAATGTGCCGTCTATGCCGTTAGCGCCGCGATTGACAAAAGGTTTTATTTCTAAGTGGTTTGGCTTCCAGAAAAACTCGAGATCTCTGACGGGCATACTGTTGGCAATAAATATCGGTGTTCCAGGCGGCAAAATTTGGGAAAGCAGCCAGGAAACTTTGGGCTCGATTATGTGGTTAATTGTTGATATTTTTTGGTCTATTGTTTGTCTGACTTGGATTTCGGTGTTGCGCCAAAGTTGGAGGTATTCGTATGAGGGAGAGGTTAGAACCCCCCCTAACCCCCCCTTAATAAGGGGGGGGACAAGACTTGATTCCCCATTGGTCAGGGGGGGGATTTGATGGGAGATCTTAGTGGTAGCAGGGGCTCGATCCCCCCCTAACCCCCCCTTAATAAGGGGGGGGACAAGAGTTAATATAGTTGCGAGATTAGTTGCGAGATTTTCTACCGAGGTTCGCAGGTGAATTGTTTGGCCGTGTAGGGGATCGAAGTTGTGGTGGCTGGGGTCGATTATGTAGCGTTTTGGTTGGGTTTTGTCTAGCCAGTTTCGCAGTTCTTTGCTTGTGGGTAAGTCTCCGATTTGAATGGCGATTTCTGGGGTTAATTTATCTGCTAGTTCGCGGTTTCGCAGGATTAAATCGTAGGTGGAAATTAGATAATGATTGAGTTGGGCGTAGTTTCTGACTGGGGATAGTCCTTCTGCTAAAACTGGCCAGTTTAAGGATTTGGAAATTTGGGCGATCGCACTACAGTATTTTTCGGCAAATTCAGGCTGTGCAACGCCTGCAATAATAATCCCTTTGCTGCACTTTTGCCACTGTTGCATGGTACTTTCTTCTCCCCCCCTTAACAAGGGGGAGCTGGGGGGGGTAGAGCTTTCTCCCGTGAAAATTGGTTCTAATCCTGCAAAGAAATCTTCGGGATTAAATTCTGTTTCTAAAGCTTCTACGGCTATGTCTGGAACGGGTACAAGCGGGTCGCGAAAGGGGATGTTGAGGTGGACGGGGCCTGGTGTTGGGAATTGCGATCGCTCCCAAGCATACACGATCGTCTGCCGCAGATAGTCTAGCATTCCTGTGGACGCAGAAGGTATCGCTAATTCGGCTTGCCAGTTCGGATAATTGCCGTATAGTTTCACTTGGTCGATCGCTTGTCCGGCGTGACAGTCCCGCAGTTCTGGAGGTCGATCGGCGGTGAATATTAGCAGCGGAATTCGACTTTCTCTGGCTTCAATTATCGCCGGATAAAAGTTTGCTGCGGCGGTTCCCGATGTGCAAATTAGTGCGGTTGGCAAATAGGATTTTTTGGCAATTCCTAATGCAAAAAAACTCGCTGAACGTTCGTCGAGTATGGGAATAGTTTCTAGTTTTTTGTTTTGAGCAAAGGCTATTGTTAGCGGTGCCGATCGCGAACCGGGACAAATGACGGCGGTAGTTAATCCCAACCGCTGCAAAGTTTCTGCTAATACGGAAGCCCAGACGGTATTTGTGTTGCGAAAATCTATTGGCATTGCTAAACCTGAGTAGCTCAACTCTGTATTGTGCTAGGATATTATACTCAAATAATTGTCAGGATACATTTTTATGATTCTTGAGGCGGTTGTGCTTAATGTCAAATCTGGCTGTGAGGGTGATTTTGAGATAGCTTTTAGAGAAGCCTCCAGTTTGATAGCGTCTATAGATGGATATTTATTTCACGAACTTCATCGCTGCACAGAAGTTCAAGGAAAATATCTATTATTGGTGAGATGGGAAAATTTAGAAGCTCATACAATTAGATTTAGGAATTCCGCTGAATATCAAGAGTGGAAAAGAATGCTTCACCATTTTTACGATCCTTTTCCCATAGTAGAACATTTTGAGGAGGTGAAAATTAATTAACATGACTTACGCACTCCAACCAAAGAAACCGGGTTTTTACGGAATCTACTGGCTCGAACGCGTCTTTTCGTAAAAAACCCGGTTCCTGGGATCGGATTAAAATTAGTTGAATTAGACCAAAGCATTTAAAAGTGGTTGTAATTTGAGCTGAATTTCGGCTAGTTCTTTTTCCGGTTCGGAACCTGCCACAATACCATTACCAGCATAGAGTATAGCCCGATCGCCGTCGATTAATGCCGATCGAATGCCGACCGCAAATTCCCCATTGCCACGGGCATCGATCCAGCCGATGGGTGCTGCGTAGAGGGAGCGATCGCAGGTTTCGCAGCGACGAATTTGTTCGAGGGCGATGTCTCTCGGAACGCCCGCTACCGCTGGGGTTGGATGCAGTTGAGCTAAAATCTTTAATAAATGAATATCGGCGGGAATTTGAGCTGTGATTGGTGTCCACAAATGCTGAATGTTTGATAGTTGCAGCAGTCTGGGAGTTGGGGGACAATTGGGGGTTATGCCTAGTTTAGAAAGGTGATGGACTATAAAATCAATCACAACTTGATGTTCTCGAATATCCTTCTCACTCTCTAGCAATCCCTGGGCTAGTTTCGCATCTTCTGCTTCAGTTTTTCCCCTCGGTGCTGAACCGGCTAAAGCATCTGTTGATAACTGATTGTTGTGAATGCTAATTAAGCGTTCTGGACTGGCACCGATGAAATTTTGACCTTTGCCGTTACTGGTTGAAAATACATAGCAATCTGGATAACTGAGGCGCAAGTTATTTAAGGAATCTATTAAACTGACAGGGGTTTTAGAAATTACATTTATGGCTTGGTATAAAACAATTTTACTAAAATATTGAGATTTTATCAATTCTAAAGCCGACTTGACTGATGTTTTAAATTGACTGGCATCATTCACGGGAATTTGTTTCAAAGATATCGAACTGTCGAGCGCTGTAGTTAATTTAGGGTATTTTCGAGAGGCAATTTTATCAAATGTTTGCCAGATATTTTCGGCGATGCTTTTAATGTTTATATCTTTTTCTATGACGGCATTGGCGACGATAATGCAGCTATCTTTCTGTCGGGCAATTTGCCATTTTGGTAAAAATATGGTAGCGGGCGGAAAGTAAGAATTAGCCGCAATGTTCTCATCAAAAAAAGTAAAACTGCAAAAAAAGTGAGGCCCGCTAAATGGCAAGCGTTCCGCACCAATGGTAATTGTATTGGCAAGTGTTGAACGAATAAAATTTTGAGCTAAGGCAAATCGATCGGTTCCTGCTACTGTGAGATGGATTGCCGAATCGAGGGCTGCGATCGCAAAACTTTTGCCGACAATTGGGTTTCTTTTTTCAAAGTAAAAGTGCCGCTGACAAGGTTCGGAAATCTCTTGCAGTACAGCTAGCGGATCGACGGGGTAAATTTCCTGAGAAATACTAACTATTTTTGTGCGATCTTTTTCGGTTAAAGACTGCTGGCAATTTAACAGAAACTGATGCAGTTGATTGCGGTTTTGCAAGAGATTAGCGCGGTGCGGTATTACTGTCATGAAAGCGAGAATAGCAGATTTGTCAGATAGAGTGTGGGTTTGTCCGGCTAAAACCCCTATTTCGATCTAAGCACGGGAGGGCGATCGCAAAACATGACCTTTCGAGTTTCCCGGAAAGTTTGGGCTCTGTTGGGGAAAAAAACCCCCGTCGGGCGATCGATCGAAACATTTAGACACAAAACTTTAAGATCGATCGGCTAAATTTCGCAAAAGTCGATCGACCCCTGCAGAGGTTTACAGACGGGCTACTTGCGCTGTTTGAGTACCGCCACAGCCTCTGTGTGGATGCCCCCCGTACACTCAACCCGATCGAGAGTAGACTTTGTTCACCAATAAAATTGTAAAATTACTACGCTGCTATCAATTGCATCAAGTTTGTGTAATGACAACAAAGTTAATTGAACGTTCAAATAGTAAATTGTGGCTGGCGGCAATCAAGCCGCCCATGTACAGCGTTGCGGTGATTCCTATTTCAGTAGGAACTGCAATTGCTTTTGCCGAAACTCAAACGATTAATTCGTCAATTTTTTCGACATTTTTAATGTCAGCCATTTTGATTATAGCATGGCTGAATCTCAGCAATGATGTATTTGACTCAGAAACAGGCATCGATAAAAACAAAGCGCATTCTCTAGTTAACTTAACCGGCAATAAAACTTTAATTTTCGGGCTAGCCAATCTGTTTTTAGCAGTTGGAGTGTCGGGAATCTGCGCCATAAGCTGGTGGCAAAAAGACGCAACAGTAATTTTGCTAGTAGTTTTGTGCTGTGCTCTCGGCTACACTTATCAAGGGCCTCCGTTTCGTCTTGGCTATCAAGGTTTGGGAGAAATTATTTGCTTTTTCACCTTCGGGCCGCTAGCCTTAGCCGCAGCTTATTACAGTCAAACTCAAACTTGGTCTGCAACTAATTTTGCGGCTTCAGCAATCGTGGGAATTACAACGAGTATCATCTTATTTTGTTCCCACTTTCACCAAGTTGAGGACGATTTGGCGGCGGGTAAAAAATCGCCAATTGTTCGACTCGGTACGAAAAAAGGTGCCCAGTTGTTGCAGTGGTTGTGCGGCAGCATTTATGCTTTGACTGTGCTATTTGTGGCTTTGGGAATGTTCTCAATTTGGACGCTGTTGATTTTTGGTAGTTTGCCATTTGCGATCGACCTTTGCCGCCATGTCACAGACTATCACGACCAACCGGTAAAGGTCAGCAACTCTAAGTTTATCGCAGTTACCCTGCATTTTTCGAGCGGATTGCTGCTGGCGTTGGGGTTTGCTTTGTAGATCGGGCGATCGAGAATCCCGGTAAATTGGAGGTATGGTTTGCTAAGTTGAGGGAGTTCGTGGAGTTGCCAGAGTTTGGCGACTTCTCAAAATCTTCTTTAATTCAGCAATCCGTACCTCACATTGAATCGTATAATTGTATATGGACAAATTTAATAATTATAACTTTCACTATTCCTTAACTGGCAACAATAATCAGCCGACACTTTTATTTTTGCATGGATTCACGGGCAGCAGTCAAGACTTTAGCAGGGTCATTCCCTTACTTTCTAACAGTTATTGCTGCTTAGTAGTTGACCTTCCCGGCCACGGAAAAACCCAAGTCAACGGCGACGAAAGTTGCTACAATATGCCAAATACAGCCCAAGCATTGATCGAGTTATTAAATGATTTACAAATAGACAAATGTTTGTTATTGGGCTATTCTATGGGCGGGCGATTGGCACTTTACATGACATTACATTTCCCAGAAAGATTCGAGAAAGTAGTATTAGAGTCAGCTTCGCCAGGATTGAAAACAGAAAAAGAGCGATCGCACCGCCTGCAAGCCGATTTACAGCTAGCACAAAAGCTGGAAAATAGCAACATTAAAGATTTTTTATTCAACTGGTACGAGATCCCTTTATTCAAATCTTTAAAAAACTCTCCCCACTTCGACAAACTCATAGAAACCCGCTTAGCAAACAATCCCTTAGAATTAGCCAAATCACTCCGCCACATGGGAACAGGCAACCAGCCCTCTCTCTGGGAAAAACTGCCACAAAATCACATCCCCATCCTCTTGCTAGCGGGAGAATATGATGATAAATTTACAACTATAAATACCGAAATTGCCAGCTTGTGTCCAGCCGCCCGTCTGGAAATTGTACCAAAAGCGGGTCACAATATTCATTTTGAAAATATTGATAAGTTTGGAGCAGTTGTGAGACAATTTTATGATCAATAAGACTTGCGACACAAATATCAATGTTGTAGGGTGCGCACTGCGCACATTCTTTAATCCTATGTAACAACAACGCGCACATTCTGTAATGATCGGGTGCGCAGTGCGCACCTTACAATTGATAAAATGAGAGACTTTTATGATTAACCAAAAAACCAATGCTTTATCAATTGGAGTTTCGCACTTATCAGCGAAAATTTAAGCGTCCACTGCAAACAAGTCACGGAATTTGGGATATTCGCGAAGGAATTATCCTGCGAATTACTGACGAGAATGGTCAAATTGGTTGGGGAGAAATTGCCCCTTTGAGTTGGTTTGGTTCCGAAAGTTTTGAGCAAGCTTTAGATTTTTGTAAATCGTTGCTAGGTAATATTTCAGAAGAGGCGATTTTCTCTATTTCTGCTGAATTGCCTGCTTGTCAATTTGGCTTTGAGTCAGCACTATCAAACTCTAGATCCCCCCTAACCCCCCTTAATAAGGGGGGGACAAGAAATATTCTCAAAGTCCCCCTTATGAAGGGGGATTTAGGGGGATCTAGACTTCGCCTAAAATCGACATTGATTGCGGGTTCAGTCTTAAGCAGTCACCAATGGAGAGAGGTTGGGGATGAAGAAGAAAAAAATCGGTTCAGCGGTTTATTGCCAGCAGGTGAAACAGCTTTGCAGGCTTTGCAAGTGCTTTGGTTAGAGGGATATCGCACGTTTAAATGGAAGATTGGTGTTGCTGCAATTGAACAAGAATTAAAGATTTTTCAGCAGCTAATCCAAACAATGCACAATTTGTGCGATCGCGAAAAAGCATTTTTGCGGTTAGATGCCAACGGGGGACTCAGTTACTCGCAGGCTAAAACATGGCTGGAAGCTTGCGACGAGGTAAAAGCAACTCCCGATTTTTCTGCAGACATTGAATTTTTGGAACAGCCGCTGCCCGTAACACAGTTTCAGGAAATGGTAGAATTGAATGCTATTTATGCAACTGCGATCGCCCTTGATGAATCTGCAGCCAACCTCGATCGCATTCAAGAGTGCTACACCCAAGGCTGGCGGGGCATTTTCGTCATTAAACCTGCGATTGCTGGTTCCCCATCTCAACTGGGAAAATTTTGTCAAACTCACAATATAGACGCTGTTTTCTCATCAGTATTTGAAACCCAAATCGGCAGACAAGCAGCATTAAATTTAGCAACAGAATTATCTTTAAATAAAAGAGCACTCGGCTTCGGCACCGATTGCTGGTTCGATGACAATCATTCGATTTTAGATTTTAGATTTTAGATTTTAGATTAGTCTCACGACTAAATCAGGCGGGTTAAGTAATTGTTTTTAATCGAGAAACTTGGTGAAAGCATCTATGGCAACAAATCTCACAGTAAATATTCGGGATCTCGCGCCTAGCTTGCCAGATAATTGGCTGATTGGTTGTGACAGTCGCGAATTTGCCCGAATTGTCGATCGGCTATTTCAAGAAATCACCCAAAATCCCGCACAAAAAACACCCCCAAAAATTTGCCTCGCCGAACCAGAACCAGTGCAATTTCTTGCCAGTTTCACCGCCGCCCGCGCCGCCAAATGCCCGATTTTTCTCTGCAATCCCAATTGGGTAAAACCCGAATGGGAACAAGTCTTTGATTTAGTCCAACCAGACATATTTTTAGGACAATACCCGCTTCCCAAAAATCCCCATATCCCAGTCAGCGAAGGCGAACTTCGTTTGTCTAGCCGCGAATTCCATTCGCCCGGTAAAAGCGGTTTTGGTACGATCATGATTCCCACAGGCGGTTCTTCAGGAAAAATCCGTTTTGCCATCCACACTTGGGAAACGCTAACGGCATCAGTACAAGGTTTTCAACAATATTTTCAAGTAGACAAAATCAACTCGTTCTGCGTTTTGCCATTATACCACGTCAGCGGTTTAATGCAGTTTATGCGTTCCTTTACTACCGGAGGGAAACTGGCAATTCAGCCATTTAAAGAATTAGAAAGTGTTAAAAAAAGCGACATCGAACCAGGAGAATTTTTCATTTCTTTAGTTCCAACTCAACTGCAACGGCTGCTGCAAAACGCAGACACAGCTAATTGGCTGAGACGGTTTCGTGCTGTACTTTTGGGCGGTGCTCCCGCTTGGCCGGAACTTTTAGAAACAGCTAGGAACTATCAAATCAAATTAGCGCCAAGTTATGGCATGACCGAAACTGCATCGCAAATTGCTACACTAAAACCCGAAGATTTTCTCGCGGGCAATAGCAGTTCCGGTCAAACTTTACCGCACGCTAAAATAACTATTCGCAGTGCCAATGGCGATATTTTGTGCGAAAATCAAATTGGAAATATTGTGGTCAATGCTAAATCTTTAGCCTTGGGTTATTATCCTAAAAAATTTGGCGACAGTGAATATTTCCAATTAGATGATTTGGGATTTTTTGATAAAAATAACTACTTAAATATCGTCGGACGCAGCAGCGACAAAATTATCACAGGCGGAGAAAATGTATTTCCGGCGGAAGTTGAAGCCGTTGTGCGATCGACTAATTTAGTTGCGGATATTGCTGTAATTGGCTTGCCAGACCAAGATTGGGGTCAAGTCGTTACGGCTATCTACGTTCCCGCTAATTCCGAAGTTACTGTGAAAAATCTGCAAGCAGCGATAGAAGATAAGTTGAGCAAGTTTAAGCGGCCGAAATATTGGGTAATTGTCGAACAATTGCCGCGCAATTCTCAAGGCAAAGTTAATCGAGAACAATTGCAAGAAATTGCGATAGAATATCAATTTATGTAGGGTGCGCATTGCGCACCTTACCGCTATTTTACTTATGTAGGGTGCGCATTGCGCACCTTACCGCTTGCGCTCAAATATCAATTTATGTAGGGTGCGCAATGCGCACCTTACGGCTTATGTAGGGTGCGCAATGCGCACCTTACCGCTATTTGAGTGCCATCGAATATCAATTTATGTAGGGTGCGCAATGCGCACCTTACCGCTATTTGACCTAAATTACGACAAACCTAACAGCCTTCTCGTCCTCTCTGCTTCTTGTCTTTGAAAATCCACAAACTTCAACATTCGGTAAAGTACCTCTATTTGGCGCAACTTAATACCTGCTTGCTGCGCCACCCGTATCGGATTACCAAAAATCGCCTCAACTTCCAGGGGCCGCGATTCATCATAATCGATTTTCATGCTGGTGCGGTAAGGCTTCATTTTCTCAGTGTATTCGAGCATATGTGGGATAAAGTCATCGGGAATAATGCGATCGCAACTTTTGGCGGCTGCTATCACTTCCCCCATGATTTCCTTGACTAAAATCAGAGTATCGGGATTAGCCATCAGTTCATCTGTTCTGGCATCCAACACTACAGACAGCCCGTTATAAGGAATATTCCAAACTAGCTTTTTCCACCTTGATAATAGCAAATCTTCGCTCATTTTAATAGGAATATGAGCACGTTTAAAGTCCGCAGCAATTTTGTGCAATCTATCAGTAATACCGATTGCTTTGTAGTCTTGGGCATATTCTCCCAGCGTGATAGTGCCGTAATCGAGGTGGCAGATATGACCGGGCCCAACTTTATAAGAACAGAGAAAACACAGCCCGCCTAGCACTCGTTCTGCACCGACAATTTTAGCTACTTCCGGTTCGACATTCAATCCGTTTTGCAATACTAAAACCGCGCCGTTATCCTTTAATAAAGGAGGCAATATTTTGGGCAACAAGTGATTTTGAGTGGTTTTCAGCCCTACAATTACTACGTCGCACTGAGGCATTTTGTGCGCGTCGTGGTAGGCGCGGACGTGGGGGAGGGTGAAGTCACCTTCGGGAGACTCCACAATCAAACCGTGTTTTCTGACCTGTTCGTAATCGCTGCGTAGCAAAAAATTGACTTCTAAACCTGCTTGTTGCAGTCTAGCACCGTAGAATCCGCCTAAAGCTCCCGTGCCCACAATGGCATAATTGCGATTTGACATAATATCAAAAACTCCGAAAAAATTCTCAACCAAAAAGAAATTAGACCCCGCTCTAAAACGGATACAGTGCCACGTACTCCTGTCGCGATCAGTCCAAAATTTTAGACTTTTGTTGAAACTCCCAGATTCACTGCGCTGCAAGTAAATCTAAAATCTAAAATCTAAAATCTAAAATCGACTGACTGTCATACCCTGCTATTATTTAAAGATAGAACTAATCGGAAATCTCAATCTCTAATTTCCTCATCCACTGCATCAAGTCTTCAGATAGATGTTTTCTAGTTCGGCTAACTGCATTGATGCAGACGTGCTTAGTAAGAGCTTTTGCTGCGCTTCTTCCTGCAACTTCCCCAGAAAATACTTGATAGACAATTTCCAATTCATCGCCAGCAACTTGTTTGGGCGTCAATTGAATCGTCAGCAGATCGCCCGCAAACATTGGGCGATAAAAATCTACACTAGCATGAATTATGGGAAAGGCAACTTCGGGATTGCTAAAAAATGCTTTGAGATTGATTCCCGATGCTGCTAGAGATGCCTCGTAAGCTTCGTGGCACATCGCCAAAACGTTAGCAAAGTAAACGACTCCAGCAGCATCGGTATCTTGAAAGCGAACAGTGCGGGTGTAAGTGAAAGGCATTTGAGGTAGTAAGGGGCGATCGCAAATTCGATCGCAATTTTACCAACCATCATATCGGTAAACCCGCACTTTGGGAGAAGTTATCAGCTAAGTAAGTAGGCGCTAATTTTTTATCTGGTAAAACTCGCCATCCTCACTGCTTCCCCTGATTTCTTAACCTTTGTTCTTAATCAACATCACGTCTATAATCTTGAGGGCAATATCTTCGGAAAGCCCCAAGGCACTGTAAAGATCGTTCAAAAGTTGTTCTTCTTCTTCTGAAACCTCGCCATCTGCTAACGCGATATCAGTTGTGACCGCAAAAACAGTTTCTTTAAGTTCGTCGGGAAGCGTTGCTAAAGCCGCATTAAACAGTACCTCAACTCCTTGCCGTTGCAGAATCATCAGCAGGCGATCGAGCATTTTTCTCATCACATCATCGGGATAGCTGCGGAACAGTTGCATCCGAGATAGCGTCATGCTAATCGCTTTACTTTCGCTGTCATTGATGTAACCGTCGGCTGCTACGGCAATTAGTGCGATCGCCGCAAATGCTTCTGCAGGCCCTAACGTTACGTCTGTTTCTTGACGAGTCTGCGATACTTTATCAAATAAACCCATGATATTTTCCTCATTATTTAGTAGTCGATTCATGGAGTCAGGATGTGCTCTGGCTCGAGAAGTTTCTTGGGAGATTTCGACAATTATATCAAATCTTGTTAGTTAGTTGTTATCAATAAAGTTATGAAAAAATTAAGATTTTTATTTCGCCCTTGTGTGCTGTAAGGGCGGGTTAATTCCTATCCTGAATTGCCTGGCCATATATCGACTAAAACCCGCCTTCCCAGCGCCGACTATCTATTTGTCAAAAAGGGCTAAATCTGCTTTCAGGAAATCAACAAACTGCCGCGCAGTCCTCCCCGATCGCCCATTGCGACGAGTTGCCCATTCTTTAGCGCGGTGTTCCAAATCCTCAGCAGCGAGTTTGATTCCAGCAAGTTCTGCCAGATGTCGGACAATTGTTAAATAAGTGTTTTGATCGGCCGGTTCAAAAGTTAAAGTCAAGCCAAATCGATCGCTAAATGAAAGTTTTTCCTGCACAGTATCCCAAGCGTGAACTTCCTCTCCATCGCGAGGGCGAGGCCTGTCGTCAAAAAACTCTCGAATTAAATGCCTGCGGTTAGATGTTGCGTAAACTACCACATTTTGAGAGCGAGCAGTGACATTTCCTTCCAAAACAACTTTCAGAGCTTTAAAAGCATCGTCATCTTCCTCAAAGGAAAGGTCATCCACAAAAACAATAAACTTTTGAGGAACTCCCCGCAACTGCTCGACAATTAGTGGCAAATCTTGCAAATCAGATTTAGATACTTCAATCAAGCGCAGATTGCGAGATCCAAACTCATTTAATAGCGACTTCACCAAAGAAGACTTACCCGAACCGCGGCTCCCGTACAGCAAGACGTGCAAAGCCGGATAACCTGCCAACAAAAACTCCGTATTTTTCACCAGAGCATCCCGCTGCCAATCGCAGCAAACCAACTCTTTTAAAGTTATGCCATCGGGATGTGAAATACTCGCAAACTGCCCTCTCCGCCACGCAAAAGCGCGATATTCTGCAAACAAACCCGTGCCAAACTGTCGGTAATAAACTGCCAAAGATTCCGCCGCGCTCGACCATTTTTCTAGTTTCCCGTGCAGCGGCAAATCTCCCTGTTCTGCTACAGTTTCTGAATGCCAAATCGGAGGTACTGCGTCAAGTTGACCCGCTACCCGCACCCACTTGCTCAATTGTTCGCTGCTGCATTCGTAAATATTTTGCAGCACTTGTAAATCATGTCGGGCGGCCTCCACCAAAGCGGGGGGCAAACTTGCAAAATCTGTTTGCTGTGCTCGGCAAGAAAAGGGGTTTTCGTCTTTGAGAATTTCCCAAATCAGAGAATCTTTCCAGCTTAAATTTTTAGCAGCCTGAAGTTTGAACCAGTTCCCGTAAGCTACCTGACATTCCAAACCGCTGACTTCGCTGTGGTGGAGGGCTTGCAGCAAATCGAGAAAAGCTTGACCTGCGGGGCTTTTGAGAACTGATTGATACAGCAGCAGGGATGCTGCTTGGCGCTGGAGGTAACGGATTTGGGCGATCGCAGCAGAAGTTAGGGCTGACATAATGGCAATTGTATAACAGTTACATATCCTGACTGGCTTTAATAAATTTTCTAACAATTCGTGACACTAATTGCAGGCCGCGCTGTATAAATTTAGATGCAAACAGTCAAATCTGGAGGATTAAAAATGAATTTAGGTACAGCAGCCGCGATCGGCTACGGCATTTTAACACTGGTTGGCGGCATCATGGGTTATATCAAGGCCAAAAGCCAAGCCTCGCTCATTTCCGGCTTGATTAGCGGTTCGCTGCTAATTTTTGCCGGCACCGCCCAGCTTATGGGACAAAGTTGGGGTTTAACATTAGCAGCAGCCATCTCCGCTGTTTTAGTAATAGTCTTTATTGTGCGCCTGGTTAAAACTCAAAAATTCATGCCTGCAGGAATGCTAATTTTAGCTAGCTTAGCGTCTTTGGGCGCGATCGTTTACGAACTCAGCGGTCAATATCAATAATCAGTTGACTGTTGACTATTAACTGTTTTTAGTGGTCAGTGGTTATTTGTTAATTGTTAGTTGTTCGTTCTAATAACCAATAACCAATAACTACTAACCAATAACCAGTGACCAGTGACCAATAA
Organism: Microcoleus sp. AT9b-C3; assembly: GCF_036705485.1. Taxonomy (NCBI): domain Bacteria; kingdom Bacillati; phylum Cyanobacteriota; class Cyanophyceae; order Oscillatoriales; family Microcoleaceae; genus Microcoleus; species Microcoleus sp. AT9b-C3. The sequence goes on along the minus strand of NZ_JAUBUR010000025.1, from coordinate 6,105 downwards.
CTAATGACTAATGACTGCATCAATATACTGCTGAACTTCCCTGAGTTGCTGCCGCTGGCATTCGATCCAATCTTTTTCCGCCGATCGCTGTTCCGGCGTCTCTTTCTGATACCGCGCCTGCTTCTCTAAAAAATTATTGTAGAATTTAATCGCTTTTTCAACTGTTTGAATGGCTAGTTTCATGCGCTCCTCAAAGACTGCTATAATCACATTATCCAGGATTAACCCAATCACTTTACAGGACTCTTCAAAATCGATCAAACTGATTCCCATCTTGCTTTTATGAACCAGAGTTTCTACAGGTTCTTTCAGCGTTTCTTTAAAAGTTTTCATATAAGAATCAGGCAAATATTTCAGTGGCTCCGTAAACTTCGATACAATCTCCCCGCCTATTGATTGTAGTCGCTCTCTAAATTTCGACTGACTGTTTAGGTCGAAGCATTCAATACAAAGTTCAATTTTTTCTATATCAATAGATTGTAATTCTTTAAAAATTAAACTCAGTTCATTCTCCATAATTAAAATCACTCGCTCGGCTTGGGCATCAACTTCATTCCGCAACTCTTTGTGCAAATTATCTTTTTCAAAAAAACCAATAGTATCTCTTTGAAAGACTTGAGGGTTTTTATCCCACAAAAACCACTGATTTTTTAACTTGGTCGCCTTGTCGCTCCAAGATTGGCGAACTTTAACAACAGCATCATATTTGCCCCGTTTTCCTAAACTGCGAATTCTCACATCGCAGCCGCTTAGTTCGCCAATTTGCTCCCAGACATCAACAGGAGAAGATCCAGCAATTCTCGGCTTGCTATTCCAAACATCCTCAGCCTGAGATACATCTTTGAAACATACCTGAAGTAACCCCTTGAGTCTGATGGCAGATTGCTTAATTTCGTCAATACAAGGTTCCACATCTAAACTGAGTTGGGTAGCTGACTGTTTAATCTCCACGGATTGATATTCGTCTGCCAACAATCGATCGCTAAACAGGGTAATAGCCTGGAATGCCTTGAGATACTCATTCATTTCCTTTGATGCCTCGTTTCCATAAACAGCATACAATACAAAACATCTGCCTTTTTGAATGGAAACTGAGTCACCACATGGATTATATATTCACCCCTGCAACTCAGGCGCGACTCAATAGTGGCAACCTTGTACAGCCTGCTGCCAAAACAGGAAAATTGCTCCCGGCTGCTAGAGATCCGGTGACAGGGGAGTTTGTGGAGCTCGCAAAAATCTTTTATCAATCAAGAAGTGAAACTCTATCCTCGCGCGGAGTTATAGGATTGCTCGCACAGTTAGCCGGAGGTGGCCCCATACAGCCACTGGTAGCTCCCGTCTACGTGACACTGGCGCCGCTGCAGGTGGCTCAAACTCATCAGGGGTTTCAAAAAACATACAGAATGCTTAACTGTCTGAAAATTAATTTGGCAGTTATGCAAGCGACTGCTGCTGTCATTGGTATTGGCACTGTATCGAGCACAGTTTTGTCAGCAATAAACCTCAACCAAGTATTAAAAATCCGAGAAGAGGCCAAGCACCAGAAGCTAAAAATTAAAGACGGGTTTATCGATCTCAGACACATCCTCAAAGATAGGGGAGTAGAGGTAATCCAGCAGATTTTTAAGGTGGCTCACGACTCTAGTTTTGAAATGCACCGCCAGAAACTGGTTAACGGTTATGAGATTTTTTCTAAAGCTATCAAACGCTGTCAGTCAGCCCTAACCGTGCCCGATCTTAAACTTCGGAATTCCGAAATTAATAGCGGGCGGGATATGCTATTTGAGGCTTTAAAAATTTATGATAATCCTAGTTTGTTGGAGGGGGTGTGTTCGGCCGGACAGCTCAGGCAAATGGAATGTGTTTGGGCGATCGAGCAGGCGATCGGGGTCACGTTTCACTTGCAGCGGGCTTACGATATGGTGAGCGATCGCCTGCTGGAACTCCAATCAAAAATTCGTCAAAATATTCTAACTGTTGTTAAAGGATGTCAATCGGAACCCGAACTAGATTTTTTATTTCCCGAAGTTACTAGGATTCTCGGTCATGATTTAAGTGTAATAGAATTTTGGCAAAATGAGGTTGATTGGATGGAAACTTTGTCTCCAAAAGAGCAGCACCAGTTAGCTAGTTTAGATAAACTCACCGGCGAGAGTTTAAAAAGCAGCGTGTACACTACATTCGCGGTATTAGCTGCGGAACCTTCACTTTATGAAACTTTAAAGCAAAAGTCTCACTTTCTATCCTTGCGCGACCAGCTAACCTTCGCTGTGTCGCCGGAAATCCGCCGGAGATACGAAGTTTATGTCAGCCAACAGGCGATCGCTACTGGCTATCAAGCTTTAGCTGCATCGAATTGGCAAGAAATATCCGATTTAACTGTGGCTAACCTCTACCACTTTTTTCAAATCCGAGAAAAATCAACTGAAAAGTATCCAACTGAGGACGAATTAGAAACGCCTTATTGGCACTTTCCCAAAACCTTAAAAAATGAGCTGAATTATAGCAATTAAATGACCAATGACTAATGGATACTGTTGACTGTTGACTGTTGACTGTTGACTGTTGACTGTTGACTGTTGACTGACTTCTTCAGTCCTGGACACAACTTTTCAATTGTTACACTATCTGTAGTAAGGTGCGCACTGCGCACCCTACAAGTATTGACTTCTTCAGTCCTGAACACGACTTTTCAATTGTTACACTATCTGTAGTAAGGTGCGCACTGCGCACCCTACAAGTATAGTCTGTGCGTCAAGGACTATTTTTCCTTCTTCGTTCTTCCTTCTTCCTTCTTCCTTCTTCCTTTTTCCTTCTTCGTTCTTCCTTCTTCCTTCTTCCTTCAGATTACCTCAACCACAACTTAATAGTATTGTCTTTAGAACCGCTAGCAATAGTTTTCCCATCAGGACTAAAAGTCACCACATAAACCTCATCCGTATGTCCCGCCAAAGTATTCAGCAACTCTCCCGTAGCAAAATCCCAAACTTTAATAGTTTTATCCTTGCTCCCGCTCGCAATAAACTTCCCGTCCGGGCTAATCGCAACCGAGACAATATCGTCAGAATGTCCCTTTATAGAGCGAATTAAATCTCCTGTTTCGATATTCCAGATTTTAATACTTTCATCGTAGGAACCGCTAACAATTGTCTTGCCGTCGGGGCTAACAGCAACCGACCTCACCGCGTCGCCGTGTCCCTCAATAGTTTTGACCAACGCCCCTGTTGCCACATCCACAATTGTAATTTTTGTATCCTTAGAAGCGCTAACCAAACTTTTTCCATCTGGAGTAAAAGCAACAGAATAAACAAAATCTGTATGGTCTGGAAAACTCTGAATCAAACGACCAGTTTCTGCATCTGAAATCTTTGTGGTTTTGTCTCCGCTACCGCTAGCAACAAGCTGTCCGTCGGGGCTGAGAGCGACAGACCATACAGAAGCAGTGTGGTCGAGACTGCGAATCACTTGCCCTGTTTTCAAATCCCACAGCATGACTCGCCAAAAACCGGTTCCAGTCGCCAGTTTCGTACCGTTTGAGTCAAAAGCAACCGACCAAATAGTCGAGGAATCTCCTGGAAAAGTGCGGATCGACTTGCCTGTAGCTAAATCCCAAATTTGGATGGTTTTGTCTTTAGAACCGCTGGCTAACATTAAGCCGTCTGGACTGAAAGCAACCGACCCAACTGCATCTGAATGCTGAGCGAAATTTTTGACTTTGGCGTTCTTCCACTGCAGACCTGCTTGGCACTGTTCCTGTAACTCCTGAGCGGACGCATAGGTGCTGGAAGTGTTGGCAATTGTTGGTATTTGGCTGATGCAGTCTTCATAATTGCTGGCTTTATAGAGAGCGGCAATTTGATTGAGCTGTTGGGATTCTTTCTGGGCTCGCTGCTCCCATTCTTGCCACTTGAGATATCCATAAATTCCGCCGATCGCAGCTAAGATAGCCGCAATTGTTGCCCCGGCAAGATAAGGATTGAATTTGCGAGTTTCTTTGGGGACAAGTGCTGCTGGGCTGGCGATCCTCTCCGTTGGCGTAGCCCCCGTAGGGGCGGGCTGCGCTAACGAGAAATCGGTTTTTCCGTTCAGATTTACCTGGGAGGATACCGCCGGACTTGCCTGCAATTCGAGTTGAGGGGCGCTGCTGGCTGGTGGCCCACTGGGGTTGCGGTGTCCCTCCAAAACTGTGGAGATCGCCTTGTACAATTTAGCGAATAAAGATTTAGGAACGACTAATTCTTCGATTTTCGCGGCATCTTCGTCGGTAAGCCCTAAAACTTGCTGCAAGCGTTTTAACTCGTCGCGAGTTTCCACAGAAAAGGGATATTCTTGCTGCATTGCTTCTTGCAGTGATTGTTCGTAGCGTTCGCCTTTTTGCCTGTATTTGCGGTAAGGGTTCAATACCTCATCTTCGATCGCCTCTGCTTCTTCTGGCAGCAATTCCAAACTGACGCGCAGTTCATCTAATATTCTACGACCGACGACTGTAATATCACCCCGACTGCTGCTGCGCCGATCGACTTCTTCGCGATATATTGTTAGCTTAGGAATCCGCGCCCGCGAGCGATCGCCAATTTTCCTCAAATCGGCTAAAGCTTCCGCCGCCGACTGGTATCTCTCCCGAAAATCGTAGCGCACCATATTATCCAAAACATCCGCCAGCGCTTGGGAACACGTGGCTAAATGCCGCCAAACAATTTCACCTTTATTGGAATTTTTCAAATCCCGCAGTTTCGGCAAATCGTAAGCCGGCAAACCCGTCATTGCTTGGATGCCAATCATTCCCAAAGCGTAGATATCGCTGTTGAGTTGCGGGTTATATTGAAATTGTTCGATCGGCATATATTCCAGAGTGCCAATCCGCACAGTTACCGGCGCTTGTCTTTGAGCGATGTGAATTTCTTTCACCGAGCCAAAGTCAATTAAAACTAACTTATTGTCTGAATAGCGGCGGATTAAATTTGCAGGTTTAATATCTCGGTGGATTACTCCCTGTCCGTGTACAAACACTAAAATTTCTAACAGTTCCTTCAGCAAAGCAATCATTTTTTCTTCGCTTAGAGGTTTGCCCGGTACAATCTCAGTTGATAGCGAGTGACCGGCAACAAAGGATTCAACTAAGAAAAATTCTTCATTTTCTTCAAAATAAGCGAATAGCTGAGGAATTTGGTCGTGTTGACCGAGCTTTTCTAGAACTTCGGCTTCTTTTTGAAAAAGACGGCGCGTAGTATTAATTAATTTCGGTTCGGTGGTACCGGGACGCAGGTGCTTGACAAAGCACTGCGGTTCTCCCGGACGGCGAATATCTTTGGCAAGATAGGTTTGTCCAAATTCTCCTGTTTCTATGACTTCAATGATTTGATAGCGTCCATCTAAAAGTTGGCTCACCATGATAATAACGCAGCCTTTTTTTGGTTGATTTTCGCAAGAAACAGTTGCACTGTTGAGTCAGTTGTATAGCCTTTTTCAGGTAAATTAGGTGTTCCCAAGCCTTGGCAAAACAGGGCATGGGGCATTGGCAAAACAGGGCATTGGGTATTCGGAATAGTTGTTTCTTCCCTTCTTCTTTCTTTCCTTCTTCCGACTTCCATCGGACTTATTCCCTCTTCCTTCTTTACTTCTGATTTCTTTCCTTCTGACTTCTGACTTCTGACTTCTGACTGAGATATTGCACCATTCTCAATTACTTGTTTAGGAACAGGCAAGATGCCTATTCCACAAGAAAAATCATTCTTTGTGGAACGGGCATCTTGCCCGTTCTTGACAATGGTGCAACATCTCAGTTCTGACATACTTTATTTTTTCAACATCTGCAAAGCTTGATATCCCAAAAAGAAAAAACCCAAAGCGCCGAGTACCGCTATCGTGTTCGCAAACACATCGACTGTAAAAAATTCGCCCATTGCAATCTCCTCTGACAACTGATATCTATCCTCGGCTTTTCGGTCGCGGTCAGGGTGAGGGGTTTTGCCCCTCGGTGCGGGCGAGCCGAAAGATGCTCACAAATTATAGCAAAAGAGGCGGACAATCGATTTTAGATTTTAGATTTTAGATTTTAGATTGAAGCATTGACCCCACGGATGAATCCGGGGGCTTGTATCC
>NZ_JAUBUR010000088.1:2500-5323 GCF_036705485.1 Microcoleus sp. AT9b-C3 | reverse complement strand
TGTATAGGTTCCCCAAGAATTCAAAAATATTTTCGCAAAACGCTTGACAACTCTGGGGAGAGTTGATACATTAATAAAGCGCCAGAAGGGAAGCGGTTCACTGAACCACGAACTAAAGGTAAAAAACTGAACCTAGAAAAAAGAATAGTTTGAAAGCTTAAAGCACTATTAACCTCGTCAAAAAAATGAAGATAGAGAGTAAAAGCGAGAGCTGATATTCAATATCGCAAACAACGAGAAAAAAGTCAAGAGAAAAAAACCAGCATTTGTGCTGAGTAGAAAGAACTTGACTGTAGCCAAAAGAACTCAACAACACGGAGAGTTTGATCCTGGCTCAGGATGAACGCTGGCGGTCTGCTTAACACATGCAAGTCGAACGGAGTAGAAATACTTAGTGGCGGACGGGTGAGTAACGCGTGAGAATCTGCCTTCAGGACGGAGACAACAGTTGGAAACGACTGCTAAGCCCCGATGTACCGAAAGGGAAAATATTTATAGCCTGAAGATGAGCTCGCGTCCGATTAGCTAGTTGGGGGGGTAAAGGCCCACCAAGGCGACGATCGGTAGCTGGTCTGAGAGGACGATCAGCCACACTGGGACTGAGACACGGCCCAGACTCCTACGGGAGGCAGCAGTGGGGAATTTTCCGCAATGGGCGAAAGCCTGACGGAGCAAGACCGCGTGGGGGAAGAAGGCTCTTGGGTTGTAAACCCCTTTTCTCTGGGAAGAAAGTTGTGAAAGCAACCTGACGGTACCAGAGGAATCAGCATCGGCTAACTCCGTGCCAGCAGCCGCGGTAAGACGGAGGATGCAAGCGTTATCCGGAATGATTGGGCGTAAAGCGTCCGCAGGTGGCAGTTCAAGTCTGCTGTCAAAGACCGGGGCTTAACTTCGGAAAGGCAGTGGAAACTGAACAGCTAGAGTATGGTAGGGGCAAAGGGAATTCCTGGTGTAGCGGTGAAATGCGTAGAGATCAGGAAGAACATCGGTGGCGAAGGCGCTTTGCTGGACCATAACTGACACTCAGGGACGAAAGCTAGGGGAGCGAATGGGATTAGATACCCCAGTAGTCCTAGCCGTAAACGATGGATACTAGGTGTTGTCTGTATCGACCCGGACAGTGCCGTAGCTAACGCGTTAAGTATCCCGCCTGGGGAGTACGCACGCAAGTGTGAAACTCAAAGGAATTGACGGGGGCCCGCACAAGCGGTGGAGTATGTGGTTTAATTCGATGCAACGCGAAGAACCTTACCAGGACTTGACATGTCCGGAATCCTTTGGAAACAGAGGAGTGCCTTCGGGAGCCGGAACACAGGTGGTGCATGGCTGTCGTCAGCTCGTGTCGTGAGATGTTGGGTTAAGTCCCGCAACGAGCGCAACCCTCGTGTTTAGTTGCCATCATTAAGTTGGGCACTCTAAACAGACTGCCGGTGACAAACCGGAGGAAGGTGGGGATGACGTCAAGTCAGCATGCCCCTTACGTCCTGGGCTACACACGTACTACAATGGTAGGGACAGAGGGCAGCCAACCCGCGAGGGCGAGCTAATCCCGTAAACCCTGCCTCAGTTCAGATTGCAGGCTGCAACTCGCCTGCATGAAGGCGGAATCGCTAGTAATCGCAGGTCAGCATACTGCGGTGAATCCGTTCCCGGGCCTTGTACACACCGCCCGTCACACCATGGAAGTTGGCCACGCCCGAAGTCATTACTCTAACCTGTAAAGGAGGAGGATGCCGAAGGCAGGGCTGATGACTGGGGTGAAGTCGTAACAAGGTAGCCGTACCGGAAGGTGTGGCTGGATCACCTCCTTTTAGGGAGACCATCTGAGACTAGACCGAACCTAAACAATAGGTCAAGCTCAGTCATCCCTGGTCGTTCGAGGAATAGATGTCAAAGCTTTCAAACTATTAACTGGTTCGTTTCTCGCGGGCTATTAGCTCAGTTGGTTAGAGCGCACCCCTGATAAGGGTGAGGTCCCTGGTTCAAATCCAGGATGGCCCACCTGGAAAAAAAGTGATGAATTGTCAGTAATGAGTAATGGATAATCAAAGAGTAATTCAGGACTCATAAAATCAAAATCAGAACTTACAAGTGTGGGGGTATAGCTCAGTTGGTAGAGCGCCTGCCTTGCACGCAGGAAGTCAGCGGTTCGAGTCCGCTTACCTCCACTCTCACTAACTGTAACTAACTACAAAAAAATAGAAATCAGCACCTAGACTGTCGAGAGTGAAAGTCGGAATGCTGGAGTCTAGAACTCTAGTCAGAACCTTGAAAACTGCATAGAAATTAAGTCATCAAAGCGTGTCTATCATCCGAGTAATCGGATCATCTGACAAGCGACCACCATGAAAAAATCAAGTGGTCAAGTTACAAAGGGCTAACGGTGGATACCTAGGCACACAGAGGCGAAGAAGGACGTGGCGACCGACGATAAGCTCCGGGGAGCTGGAAGCAAGCATTGAGCCGGAGATGTCCGAATGGGGCAACCCAGTAAGCATCAGTTGAATACATAGACTGAGAGCAGCGAACCCAGCCAATTGAAACATCTTAGTAGCTGGAGGAAGAGAAAGCAATAGCGATTTCCCAAGTAGTGGTGAGCGAACGGGAAACAGCCTAAACCAGAGGTTTTTACTTCTGGGGTCGTGGGACAGTCAACTAACGTATCTTCAAGCTAGACAAAGCAGTTGAAAGCTGCACCAGAGAAGGTGAAAGTCCTGTAGTCGAAAGTAGAAAAGAGCGTGACTGTATCCCGAGTAGCACGGGGCCCGTGAAATCCCGTGTGAATCAGCGAGGACCATCTCGTAAGGCTAAATACTACTGTGT
>NZ_JAUBUR010000087.1:0-5340 GCF_036705485.1 Microcoleus sp. AT9b-C3 | reverse complement strand
GTGAGGTTTTGGCTCAGGTTTTTGGCGCTGATAATACTATCACTTCTCTGGATTTTCTCACTCTTTCTCCTTAATACCACAGCGCATTAAATTCGCTGCATTTTTCCTAAAATTATAGCAAGTCGGTTTGTTAAATAAGCCGACTTTTTAATTATTACTATAAAAAATACCAAGCCGATAAATTATTGGTGACTTGACTTGCTGACGACCATGAAATGGGTTGTTGGTGAGTCATTCATTCTTGACAAAAGCTAGAAAAAAAAGTTGATAAATACAAATATTTATAACCATTTTTGAGGGAAATATAGATTATCTGAAATTCTGCTGATTGACAGCCCTAAAATGGGTTTTTGAGAAAGAATCAAGTCTTAGTAAAAATAGGCAATCTAAGCTTTATTTACTACAAATATGAATGAATGTCAACTGCATTTAGGTGAAAAAACATCTAATTAAAAGGTAGATATTCTGAGATTGTGATCGTTTTTTTCATCATAAAATAATTTAGCACCATGTCTGAATTGGCTAAAAAACCGCTGATTTACCAGGTAAATACAGCTAACTGCTACTTTAGGAAGATGTCGCGAAAAAAAAAATCGAAGTAAATAGAACTTGTTAAGTATGCGAAGTCGATAAATTAGCAATTGGAGATTTCCATTAGCCATTAACAATAATATCTGCCACTGAAGATTGACAATTAACAAATCAAGGAGCCATCTAACTCATGAAAAATTTATGGTGCAACTACTCTTCGCCAATTCACAAATCAAGTTGCGATCGCCGCGACTGCGACTGCATGAAAGTTTCTTTGATTGGGGCGCCGTTAGTCAGGGATCGGGCGATCAATATTTCCTGTTTAACAAAAGCGAGTCGGGGCGTCAATACTGAACGTAAAAAACATTTAGTTTGCATCGATCCGAGGGTAGAGAATTATCAGCATCTTGCCAGCGGAGTCAAACCGGGGACAGAGATAATTGTCCTCGATCGAAGTCTGGACGGAGTAGAACAAATTACTGAGATTTTAGCTAAACGCAGCTCCATTGCCAGCCTTCAGATAGTTGCTCATGGCAATGAAGCTTCGGTGCAACTGGGGTCAACTTTACTGAAGGATGAAAACTTACCAAAGTACGATCGGCATTTACAACAGTGGCGCCATGCCTTCACGGAAAAAGCCGATATTTTATTATTAGCGTGTAAGGTTGGGGCTGGAAAATCCGGGATTGCTTTCGTGCAGAAGATGAGAGAATTAACAGGCGCAAATATAGCGGCTTCCAACAATATAATTGGCAGTACAAAATTAGGAGGAAACTGGCAATTAAATGTTACAGCAGGACGAGTAAAAACGGCAATAGCATTTGAAACAAAAACCCAGGAAACTTACAGCGCTGTCCTCATTAGTTTAGTGGACGAAAGTTTTCAAGACGCAAGTCTAATCGGGCCTTGGATATCTGGGGTAACAGGCACGTCAGACGCTCCAGCTTTAACAGCAGGAACCGGGACGGAGAGTTTTCCGGGTTTGAACATAGACCCGGTTGGCAGCGGGGCTTTGAGATTAACTACAAGAACTTTTGACCAATCTACTTTTGTCATCTATAACAGTCAGGTTCCAGTCAACAGCGGTCTTAACATTGTCTTCGATATATTTGCCTACAACGGCACTGCACGTGATAATTTAGCAGGGCGGACAGGGGACGGCATAAGTTTCTTTTTAATTGACGGTACTGTGACGCCAACAGTAGCTGGAGGCTATGGAGGTTCTCTCGGCTACGCCCAAAATACAGATACAAATCAGTCCGGTTTGCGGGGTGGTTATTTAGGAATTGGATTGGATGAATTTGGAAATTTCTCAAGTACAACCCAAGGACGTGTAGGCGGAATTGGGACGACTCGTAGAGCAGATTCGGTAACGCTTCGAGGTAGCGAAGTTACGCAATATCAATTTTTAACTTCTACGTTTGTGCCGCAGGGAATAGATAATATTCCCGATACCGTAAATCCTCTGCCTCCAAACGGGCCGATCAACGCCATTACTAGCAGTCGCGAAGCAGCCAGAAGAAGAGTTCAAATTATTTTGCAACCCCCCAATTCTGCAACGCCAAACCGTCTCACTGTTAACTTTGATCTCAACAATAATGGTTTGTTTACAGATCAGGGCGAGACTATTATCGACATTGCCAATTTAGAGGAGATAAACGGGCCAATACCGGCAACATTCAAATTTGGTTTTGCTGGTTCAACGGGAGACGCAACAAATATTCACGACGTTCGCACTTTGTCTATCCAAACTATAGACGTGCCGCTTACTACAGCAGATGTTGCCTCAACGAAAACAGGCCCGGCTGCTGCGGCACCGGGTAGCCCCATCACTTACACAATTACGACAGTAAATAACGGCCCGGACAACGCCGAAAACGTGGTGATTGAAGATCAATTGCCCGTCGGGGCAGTATTTGAAAGTGCCGACGGCGACGGCACTTTCAACCCGACAACGAGACTCGTCACCTGGCCTATTCCGAATTTACCTGTTGGGGCCACCGCTACGCGCACCGTAACTGTTACAACCCCAACTACACTCGGCCCTATTACCAACAGTGTATTCAGTAGCAGCAGTACGATCGATCCCGTACCCGGTAACAACAGTGGCAGCAGCCCGGATGCGAGAGTCACGACCACTATTACAAACGATATTGCCGATGTAGTGACGGTCAAAAGCGGGCCCCCTACTGCGGCTGCTGGTTCGACTGTCACCTACACAATTACGGCAGCCAACAGTGGGCCGAGTGCGGCAACCAATGTGGTGATCGCCGACACCATTGTTCCGGGTTTAACAGGAGTCAGCGTCTCCGAGGGCGGAACTTACAACGCAACTACAGGTATTGTGACTTGGCCGACGATCACATCCCTAGCCAGCGCAGCCAGCACCAACAGAACCGTCCGTTTTCCACTTCCTGCCACCAGCGGCCCCATCGCCAACACTGCTAGCAGCACCTCAACGAGTCCAGACCCCAATCCCGACAACAACAACGGCAGCAGCCCCGAAGCGCAAGTCACCACCACTATCACCGAGAGTGCGGATGTAGCTACGATCAAAAGCGGGCCCCCTACTGCGGCTGCTGGTTCGACTGTCACCTACACAATTACCGCAGCCAACAGTGGACCGAGTGCGGCAACCAATGTGGTGATCGCCGACACCATTGTTCCGGGTTTAACAGGAGTCAGCGTCTCCGAGGGCGGAACTTACAACGCAACTACAGGTATTGTGACTTGGCCGACGATCACATCCCTAGCCAGCGCAGCCAGCACCAACAGAACCGTCCGTTTTCCACTTCCTGCCACCGGCGGCCCCATCGCCAACACTGCTAGCAGCACCTCAACGAGTCCAGACCCCAATCCCGACAACAACAACGGCAGCAGCCCCGAAGCGCAAGTCACCACCACTATCACCGAGAGTGCCGATGTAGCTACGATCAAAAGCGGGCCCCCTACTGCGATCGCGGGTTCGACTGTCACCTACACAATTCTCACCGAAAACAGAGGGCCGAGTACCGCCACCAACATCACCGTTACAGACAGCATCGTTCCCGGTTTAACGGGCGTTACAGCATCCAACGGCGGTAGTTACAACCCAGCCACAGGCATTGTCAGCTTTCCGCCCATTGCCAGCTTAGCTGATGGCGTGGCCGTCAGCCGGACTGTCAGATTCCCAGTCCCGGCGACCGGCACTGTCAGCAACACGGCAAGAAGTACCTCAACCACTAATGACCCGAATCCCGGCAACAATAACGGCAGCGAACCCGGCGCAACTGTTAGCACCAGCATCGCCTCTGCCCCGACTCCGACTCCGACTCCCCCACCCACACCGACTCCGACTCCCGCCAACCAACCACCGATAGCTAACAACGTCAACCTCGAAATCGCCCCCAGCAACGTTGTGCCGATCGCAGGACTCGGAGGAAACGACCCCGACGGTTCGATCGCATCTTTCACCATCAACACCGTCCCACCAGCAAATGAAGGGCTGATATTTCTAGGTAATCCCGATACTGGCGGAACGATTGTCACCGTCGGTCAAATTCTGACACCTGCTGACATTAACCAATTATTTTTCCAATCGACAGGCAACTTTACAAAAGCAAATTTCACCTACAGCGCTACAGACAACCAGGGCGCTACCAGCCGCGCCAGCGCTACTGTATCGGCGCTGCTGCCAGAGCCCAACCAACCGCCAGTAGCTAACAACGTCGACCTCGATATCGCCCCCAGCAGCACTGTCTCGATCGCAGGACTAGGCGGCACAGATCCAGACGGGTCGATCGAATCTTTCACGATCAACACCGTCCCACCAGCAAATGAAGGGCTGATATTTTTAGGCAATCCCGAAACCGGCGGCCGGATTGTCACCGCCGGTCAAATTCTGACACCTGCTGACATTAACCAATTATTTTTCCAATCGACAGGCAACTTTACAAAAGCAAATTTCACCTACAGCGCTACAGACAACCAGGGCGCTACCAGCCCCGCCAGTGCTACTGTCTCTGCGATTCCCCTGAACGAACCAACACCAACACCGGCGCCGACACCCACACCACCAACACCGGCGCCGACACCCACACCCCCAACACCGGCGCCGACACCCACACCACCAACACCGGCGCCGACACCCACACCACCAACACCGGCGCCGACACCCACACCACCAACACCAGCGCCGGAACCAACACCACCAACACCAGCGCCCACACCAACACCACCAACACCGGCGCCAACTCCAACACCACCAACACCAACACCAGCGCCGGAACCAACACCACCAACACCAGCGCCGGAACCAACACCACCAACACCAGCGCCGGAACCAACACCAACACCAGCGCCCACACCAGCCCCGGCACCAACACCAACACCAACCCCCATCTTCAACCCAGTACCCGAACCCGATACGGGTTGCGGTTGCGTCCCCCTGCCAGGGCCCCCTCAGATCGCATTTACCCCCCCCCAGCCTTCCCCCCTACTCAACTTCGACTCCAACGCCGCCCAACTCATCGACATCCAAAACACCAGCATCGGAACCGAAGGCAACGATTCCTTAACAGGAAACGAAACCAACCAACTGTTTCTCTCCTTTGGTGGCGACGACACAGTATTAGGTGAAGGCGGCAGCGATCTCATCTTCGGCGAACAACAGCGAGACTTCATCGCAGCCGGACTCGACAACGACATCATTTACGGCGGCAAACAAACCGACGCCGTATTTGGCGGCAAAGCGGACGATCGCATTTTTGGCGATCGCAACGGAGACACACTCTACGGCGATCGCGGTTCTGACACCATAGTCGGCGACAA
>NZ_JAUBUR010000086.1:0-5411 GCF_036705485.1 Microcoleus sp. AT9b-C3 | reverse complement strand
CTAACGAACATACATTTGATTTCCCCAAAATACGTCAATATAGTTACACACAGAAAATCATTTAGGATTGCTATATCCCCCGCGTTCCACAGAAACTTGTAACGCTTCCTGCTAGCGTGTTAATTTCTGTCCTCAAAGCTAGCTTATTTGCTGTCAGTTGTGAGGAAAACAAACGCATTTTAACCGGAGGTAATTTTCAAATCAGTCACGACGCAGACAGAGGACTGGATAAACTGAGAGTTTGGACGACAGACGGGCATCGGGTAGCAATGGTTTTAGGATTGAACGAAAGCAGCAATTCCCACCTTTTGAGCAGTCAAATAATTAATTTTACTGTCCCTGCTAAGGTACTCCGGTTATTGGAGCGTTCTTTGAATTCTGCTGACAAAGTTACGATTTACTATGAAGGTTTGCCAGAGCAACCTAGTAATATTGTCGCATTCGAGTGGAATAATTGGCGGTTGACAACGAAGTTGCTAGAAGGGCAATATCCGGTTTGCGACCAAATTATCGCTCCCTATCGACATCAATTTAGCCATCAAGTGGTGGTTGAGAGGCTGAGCTTTTTAAAAGCCTTAGAGAGGTTAGCTTCTCACAGCGACAAGTCTCACCTAACAGCTATTTTAGAATTCGATTTAGATGCCCAACAAGTGCGAGCATCACTCAACAATACTCTCAGTTCAGGAACTGAAACAGTTGATGCTAAACTCTGGGGCTGTGAGTTTCGTCTAAAGTGCGACATCCGCTATTTGATTGATACAGCTAAAGCGATTGCCAGCTCTGATTTGCGGGTGTTAATGGCAACTTCTACCACTCCCCTACTGATTGCACCGTTTGGAACGCCAGCGTCAGGTACAGAGGCTTTAGAGTGCGAATATATTGTCGCTCCGCAAGAATAGTTGAAAGGTGGGAGTGGGATCTAAATTTGATGCCCTCTCCTGCCAAAAATCGGAGCCTATTCCTGTATAATTTAGGAGGGTTTAAGTGGTTCTTTGCCACACTAAATTGTCTACAAATGCCACATATATTTTACTACTTTTTTTTGTTACGAGCAACGTTTTTGCGGGTAAATCAGTGATTTTTAATGTTTCTCTTTATTGGTTTAAATAAGATCGCAACCGCCGACAATTTTGCATATTCAAAAGTCCCAACATCGCAAGTAAGCGGGGTGTAAATTGGCCCAGTTTTGCGCTCTGGAATCAGTTTCCACTTGCTCAAACTTTTTGCTTGCGATTTTTCCTTCATGGCGCAATACGGTTCAGTTAATTTTTTTTGCGAAGAGAGCTTTGGGCGAAGCATAAGCCCTTCGGGCAGGCACGCGCCTTCGCAGTATCTATTTTTCACAATGTTTTGTCTCCATGAGTGTCTTATCCCAAGCGTATTGCTTCATGCCGTGCTTTTTTGCTGTATCTCAGCCGCAGATGGTTTAGCAATTTTTCCTTGCGGTAGTGTGTTCAGCGCGATCGCCAGCGCCAACAACTGAGCCAGGACTAACGCCAAAAATACTTGGTAACACTATTAGTAGCGGTAAAATACACAATTTTTACACTACAGATAGAGCTTATGCGTAAGTCCTATGAGTTTAACAACTTTAGGCACAGCTCCCCTATCGGGGAATAGTTACCAGAAGTATTCTAACCACTCAAAATGTACCAACCACTGCACCTCAAATACCGACCCAAAAACCTCCAAGAATTAGTGGGCCAAGACACCATCAAAACAACCTTGACCAATGCCATCACCTCCGACAAAATTGCTCAAGCTTACCTATTTACTGGCCCCAGAGGAACAGGCAAAACCTCAACCGCTCGCATTCTTGCTAAATCCCTCAATTGTTTGAATAGCAAAAAGCCAACCGCCACTCCTTGCGGGGAATGTTCAAGCTGCAAAACCATTGACTCCTGTTCAAGCTTAGACGTAACTGAAATCGATGCTGCCTCTCACAATGGCGTGGATGATGCCAGAGAATTAATACAACACAGCAACTTTGCGCCAGCGATGAGCCGTTACCGCATTTGGATTTTAGACGAGTGTCACCAACTCAGTACCAGCGCTCAAAATGCTCTCCTCAAATGCCTTGAAGAACCTCCGGCTCATGTGGTATTTATTCTGTGTACGACTGAAGCACATAAAGTCCTGCCGACAATTATCTCCCGCTGCCAAACTTTTAACTTCCGATCTCTGTCAGTTGATGCTATTGTGGGACAATTGGACAAAATTAGCGTCGCTGAATCTATTGCGATCGCAACTTCGGCAATGCGGGCGATCGCTCGCACCTGTGACGGAGGGTTAAGAGATGCCCTGCAACTACTCTCTCAGCTTTCACTGCTAAATTCAGAGATTACGGTTTCTTCAGTGGCAGAAGTCTCTGGCAGCATCAGCGAGGAAGACTCGATCGCCCTTCTCAAAGCCATTCATTCTGGCGATACCTTAAGCGTACTGCAATCTTCGAGAACCCTCATTGACAGCGGCAAAACCCCCAAACTGATTCTCACCAACTTGCTAGCAGCAATGAGAGATTTGCTCATTGTCAAATCAACGCGCCACTGCCAGAATTTAATTACAGGGCCCGTTGGCTACTCACAACTGCGATCGCTCGCTAGCACTTTCGATTTTGAAACAATTGATGCGGCTTGTGCACAATTGCAAAAATCAGAATTTCAATTGAGAACCAGTACGAATGCTGCTACCTGGTTAGAAGTCTGCTTGCTGAACTTGATAGGTAAAAGCGAACCCGCTGCCCCCGAAATGCGATTGCCGGCAACTTCCCAATCTAATCGATTTGACAAACTTGATAAAAGCCCTCAAGATGTTAAGGCTACTGCTCCTGCTCCTGCTCCTGCTCCTGACTTAGAGGCAACTTGGGCGCAAGTAATAGCAGCAGCGAAACCAGGCAATCGCGACCTCTTGAACCGAGCTAAAATTGCAGAACTTTCTACTGATTCATGTGTGTTAGTAGTAGAAAGAAAATACGCGACTAAGTTTAAAAGTCACCTTGAATCCGTGCAGCGTATCGTCACTAAAGCTCTAGGTCGTTCTGTTAATGTCACTGTCAAACAACAGGAGGATTTAGCAGCATGATCTATATCTTAATTGGGAATGATACCTACGCGATCGCCCGTGAAGTGGAAAAGTGCAAAACTCACACTCACCCTCTCTGGCGAGATTTTAACATCCACCGCTTCGATGCTTCTTCCCTGGATGCAGCCCTCTCTGCTGCTGCTTCAGTTCCTTTCGGCGGAGGAAGCAAAGTCATTGTCGTTGAAAATTGCGATTTTAAGCAATTTGGAGAAACTGGGCTACAATTGCTGCAAATCTTGCCCCAGTTACTTACCACGACGCATTTAGTCTTCACTGCTGGTGCGATCGACAAGCGGCTTAAGGTGGTCAAGCATTTGTTGCAGTTTGGTAAACTTAAGGAATTTACTCTGATTCCCCCTTGGCGTACCGACTTAATTGAAAGTGCGATCGCTACTACTGCTAAACAGATGAATCTCTCAATTGCCAGAGATGCTGTCAGTTATCTAGCGGTAGCCATTGGCAACGATTCTGCTAGAAGAGTTAGTGAACTGGAAAAATTAGCCATTTATGCCGACGGCGAACGCATTACGAAAGAGGCAGCAAAAGCCCTTGTTCCCGCTACCACAGCCAGTAGCTTTCAACTTGCCGAAGCTCTTTTAAAAGGTCAAGCAGTGGCGGCAATTAAGGTGCTTGATGAATTGCTCTCTAGGGCAGAGTTTCCTTTGGCAATTATCGCGACTCTTCAAACTCAGTTTAAAACTTGGTTGTGGGTAAAAGCTACTCTCAATTCCCGTCAACAACGTTCAGATAGCGAAATTGCTAGTATGTGCGTAATTAGTAACCCCAAACGGCTGTATTTCCTTAAGCAGGAGGTTAAGGAAGTATCTGCGAACTCCTTAAGTCGATCGCTCTCCATTTTGTTTGATTTAGAAATCGCTCTCAAAACAGGGGATAAGCCGGACTCGATGTTGCCTGCTTTGCTCAGAATCACTCAATTCACTCACCTTAAATAACAGGAAAGCGCTGCCGAATTAACTCGGCAGTCTTTCATTAACAATCTTGGAGGCAAAAACTGCTTTGCAACACTATTGGTAGCAATAAGGTGCGCGGCGTACCCTACAGATAGAGTTTATGCGTAAGTTTTAATTAACTGTAGTGATAAAGAAGTTGTTTGTCTCATTAATTTATCAAAGAAGTTTTGGGTCTTCTGGGTTTGCGGTGATCAACAAAGCTAATATGTCTTGTAAGCCTTTTCTAGCAAGGGTTTCACTAATAAAGAAATCTCATAATTGTATCCAATAATACAATATTTACCCTAAACCCAGAAGAGCCGAAGTTTTTGAGTTTATTTATCGCACTAGGTCGCTATTTTTGTTTAATAACAGCTCATCTTTCCTGCATCATCCAAACGAGAAAGCCCAAGATTTGCTCAACAGGAGGTAGTGGATAATCTGTAAGGTCAATGGACGCGCATTGCTCTTCTAGTTTAAGAAACCGCCAAACTGTACCGCTAGTTACCGTTCCGTAAATCGTCGATATCGGCTGTTGCTTTTGTTGGTTAAAGCGTTGAGCTGCCACCATTTCTGCAAGGCATTGGCCAAGAGCCGGTTTAAGGTCTTCTTTCTTGGCTTCCACCAATATAACTGCCGGAGCTTTGATAAATAGTTGCTCCGGGGAACGACTCAGGAGAAAGTCAACATAGCCTGTAAGTTCAGCCTCCGGTTCTACATTGAATTCTTCGCCCGAAAAAACGCTAATTTGTCCGTGAAGTTGGCGTTTTACTTCGAGTAACACAGGATTGATGATACCCTCAGAACGAGCTTTCTCGCTACTCACCGCGATCGCCCAAGGAATTGTTTCTCTCAGAGTATCCTGAAGTAAAGCACTAGGAGTGACTGGGGAGATTTCTGGCAGGAATCGTGAGCCTTCAATGATTGTGAGATTAAAATCATCTACAGCTTTGCTGAGAGTAAATTTACTGTAAGGCATAGGTTTATTATTCTCAATCACATACTATAACATTTCTGGGTTAAATGAGGTACGTCTGGTAATTGGTAATTGGTAATTGGTAAACTGTCCCGTCTTTAAATTATCTACTTAAATCCTTGTAGAAAAAGCGTAAAAATTTCTCCCTCTCTCCCCTTCTCTCTCTCTCCCCCTCTCCCTCTCTTCTTTGCTACCTTCCAACCTTCAACTCGGAACTGCACTCTCTCCCCTTCTCCCTTTCTCCCTCTCTTCCCCTCTCCCTCTCTTCCCCTCAATCCCAACATACACTTTAGATGCTCCGCAGCTTAGGCAGTTGACACCTCACTTGCTTGAGAACCGCTATATATAGCAATCCTAAATGATTTTCTGTGTGTAACTATATTGACGTATTTTGGGGAAATCAA
>NZ_JAUBUR010000024.1:0-116181 GCF_036705485.1 Microcoleus sp. AT9b-C3 | reverse complement strand
TTGAATTGCCCATCAAGTGCGATGTCTGCGGTTAGCTACGCGAGCGCGATTTTTTCTAACTTATTCAGCAAGCCCTAGTTATGCTTTTATCGCTGTCAACATAACTTTGCCAACTTAATGAAGCAACAGTTGGATACTGGGCAGGAAACTCCCCTGGTATAGGACTTACTTGGGAGCTCATGTTCCATCCTACTTGCTTGCTAAATTCTTGAATTTGACCTTCGCAAGTTCGACAGCTAGAACCGCCCACTTTCTGCCAAATCTCTAACTGTGGAGTCAATCCATATTTGCCATTGCTCGATTGCATCCACATTTGATCGATCGCGCGGAGGTTCGGACAAGACAGATTGGCGGGGTTGTTGCGGATCAGAGAGACTGTTTCTTGATCGGCTTCGTACCATTTTTTGGTTTCTAATAAGGATTGAAGTTTGCTAAATTCGCTGTTGCTTTCTTGTGAATGAGCGGTAAATGCTGGTTGCAAAACTGCAAGGAATGTGCCTATTAATGCGAGTGATTGTTTGCGAAGTTTAATCATGATGTTCCTCTGAGCAAAAGTGATTTAACAAATGACCAGTTTACCATCTCTCTCTAGACAGAGATGAAATTTTCAGAGCCGATGAGGTTCGGAGCAACGCCTGTCAAAGAAGCTAAAACTTCACCGCTGCTGCCTACTCTAATTAATGTGCCGTTAGTTCCCGGCGAAATTGATAGCTGTCCGAAGGTCAAGCCATTGATTAATTGAATGGTATCTTGAGAGTTGGCGAAATCAGAGATGGTATCAACTCCCAATCCCGCAGCTAAAACAAATACATCGTTGCCCGCGCCACCGACTAGAATATCGTTGCCCAAACCGCCGTTGAGGGTGTCAAAACCTTTTCCCCCAGACAGGTTATCGCTGCCGTCGCCACCATTGATGATATCGTTGCCCCGCAAACCCGTCAGCACGTCATCGCCTGCCAAACCGTTGATGGTGTCGCTGCCGGAAGTGCCTGTCAGGTTGTCGTTGCCGTTCGTGCCGTTGATGACGTTTGGAGGGTTATTGCTGCCACCTGGAGTGCTGCCGCTGTTAGAAACAAAAATGTCGCTTTGATTGTTAGTATCCCCCGGCAGGAGGTTGGATGCACCAGATGCAAACGCCACAAACCTCCCGTCGGCTGAGATGGAGGGGCTGGCGAAGTCCTGGGTGGAGGCGTTTCCCTGATTACCTGCTGAGTCTACAGAGAGGCGGGTGGTGGTATTGGTTAACAAGTCCCGCATGAAAATGTCAGCGGTATTGTTAGTGTCCCCCGGCACGAGGTTGGAGGCATCAGATAAAAACGCCACAAACCGCCCGTCGGCTGAGATGGAGGGGCGTACGGACCAGTTGTTCCCCTGATTGCCTGCTGAGTCTACAGAGACGCGAGTAATTGCCATAAGTCTTGGTGTTAAAAGGACAAGTTTAAAAATCCCCGAATCTTACTCACAACATACAAGATAGCCAAGCTCATATTCCCCGCCCGTTTTTGGCAAATTCATCAACAGTTTGCTGCGATAATTCATGAACAGCCATCGCTTGCAAAACGTCAAAAGGCAATGTCAAATGATGTGCTCCTGCTAACAAAGTCTTTACCGCTTCTTCCGGCGATTTAATGCTAGCTGCCAAAATCTCAGTATTAGTTCTGTGCAAAACATTTGCCATATCCCGCACTAAGGCAAAACCGTCTCCCAGGAGTCTGGTGGCGCGATTCACGTAGGCGATCGCATATTTGGCCCCAGCTTCCGCCGACACCGCAGCCTGCGCGGCGCTGTATATCGCCGTCACCGCGCAAGGAATGGACGGTGACAAATGCGCTACTGCTTGGAAACCCGCAGCCGTTGCTGGAATTTTCAACACTGTTTGCTGTCCAATTAATTCAAAAGCAGCTTTTCCTTCTGCTACCATGCCATCAACATCAGATGCCATTAGCTGATAATACACTTCCCCAGGAGTCAGTTGTGCCAGTTGTTTAAGGGTTTGCTCAGGAGATAACTCGCTTTTTGCCAAAAGTGTCGGATTAGTAGTAATTCCCGCTATCCATCCGAACTTGCTCGCCCGTGCGGCTTCCGCTACAATTGCAGTATCAACATAAATTGCCATCGGCTCTACACCTTCAGTTTGTTAATAATTTCCAGACGGTTGCTTGCAGATTGATATAAATCCGAGCTAAATTAATTGTTAATCTTTAACACTATCAGAATCTCGGAAATATTACTGTTAAGTAAATATAACACTTCAGTGATGTGCATCATCGGTAGTAGTGCATGAGTTTTGACTTTAACAGGACTTAGGCTCAGAAATCCCGTTTCTTACAAAAAATTGGTAGAGGACGACCTATCGGTGAATAAATCGCCTTTCTGAGGAAAATTGGCTAAGTGCTATTTAAGATAGCTAACAACTGAAATCAAAACTTTTAAGTGAGTTGGTAACTGCGATTGTCGGGTAAGGAAAACTTGACTCCCCAAATCCCGGATACAAATAAATTACATTTGTATTAAGGGTTATGTATGCAATAACTCCAGGAGGTGACTCAGAAAATGACCGAAGAAAAAAATCAGCAGCCACAAGTCAGCCTTGAGACATCTTCTGAACAACCCCTGTTGGAAAAACCAGCAGAAACTGCTGAAGAATTGTCGATCAATGTTAAGTCTGAAAATCTGTCTCAAGCGGTTGAAAATAACGCCGAAGACCGTTTGAAGGCTCTAGGCCGCTTAATGATGGTGAGCCTAACTTGGTCGCTAGCGGGGCTTTCAAAACGCGAGTAAGTTATGGAACACTACCGCAACGGGCGAGTTATGATTTGTGAGTTGTGTTGTAAGTTTTGTTTAACTCAAAACTTACAACTCCCGGACTTACATGATGTCCGGTTCGCTGTAATAAAACCCGTTTTTAGTGAAGACTTTAGTCCTTAAAGCAAGGACTAAAGTCTTCAACATATCACTCATAACTTTTCTTTAATTCCTTCAAACGGCCCTAAAAAAGTCGGTTCTGGACGGGTAACGCGCACTTCCCAAAGCGCTTTGAGGACGGCCAAAAATTCGCGGAAACTGTAGCGAATCATGCCCTTTTGGCGAAATTTGCCCCAATCCGGCGTTCCTAAACCGATCGCCTCTACGCCCAACTGGCGGCAGGTATAAACAGCGCGGGCTAAGTGAAAGTTTTGGGTAACTAAAACAGCCTGCGTTATGCCAAAAATCTCTTTCGCCCGGTAGCAACTTTCATAGGTGCTAAATCCGGCATAATCAAGAATGATATTATTAATCGGTACGCCCTGGGCTGCGGCGTAGTCCTGCATTGCTTGGACTTCGTTGTAATCGACGCTGCTATTGTCTCCTGTCATCAAAAGTTGATCCACTCGCCCCGCTTTGTACAAATCGACGGCTGCTTGCACTCGATCGGCTAACATTGGGCTTGGAGTACCATCTTCCCAAACTCCGGCACCAAAAACTATAGCGATGGGTTCTGTCGGCACGCTAGCTATATCGCTGTAGCGGTAGTTGCGGGTAACAAATCGGACGTAGTAGTTGAGTGCTAGGGGTGTGAGCACCGAGGTTAATATTAAGAGCCCGATGGTATGGCGCCATTGAAATATAAAGGATTTAGGCAACATAAATTTAAGTTAACTTCCTATATAATTACACCAACAGGAACCTTTGCGGGTCTAAAAATTGTGTAGTTACGGAATTTACATTATATTGAAAAAAATATGATTCAACAACAGCAAAAATTTGACTTGCTGGAATCACTTTTATGGGAACCCAAAAACGGCTATTTTTTGCTAGACAGACATCTTCAAAGATTAGAGCGATCGGCTGATTATTTTAATTTCCCCCTGTCGCTAACAGAAGCAAGCAAAGCTTTACAAGCATTAAGTATGACTTGCGGGTCAGTCAAACAAAAAATACGGTTAACAATATCTTGTGAGGGAAACATAAAATTACAGGCTCATACACTAGATAGCGGTATCTTAAAAATCGGTGCATCTGTCGGAATTGCCAGTAAACCGATCGATTCTCAAAACCCATTTCTTTACCACAAGACAACTTACCGATTGCCTTATACAATGGCTTTGGAGTCGCAGCCCGAATATCAGGATGTTTTTCTGTGGAATCAAGATGGAGTTATCACCGAATCCACGATCGCCAATATCGTGATCGATACACCCGCAGGTCTAATCACACCTCCCGTCAAGTGCGGTTTATTACCGGGGACGTTTCGTTCTCAACTTTTAGAGGAGGGAAAAATCAGAGAAGAATTAATTACCTTAGATGATTTGCACAGTACCCAAACTCTATTTCTCATTAACTCCGTTAGGGGTTGGATACGCCTCAAAAAAGAAGCAAACCGAGATGTTTGGAAAGTTATCAGTAATGGTTGAGATAACGCTTTCAATCGATTTTAGTAGGTGCGAACTGTACACCTTACTACTACAGATAGTGTCAAAATTGACTCGTAGCGTAAGTCCTGAAAGTGTTAACCATAGTGCAATCTATTATGAAACAAATACAACCTTGGCATTGGCGAAAGCTTCCCCTAAATCAGCGCAGCGGATCTGAGATTTTTCAAACTTTATTTCTCGGTCAAACTGCCGACAGTGCAGGCTCAATATCGGATTGTTTTCCCCGCGATATGGCCGTTCTGCTAGAAAGTCCAGTTACATCTTCTACTAACTGGGCACGATATTCTATTTGTGCAGGTTCTCCCCGGATAATTGATGGTAAATCTCTGCTATGGACACCGCCAGTCGGTGAAATTTTACCTTTTTTGCGCGCTCTTTTGGACTCTCAAAAGCAAAATTTAGCAGTGAATGTACCGCCGGAAATTCCTTTTACTGGGGGTTGGTTGGGATGGCTAGGTTATGATTTAGCATGGGAAATCGAACACCTGCCCCAACTCAATACCGATCCGCTTCCTTTCCCGGTTAGCTGTTGGTACGAACCAGAATCTTTTGCGGTTTTAGACCGTCAAACGCAAATTCTCTGGTTGGCTGCGAGTCAACCTTCTCAACTCGATGTTATGCAGCATCAATTAGAGCAAACCGATCGAGAAATAATCCCGAATAATTTACCGGAAAACTATCAACAAAATTCCCCTAGTCCTATTTTCCAATTATCTGAGAGTGAGTATAAAGAAATAGTGCGAAAAGCTCAGAAGTATATTCATGCAGGCGATATTTTTCAGACTAATTTATCTTTGCGGTTTGAAGCCCGTACAGATTGCAGTAGTTGGTCAATTTACCGCGCTTTGCAACGAATCAATCCTTCGCCTTTTGCAAGTTATTGGCAAACTCCGTGGGGGGCGATAGTTAGTTGTTCGCCGGAAAGACTCGTTCAATTATTAGGAAAAAAAGTGGATACTAGACCGATCGCGGGAACGCGACCGCGCGGTTTAACCTGCATTCAAGATGAGCAGTTAGCACAGGAATTAATAGAGAATATCAAAGAAAGAGCCGAACATATTATGTTAGTTGACTTAGAGCGCAACGATATCGGGAGGGTGTGTGAATGGGGTTCGGTAAAAGTTAACGAATTTCTGACCGTTGAACGCTACAGTCACGTGATGCACCTCGTCAGTAATGTTATCGGTACATTAAGACAAGATTGCGACGCGATCGACTTAATTCGAGGGGTATTTCCGGGCGGTACGATTACAGGTTGTCCGAAAGTGCGCTGTCTGGAAATCATCGAAGAATTGGAACCAGTGAAGCGCAATTTATTTTACGGTTCCTGCGGTTATTTGGACTGGCGCGGGAACCTGGATTTAAATATTTTGATTCGCACCCTTTTATATGCACCAAAAAGTGACGGTACGACCGGGGGAGTTGTTTGGGGACAAGTGGGTGCGGGGATTGTTGCTGATAGCGATCCAGAAAGGGAATGGCAGGAGTCGCTGCATAAAGCTCAAGCTCAAGTTAATGCTTTGAAATTAGCGGAAATATTTGATTAAATGCGTCTTAGCTCAAGGGAGTTTTTAAGATTATTAAAAATTACGATCGCCGATTTACTTTAGATGTAATACTTATTAAGTTTGTGTAAAAATCAAAATATTGTATTAAGGTTAGGAAAATGTTGATATGGTATTGCCATGATAGTTTTTTGGTAGTCATGCAGAGTAATGATATTGTTTTCTTCTGCAATAATTATAGTGATGTACAAAGTTAAAAATTGCCCCAATATGGTGCAAGCAGTTTTTTTGAGAAAGACAAGGTTTTACGAACCAAAGGAGAAATTCGCTGCCGTAAAGTATTATTAAGTCTTTCAATATGACTGGTTTTTCCCGATTCTTTGCCTACAGGTCGATGTCTTTTAAAAGGTAGCACTTCCTCATCTAGATTCCCAAAAATCAGTATAACAAACAGCACATTGTCTATAGACAGGAGGTAAAGATTGCCAGAGATCGGACTGAGCTCCTCCAAAAAGCCATCTATATTCTTTACCCCCAGGATCGTAGCCGATCGCGATCGCATCCTTTTCCCAAATCTCCAGTACGTTTGCACTTTTTCCGAAATAGTCCGTCCTGCGGCTATTTGCCTTGCTGTCCTTAATATTGGTTCATGAGCAGCCTTCTGTGCCGCTGGGTCAGTTAATGCCAGTGCTATTCCCAGTCAGGCAGTCAACGCCCGCTGATTGAAGCAAAAGAATCACAATAAGTTCGCTATGTCGTGCCCCTACTCGATGCAGGGTTTGTGCGTAAGTCCTGTTGATTTTACTGTACCGTAGCCCAACATTCGGTAGTAGAGTCCCTGTTTGGTAAGGAGTTCGGCGTGAGTACCAGACTCAAAAATCTCGCCCGACTGCATCACAAAAATCAGATCGCAGTCTACGGCAGTCTCCAGTCGGTGCGTGACCAAGATGATGGTTCTGTTGCGACGTAGACGTTGCAGAGTCTCTAGTACCCACTGCTCGTGCTTCAAGTCCAGCGCATTCGTGGGTTCGTCGAGGATGAGTATAGGAGCCTTAGTGACGATCGCCCGCGCAATAGCTAGGCGCTGTCGCTGTCCGCCTGAGAGGTTCTGACCGCCCTCCGCGATCAAGGTATCATACTGCTCCGGCAAGGTTTCGATGAACTCGGCTGCCCCAGATTCGACCGCCGCTTCCCGAATATCGGAGAGCAGAGCATCCGGGCGACCGTAGGCGATATTCTCGGAGATCGTTCCGGGGAATAGTGGGCTGCCTTGCGAGACGAGCGCCATGTGCTTGCGAACATCGGCAATCTTAAGGGTGCGGAGGTCGAAGCCGTCGAGGAGGACGCTGCCCGATGTCGGGTCGTAGAAGCGCGGCAAAAGATTGAGCAGCGTGCTCTTTCCCGTTCCGCTAGGGCCCAAAAACGCCACCATCTGACCCGGCTCGATACTAGCACTGATGTTCCGCAAGACGGGTTGCCCAGGGTTGTACTCGAAGCTAACGTCGGCAAGTGCTAGTGTGCGGGGATGGACGGGAAGCGATCGCGCATCAGGCTCATCTTTTATGGCGGGCGGCTCGTCAATGACCGTAAAGACGCGATCGCATGAAGCTACAAACGTCTGGATCTTAGTAGTAAACCCCAACACCCAACCTATCGGGTCCCAGAACTGCCCCAGGTACGCCATGAATACGAGCAGATCGCCGATGGTTACGCCACCCTGCACCGGACGCAAAAACTGGTCGCGATAAACTAGGTATCCGCCGTAGCCTAAGATTACCCCGCTTCCCAGGGCGAAGACTACCTGAACCGCTAGCGGATAGAGGTTTTCTTGCCAATTGAGTCGCATAGACGCCTTGACGCTGCGTTCGACCGCCTGCCCGAAGCGCCGCGACTCGGTTGCTTCTCGACCGAAGGACTGGATTAGTCCGATCAAATCTATAGCTTGCTGCATGGTTGAGGTCATCACCGCATCGGTCTGCTTCGACTCAAGGGCTCGACTCCTAATCCTTCCCTCGAAGTACCAATTCGCCAGTATTAGAAGCGGAGTGAACGAAAGCGCAAACACCGTGAGAAGGACATGGCGCGACAGCATGATCCAGATCATCGCCGTCAGCGTCACCGATGCGGCGGTGGAGCCGATAAGCGTATCGATTACCCCCCAGGGGCCGAGGCTGTCGTAGCTCAACCGATAGATTGCGTCACCCTGCGATCGGGAGCCGTGCCAGCCGAGACTCAGCGCCTGCATTTTGTCGTAGAGTTCGGTGCGAACCCGCAAGGTTCCGTTGTACTGGATGCGGTAGTTCAACATCCTACGGAGCATAAAAACGGTCTCGCTCAGGATTTTAATAATCATCGCGACGAATGCCATTCCGAAAATTCGGTTCAGCGTGCTTTCACCGAACGGAGCAAGAAACAGCGTATGAATCCAGTTGGATTTCGGATTTGGTGATAAAACCGTATCGACTAGAATTGCTATCGGCCAGGCGTTGAGAAGGTTGAAAAATACCGATGCTCCGATCAAAAGCAAGAGCGTGACGATCAGCCATAAGTCTTTGCGGAAGTAGGAAATGGAGCGCAGGACGATCCGCACCAACCAATGTTGGTTAATTAACGGCATCACCATTTTTGGTGAATTATTCTGGCTCTTCAAACGTGCTTTGAATGGAAAATTCATAAATATACTGGGTGCCTCTAAGTAAGACAATGCACCAATTAGGAAGTTTCACCCCAGTCAGAGAAGCTAGAAATTAACTTTGAGTTATAACCTTTGTTGTCAAGCAGGGCAGATGGAATGTGAGATTATTCGACTGGTGCAAGATGTAAGTATAGTTTCGTTGTTCAAGGGTAGCTAGATAGAAAGCGAGATCGCGCGTGCTTCCTGGTGTGATGCAAAGCGCGAAACTTTTGGCAAAGCGATCGCTTTCGTTGAGACTATCTCAACTTTTTAATCGGAACTTCCCCCCTGTGGTCGATCGCATCCAAGCAAAACCTCCATCAGTCGGGCAATCGGGCTAACGCCCTCCCTCAATAGATGACTACAATATTAGGGAAACCTTCAGTAAATCCAAAGCTCTCTGTTGCAAAGGAGCTGGCATTGTCAGCTTGTCGAAACTAACTGAAACCAGACGCAATTTAGGCGAGACTCGATTTTTAGCGATTGTCAATAAAATTGTTATTAACGTCCGAAAACTTGGAACTGGAAAACTCTCAGAAGTACATTTTGTTGAAGCTTTCCGTTTTGCTGGAGTGGATGACTTAACCGGAATAACCACCTAAAATGCGACAATTCCCCAGACGCTATAACCGAGGCGGATATATCGAGCTCCGCGAGTACCGCCAACGGATTAGCGTCTGGGGAATTGTCGCCCATAAATAAGTTGCCCGACAGGGCATCCTTGTTTTTAGGACTAATATTCATAGCCATCAGCCTTATGAATAGTTTTCAGATGTTTTGGATGCACGTCAAAACATTTGTCTCTTGCGGTTAGCTTAAAACTTGGTCTAAACCGAATTGCAATTGGGCCTGTGTAGCTTCCTGCATATTTTCCAGTGAGGACGTTAGCTTTCACCAAGTCCCCAGTTTGAAAACCCATGAAGAACTTTTGCGCCGGTGCATGACGAATGGGGAACCCAAATCTGTCGGTTCCGCAGCGCTGTCTTCTTCCGTGTCCCTTAGCCTTAATTAGCAAAGATTTCACGCTATTTAGCAGTAGTCTTTCGGGAGTTGATTCCCCGACACAAGCTGCATCAGTCCAATGCTGTTTTTCTATTCCCCTGGTTTGGCGGTTGAATTTTGTTCGTCCCCCTGAACCCAATTCCACGGGCAGTCCGGTTAACTGTAGTCTTCTGTATAGCTCCCAACGAGTAGCATTGACGGCTGCTGCATCCAGTAGAGGTGTCTTGGCTTGGGCTAGTATCCGCTGAAGGATTTCAGGTTTTTTCTTTAGGAATTCTTCAACGGGTTTACTTCCCTTGGCTTGGTTGCAGGAATGGCAACTAAGACACAGATTGCTGACCCGATTACTTCCTCCCTTAGACTTGGCGAGAATATGCTCAACCTCGAAAGGAACATTTGTCGCACCGCAATAAGCGCACTTCCTATTCCATTTTTGCAGTAAATATTCCTTAATTTCAAAACCGAATAATTCGCCCCTTTGATATTCGACTCCAGAAATTTCAGGATTCTGGAACTGTTGTAAATCGAAACGCACCAATTCTTGAGAAATGGCGGTAACGGGACAGACCTTTCTGATTCGCCTAACCCAGGTTTCAATATTGGCAACACGGCTATCAAGAGATGGTGGCAACCATCCTGGTTTACGGGTTCTGTTTAAAAAACGGGGTTGGCGGTAACTGGTCTTTCTGTTGCGACGCCCTCTTCTGAGCGATCTGCGAGATTCGAGAGCCTCTTTAATTTGTTGCCCTCGGTGAGCAATTTCTAATGCGTTCGTGACGCGACCAGTTTGCTCTTGAACCACGGCAATACCCGTAGTTTTGCTACCTGGGTCAATTTTGATTCGGTGACAGTGAGTTACCGAATCTTCGAGAATCCTATCCTGTAAAACAATAGTAAACGGATAGCGTTTAAGAACCTTAGCCCTCCCTTTTTTCAATAGTTCTCTTGCCCGTGCTGGGTGGCATGGGTCAAGAGGTTTCAAGTTTTTATCTAGGACAAATGTACGCATTACTGCATCACTCAATTTCTTGGTTAAGTTTGCCTCGACGATGTTAAGACTCGGTACTATCTGAGCAACACTGGCTTTCCCTTAATCACCTGTTTAATTGCTCGGTTGTAGAGCTTGAAACTGGCACGCATTTCAAGGTACGAAATTTAACGCTTGGTCTTAACGCCTGCTAGTCAAGAACTAGCCGTCTGGTCAACAGGCTTTTTCAAGCCCACACCAGACCCTTCGGGTTGGTGTGCGGTAGTTGACTCCTCATCCTCAAACAACGACGGACGGTAATCGTTGACACATATGCTCTTCTAAGTAATAAGCTAACACACATAAAAACAGGTGTGCAAGCACCAACAGAAGTTGTATCACTAGGAACAACACCCACAGCATCACTTATAACGGAAACACCACCAACACCGTTCGCTTTATTGCCAGTGCTAACAGCACCGCAGCCGGAAGCATCAGCAGCAGAACCAGTCCCCGCTCCATCCAAGGAGAGTAGTTTGACTCATCGACTCCAAGCACCCGACAAAGAAGCAACGGTCAGGTTTACGGTGGATATGTCCGTCGGGAGAGCACGGCAAGCTGTCGATGCTGGCAGCCAGGACGGGGCGCAAGAAAGTGGATATTGT
The DNA here is from genome assembly GCF_036705485.1 of Microcoleus sp. AT9b-C3. Classification (NCBI taxonomy): domain Bacteria; kingdom Bacillati; phylum Cyanobacteriota; class Cyanophyceae; order Oscillatoriales; family Microcoleaceae; genus Microcoleus; species Microcoleus sp. AT9b-C3. The sequence continues at coordinate 104,953 of NZ_JAUBUR010000024.1, read as the reverse complement.
GCGGATGTTGCTAGAGGACGGGTTGAAGGAGGTGGAGGGGTAAGGGGTGGAAGAATATTTTGAACAATCTTCGTATTATACTTCAACCTTTTACCATATTTAACTTAATTCAGCCGGGGCTTACAGTCTTTCCTATTCCTCAATTATCTTTAGGGTTTGCTAAACTTCAATCTATCGTTTATAGGCTTAATTACTCAATTTTTATATTTCTGTCTCACCCTGATTTCTATTTTTATTCTGCCTCAAGTGACATAAGAGAGTTAATAACTTGTTAGAGTCGGTGCGTAAATCCTGCTGCCAGAATTTATTATACTTTTTCAACAATTCTTGTGGGGCAGACATCCTGCCTGCCCAAGACTTACTTTTCACTGGTATGTCTATTGATTGCCCGAACCAACTGCGTGGGAAATTGAATTAAATCCTTTTTCTTCTAACTTTTGCAGCAAACCTTGGAGAATCCGACGCACCATCCAAGGGCCTTCGTAAACCCAACCGGTGTAGACTTGAATTAAACTCGCACCGGCGGCTATTTTTTCCCAAGCATCTTCGGCGGTGAAAATGCCACCAACTCCAATTATGGGTAATTCGCCTTTTGTATATTGCCAGATAAATCGGATTACTTCTGTCGATCGCTCTCGCACAGGAAGCCCGCTAATTCCCCCGGCTTCTTCAGCGATTGGTTTGCCTGTTTCTCGCAATATTTGTGTTTTCAGTCCGTCGCGGCGGATGGTGGTATTTGTGGCGATAATTCCTGCTAGTTGGTAGGTTTTTGCTAAGTCGAGGATGGATACGATCGCCTCGGGTTCCAAATCCGGCGCAATCTTGACTAAAATTGGCTTGGTGCCCTGATTTTCTTGTTGCAAAATTTCCAAAATTGTGGTAAGCCCAGCAGCATCTTGGAGCGATCGCAACCCAGGCGTATTCGGAGACGAAACGTTGACTACAAAATAGTCGCCCCAATCTTTCAGCAGCTTAAAACTCTCTAAATAGTCGGCTGCGGCTTGCTCTAACGGTGTTACCTTAGATTTACCGAGATTGATGCCCAACGGGAACCGAGACAGAGGCATAGGGCGCGAGGCATCGAACTTTGACTGCTTTTGTGCTGCCTGAAACCGGGCAGCCATTGCCGCGGCTCCTTGATTGTTAAATCCCATGCGGTTGAGGGCTGCACTGTCCTGAGTCAAGCGAAACAAGCGAGGTTGGGGGTTTCCCGGCTGTGGTTGACAAGTGACAGTTCCGAGTTCGGCACAGCCAAAGCCAAAATTTGCCCAAATGTCAGCAGCTACGCCGTTTTTATCAAATCCGGCAGCCAAGCCGACAGGATTGTTAAAGCTCAGTCCCCACAAAGATTGTTCGAGGCGAGAATCTTGGACTCCCAAAGATTTCTGCAATCGAGAGAGCATTTGGCTGGTTGCGGGGTTTGACTGGGTTCTGGCGGCTAGTTCGAGAACTTGGAGAGTGCGGTTGTGCAGCCACTCGGCATCGGTTTTCAATACGGAAAACAACAGCGGGCGTACACCTGATTGATAAATATCCAATGATTTGTACTGGGGCAATTTACAAATTAGAAATGAGAAGGGAATTGACACTCCCCAGCTATCAGGCGAGGGGATTCTTTGATCTACGAGCCGACTTGCTCTGACTGGATTTCTCCAACCAAAGTAGAGGTCAATTCTCCCAAAGCGTTGCTTGCTTCTAGAGCAAAGGTTCCGGTATGCCCTACCGTACCCAATCCCCGACTTAGGATAATTCTAGCGGCGTTAAAATCTCTATCCATCAGACATCCACATTTACAAGCGTGAGTTCTGGTGGATAGTGTTTTTTTGACCATTTCACCGCAGCTAGAGCATTCTTGGCTGGTATATTGCGGACTTACCGCAACCGTTACGCGCTTAAATACTTTTCCAAAATATTCAAGTCCAACACGGAATTGATACCAAGATGCGTCGTTAATAGACTTAGCTAGACAATGATTTTGCACCATATTTTTGATCCTCAAATCTTCGTAGACTATCAAGTCGTTTGACTGAATTACGCACCTTGCCAACTTCACGGCATGGTCTTTACGCTGCCTACTTATTTTGAGATGGCGCTTACCTAAAATCTGTCTGGCTTTGCCTCTGTTTTTTGAACCTCTTACTTTTCTTGATACTCCACGCTGACTGCGCTTAAGAACACGTTCACCTTTTCTCAGGAATCTAGGGTTTTCAACCGTGACTCCGTTTGAATCGGTGTAATATTCTTTCAATCCAACATCTAGTCCAATCGTATTACCTGTTGGTTCTGTCTTTTCCTGTCGGTTAACATCAATGCAGAACTGGACGTAGACACCATCAGCACGTTTTACCAGTCGAACTCGTTTAATCTGGCTGACTTGATAAAAATGCAAGTCTCGCGTACCTTTGAGCTTGAGCTTGCCGATTCCTTTCTTGTCGGTAAAAGTTATCGACTTTCTGTCAATTGCAAGTTTCCACCCAGTCGATTTATAGTCAACGGAGCGACAATCTTTCTGGAACTGCGGATACCCTTTTTTACCAGGAACCTTTTTCTTGCAGTTTTCGTAGAACCGAGAGATAGCTGCCCAAGCGCGTTCGGCACTTGCTTGCCTTGCTTGAGAGTTGAGCTCGTCAGCGAACGGAAAAGTCGCTGCCAGTACAGCGCAATATTTGTTCAAGTCGTATTTATTCTTTTTAGGATGGTCCATCCAATAGCGTAAGCAGCTATTGCGAACAAACTGAGCAGTGCGAATTGCTTCGCTTACCGCGTTAAACTGACTTGATTTTCCGTAAGCTTTAAACTCAAAAACTAGCATTGCTCTTACCTCCAGTTTTATGCTATAGCCGTCAGCACAAAATGGGTGAGTATGCAATGAAAGTTTACAATTAAAGCCGTCCTAGAAGGACAGGGTTTTAAACCCAGAATTTTTGATAAGTTGATTCTTTGGCATTTTAATTTTTGGAATTTTTAAGTTAGTAATTTTAAATTATACAAAGGTGCGGGGAAGCTTGGAAATGGGGCAGCAGCAAAGACCAAAGGATTTAGACGAACAAATCGCGACCCTAGAGCGCGTTCTCCAGACTCTCCGAGAAGAGGAGAATGTTGAAGTGCTACTTTCGACCACACTCGGTTACTTGGAATCGGAATTTGACTGGCGGTTGATTTGGATCGGGTTGTACGATCGACAGGCCCACAGATTGTTCGGCAAAGGTGGTATAACTCCTAACGGCGACCTGTCTTTTCTCAAACAGCGGTTTGCCCTCAGTCCGGGGGATTTGCTGGAACAAGTGGTGATTCAACTTCGGCCGGTGGGAGTTGCGGATTTGCGATCGGAAAACCGAGCCGGAGAATGGCGCAAAGCAGCTCAAACTTTCAATATTCAAGGCACGACTCTGTTTCCGCTGCGCTACAAAGACCGCTGCTACGGCGTAATTTTGCTCGGGAGTGACGTGTGGGGAGCGTCGCCAAAGTCGGGGGAAAAAACGCAGTTGGCGATCGTATTTGGAGCGCTGGCAACTGCTCTTTATCAAATAGAAAAAGACTGGCAGCGACAACAAGTTAAACACCCAGATGAGTCTCTTTTAGCGCTGATTTCGCAGTTGGGGGAACTGCGATCGCTCGACCAATACTTGCAAGCTGTTGTCGAACAAACTCATGAATTTATCGAGCCGACGCGCACCAATGTTTATTGGTTCGAGCGAGAGCGGCGCTATTTTTGGCGACGAGTCAGCAACCGCGAAGTTACTCCGGGTTTGGGGGGGCCCGGCCGAGCGGCTTCGGGCATCACCGTCCAAGACTTGGGCGAATTTTATCAGGCTTTGGGCAGGGAAGAAATGGTTTGGATCGGTGAATCTCAAAGTTCTCTGAAAACTGAGCTGACAGGGCGATTGATGCAGCAAATCCGCGCTCGCTCTCTGTTGGCTGCGCCGATTGTTTCAGAAGGGGAATTGTTAGGATTTTTGGCAGTCGAAGCCGGCGAGCCCCGGATTTGGCAAGACAATGAAAAGCATTACCTGCAGGGAGTGGCGCAGTTAGTGGCTCTGACGGCTCCGGTGTCGGAGATGGAGGAGAAAATTCAGCAAATTGAGATCGATCGAGATTTAACTGCCGGAATAGCTCGGGCCATCTACAGCGATGCTGACTGGGAGGCCACTTTAAAAAATACCGCCGAACAGTTGTGCGATCGGCTCAAATGCGAATACTTTTTGCTGCTGCTGTACGGCGAAGAACAAAATCGCTTTGAAATTGTCTGCCAAAATCTGCCCCGCAACCGCAGGTCAGTGCCGTCGCCGCTCAACGCCCTCGATGTGGCTGACGTGGGGCTGTTGCAAGAAAGCGAACCTGTGGCTATTGAAAATTGGGAGGAAGACCGGCGGTTGAGCGCTTGGCGGGAAGTGTTGGGGGAGGCGGGGGTGCGATCGCTTTTGGCATCGACCACGAGGGGGAAAAAGAAAGAGGGAGAAAACCCGAATCTAAAATCGAAAATCGCCAATCGAAAATCGATCGAGGGTTTGCTGGTTGTCGGACACAATGCAACTCGCACTTGGAGGCGATCTGAGCAAGAATTAGTTCGGCTAGTGGGCCAACAGCTAGGATTGATCTTGCACTCGTGGCAGCAGAGTTCGGCAATCGACAAATATCAGCAATTTGAGCGCTCGCTCAATTCGGGTTTGGCGGTTTTGCACCATTCTCCTGATGAGCAATCTGAGCAAGAAATATCTGCTGCTTCACCGACGATGTTCCCAGAGTTGCCACTACAAAAGCTCGATCGTAACTTTGCTCAACACGTTTCCCAGACAATTTCCTGTCCTTTAGTAGCCGTAATTACTTGGAATCCGGGTCAGGAGGAAGGTTCCATCGTGGCGACGGTAGCTGCCAATCCCGTATTTGCCCTCAATCCCGAGGCGGTGATTCCTGTCAAAACAGATGCTTTGATCCAACAAACCCTGGCAGAAGCGGGCGTGCTGCAACAGAGCACGAGCCAACTGCCGCTGGCGACGAAGCGGTGGCTCCGCAGTCCGGGAATTGGCGAGATTCTGACGGTGGCGCTGCGGACTGCCCCAGAACACGCTGCGGCGGGCATTGTGGTGGCTGCGGACGCTCCGGGCCGCCAGTGGTCGGAGTTGTCGGTGAGTTTACTCAGCTCGATGGCGTCTCAGTTGGCTTGGTGGCGCAGGTATTTGGCGGTGCAATCGGCAAGCGAGTCGCAGCGATTGGATCTGGAGCTGCTCAACTGGTACAAACAGCGCCGTTTTGAGGAGTTTTACCGCACTGTGGGAGCGGGGGTGAAGGAGTTGGGGGAGTTGAGTCAGTCGATTTTCCAGTCAGTGAAGGAACAAAAGGATGCTCTGAAAACTTTGCGCTACCAACAGGTTTTGCGACAAATGGGCAATGCTTTGGGGTCAACTCATTTGCTGCTGAAACAGGAACATTGGCGGCTGCAATTCGCACAAGATGCGGTGCCTGTGAGCGCTTGGCTGAGGCGATCGCTCGATCGAACTGCCTCCTTGGTCAAACACTCGCAAGTCTTGCTGGAAGTGCACAGAGAAACTGCTGTGTCGATGCCTGCGGGTCAGACTTTGAGCGTTCGCGGCGACAGCATTAAGCTCGATTTGATACTGTGCGAATTGCTGGCGGCGGCTTGCAGGCGCTCTGCTGTTGGCGCCAAGATTGAGATTCGCTCTCAGTTGTTGGGAGAAGATTGGCTAGAATTGTCTGTGAGCGATAGCGGCGCGTGCGATCGACACTTAATTGCTGCCTTCAACGGCGGTTCCGAACCCGATATATTAGCGGTTTCTAGTTCCAATAGGTCGATCGTCCAAAATCTCTTAATTTGTCAGCGAGCGGTACGCTTAATGGGGGGAAACTTTTCTATAGAAATGTTAGAAAACAATTTAATTGTGGCTCGTTTAGTGCTGCCCATAGCCAATTCTTAATATTGCCCAATATTGTAAAAGTTCCAAGCTGCGATCGAGGATTGTAGGGGCGGGTTTCACCAACAATAATTGCCTAAAACCCATAATTTCCTAAACCCGCCCCCACCCAACAGTAAACCGCCATCTACCTCTTTCAAAATACAAGGATCTGGTTTAGCTACGCTCTATATTGTTATTGATATCTTGCGCCCTTCTTAGGGACGAACGGGCACGAGCGGCCCGTTCCAAAATACATCAATTTTCTTGTGTGGTGGGCATCTTGTCCGCCCCTGAAAGACTTTCAGAACTAGGGAAAAACCTTTCAGTAATCCAAGCAGTTACAATATGAGAAAGCAATCCCATCGGCCCAGCAAAAAAACACAAAGCCAAAGAGTGAACCGTCCAAACTCCTGTCCGCTGTCCTTCCCAATAAATCCAGCGCCCGACAAACAAGTCCATCACTAAAAAATGTATCCATCCCGTAGCCGCCGCTGTTTCCTCCCCCAGAAACTTAGCAATATCTGCTAACTTGGGATTGGATAAAGCAGCCGCATTCTCCGCAGTCAGACTGCTACCAAACAAATATATGTACAAAACGGCTAGCACGGCAAACGGAATAAAAGAATTCATCACTTTTCGGGTAATTCCCCAGTTTGGTAATAAAATCATAATTGCCCAGAAAGGCACAACGAACAGATTACCGACATTAAAAATTAGTTCTGGTGTCATAGTTGGCTCTTGGCTCCTGCAAATACAATTCAATTAAGGATGTTAAGATTACTTTACACAATTTTTGCTGAAATTTCTCAAAACCCGAAAAAAATCTCATTCACAAATGAAATAGAATTGCTATACTTATCTAAAATAGCAAATCTAGGACTTACACAAAAATTCGTTTGAGGCGCTACGGCCGTAAGGTGCGCATTGCGCACCCTACATAATTAGGTTTCGCGCGAATCTAAAATCGCAAATCTAAAATCGCAAATCTAAAATCCCATGACAACAACTTATAATAACTTTCCCGATTGGTGCAAGCAAAAAGAGAATCTCTCGCTTGATGCTAAATATACGGTAGAAATACTGTTGCAAATATCAGACACTACCGAGTGCGATCGAGCCAACGCACTGCTTTCTAACACAACAGAGCTTAACCTCAAAAATCTTCAAATTACCGATATCAGTCCACTCTCATCTTTCACTAAACTTACTAATCTTATCCTCGGCAGTAATCAAATATCTGACATCGCTCCCCTGCAATCTTTAACAAATCTGAAAACTTTGATTATAGATGTTAATCAAATATCAGATATCAGCCCGCTTTCATCTCTAATAAATCTGACTCAACTCGTTCTCGATACCAATCAAATCTCAGATATCAGTCCCCTAGCAGGTCTAACTAATCTTACCGCACTTGTCTTGTTTGACAACAAAATTTCCGACATCACTCCGGTGAAAAACTTAACTAACTTAAAGGCGCTGATTCTTTACAACAATCAAATTTCAGATATCGCTCCTCTGGAAAATTTAACTGAACTCCAGACACTCTACCTTTACAATAATAAAATATCGGATATCACCCCGCTGGCTTCCTTAAAAAATCTCCATACGCTGTTTCTATTCGGAAATGAAATATCTGAGCTTACTCCGTTGAAAGCTCTAACTAACTTAAAGAAATTGGTTTTATTCCAAAATCAAATATCAGATATTACTCCTTTGACATCGCTGACTAATTTAATTGAACTAAACCTCGGTAACAATCAAATATCCGACATCAGTCCGCTGAAATCGTTAACTAATTTGAGTGAACTTTATCTGTTCAACAACCCGATTTCGGATAGCAGCGCGCTGCAAGCTTTAAATAATTTATTTTTGCTAGACTTGTACAACAATCAAATCTCTGATATCAGTTCCCTGCAATCTTTGCAAAAGTTAACTACCCTGGACTTGCGCGGGAACCCCATTGTTAATAAAATTTGCCCTGTCAATCCTGAATCTATATGCCGGTTTTAATTATTAAGACCGAGGCAAGATGGCCGTTTATAGAGTATAATGTCAAAGGTCAATATCAGGAGAAAGTGATGAGCGGACACGATGCTTTGATGTTAGGATTGCTGCTGTTGCCAGGTTTGGCTTTGTCGATCGCAATTATGGGCGCTTTTGCCGCTGGTGGATAATCAGTTTTGGCAGCAGGCAGATTTTGTAAAAAGTAGTTTTTTCATCGTTTTCATCGTTCCCAGGAAGAGCCTGGGAACGCATTTCACTCTTGCTATGGCTCCTGTTTTTTTGCAAGCGAGGCTCGGACTCTGGATCTCGGTTCCCAGCCAGCGCCAGGGAAGCAGTTAATTTTCCTTCTTCCTTCTTCCTTCTTCCTTCTTCCTTCTGCCATAACTTACAAAAATTGTGCTGTAACATCCGAATTTACCAAAGTATTCGCGCACAAAATACCCGATGCTGCGACAGCGGGAACCCCAATTCCAGGCATGGTGCTGTCTCCCACCCGATACAAGCCTTTGACTGGTGTTTGCGGCCCCGGAAATGTGCCTTTTCCGGCCGCAATTGCAGGCCCGTAAGTTCCTTGATATCGGCGTAAAAATCGGGCGTGGGTTAGCGGTGTGCCGATCGACTCTAAGACTATTCGCGATCGCAAATCGGGTATAATTTTTTCTAAAGCTTGAAACAGAGATTGCGATCGCTCTTGCTTTTTTTGCTGATAGAATTCCCCATATTCCCAACCTTCGTAAGGTTCCAATGTATAAGCATGAACGGTGTGATGTCCGGGCGGCGCCAGAGTTGCATCCCACACTGTAGGAATCGAAATCATGCAAGTATTTCCGGGTACTGTAATGTCAATCTTGCTGTCGTGAACGACGACGTGGTGGCCGGTCAAACCTTCGAGCCCTTCGGCTTTAATTCCTAAATGCAGGTGCATGAAACTGTCTACTGCTGGCATCGACAAAGCGCTTTTTCGGTAGCTGGCCGGCAAATCTTCAGGGCGCAGTAACTTTGTATAAGTATCCCAGACGGTGGCATTTGAAATAACAATTGGGGCGCGGATAATTTCGCCATTTTTCAAGCGAACGCCGGTGGTTTTGCCGGATTCAACTAATATTTGCTCGACGGCAGATCCCAGGCGCAATTTTCCTCCCCAGCGCTGCAAGCCTCTGACTAAAGCATCGACGATCGCACCGCTGCCACCTACAGGATATTCGATCGCACAGCGCGATCGTTCGCCAATCATAAAAGCTATTTCCGGCGCGACAGTTCCGTGCGCTTTCAAACCCGACAGCAAAAAGCACTCCAAATCGATCAAACGCCGCACCCAAGGATCGCGCACATCCCGATCCATCAAGGAACCGGCAGAACCCGCGATCCCACCTACTAGCGGCAATAGCTTCAGCAAAGCAGGCGAGTACCGAGACAGCAAAACAGGTATTAACTGCCAGTCGGATCTCAGCGCTAAAGCCGGAATTCCACGCAAAGCTTCATACAAAACTAATAAATTTTGTTGAAATTGCTGTAATTCTACAGCACCTTGCGGTGCGAAGTTAGCTACAGCATCTAAGTAACTTCTCGCATCAGCATAAATCGGTAAACTTCCCTCGGGAAAATGGTAATGCCCCAGCGGATCGTAGGAAATTGCTGCGATCGATTCCTCCAAAACATCAAAAACTTGCCGCAAGGGATTGAACGACTGGGGATCAGTCAAACCGCAATAAAAAGAAGGCCCCGAATCAAAGTGAAATCCCCGGCGCGAAAAGCTGTGAGCGGCCCCGCCCGCTATGATGTGGCTCTCGCAGACGAGCACCCGCTTGCCGTAACGAGCTAGCATCGAGCCGGCGACTAAGCCCCCAATACCGCTGCCAATGACGATCGCATCAAAGTCTTGCATTTATCAAATGTGGTATAATTGTATTATTTCTTGCTGAGTGTTGACAGGGTATTTTTATGGGAGGAAAACTATGAAAGCTTTATCTATTTTAGATGAAGTTGTTCGCGAATTAGAACAAGACGTGAATCTCTCGCGCATTAAAAAAATAATATTTTTTGCTTGTAAAGAGTCCTGGGAAAACGATCCTGCCCAACTCGCCAGCGCAGATGTAAGGCTTTTAATTGAAGAGCTGTGCGCTAAATACAGCAGGTTAGAAGATATTGAAGCAGTTTTAAATAATATAGTCTCTAAGGTTAATAAAAAAACCGAGTATGCTTTAGTAGCCGATCTCATAGTCTGTCAACTTAGCAGGCTGTATGAATTTGAAGATTTCACCAAATTAGAAATAAACATATCTAGTTTTGGCGGTCAGGAAGCTCCCGCATTTGAAGATCACTTTAGTTCGGAAGTACCCAGCAGCGAAGAAACTGCAAGAAACCCAGGCCAATTATTTGATGTTAGACAAAAAATTTTGCAGCAAACAAATCCGCTGAGGGCTAAAATCCTAATTTTTTCTACTCTTTATCACGAGTTTACTTTTAGCGATCGCGATTGGCTACTGCTGAAAACTCAAGAACTTGACAATCTACTGCGACAACTGTTTAATATCTGTGGCAGCCTAGCCGAACTGGAATCTCGATTGTATACAACTGCTAGCAATCTCGACAACAGAGATGAAAACGACCAAGCTGCGAGCGTAATCATCAAAGCGATGACTCCTTGTTACGCAAAAATCCAACAGGAAGAACCCCATGAAGCCGAATCTTCGGCTAGTGAAGATTACGATCAGACACATTTAAACAACAGTGTTTATGAAGAGAGCGAGCTGGTGGACAGGCGCACCGATTATTTTGATCCAGGCGAGATTACTCAAATCCTTCAAGCTGCTCCCCCTCACTATCATTATGACCCCCAAAAGAGTTACTTAGTGCCGGACACGGCAGCAAATGTACAGTTTAAAGAACCCGAAACCAGCAATAATTATCCTACCGATTTCAGACAGGAAATGGTAGAAACATTCCCAGTTGCAGAAATGCCGACTATTATCGAAATTTTAGAACCGGCGGCTCCTGTTATTATAAATATTAGCGATTCCATCAAACGCAAGTTGGAATTGGAAGAAGAAATGACAGAATTAGTGAGTCAAAGTGCTAACTCTGCAACGGTGCAAATAGAAAATATATTCACCCAGTTAGAAGCTGCTTTGAATGGAAAATTTTCAACGGGAAGTGCAGAAGAGCGTTTGTACTGGAAATATAAAAATCTCAGAGAGTATCTAGGAAAGGTTCAGAAATTTACCGATAAATTGCTGGAAATCTTGATCGAATTGGAGTCAAAAGAAAGCCGAAAATATCCTTCTGAAGTACCCGAAAACCTGAGCGACGATATTTCAGAAATACCGCAGGAAAACTCTAGCCATAAAGCAAATCAGTATCAGCTTCTGGAAATGGCAAAGCAAGGCAAACCAAAGGCGATCGCCCAATTGATCAATCAATTGCTACAGCCTAAAGGAATTGCTGCTACAGTAGGATTTAAAGACGGTTGGCTCCATGTAATTCTGGAGTCTGCTGAAGTACCAAACCAACAGGCGACAGCTACCTACATTCACAAAAAACTGTGTACTTTAAAATCAAAATATCTTACTCATGTGAAAATTCACGGGCGACAGTTAGGCAGCAAAACAATTTTTTGGACTCAAGAATTTGTCACTCAAACTCATTAAATGCTCGACTCAAGTCTGAGGCTACACAAACTAACTCGGCTTGCGTCAACTGAAATTAAAGAAATTTGATGAAATTTCTCAGACTAAAGTCGGGCGCTATAAAAACTAAGTCCGCCTGCGCGAACAGAAATTTAACAAGTCTACAAATAGCAGCAGATTGTACCTAATTAACAACAAAAACAAATATGAATGCCAGCGAAATTTTAAGGCGATATACATCAGGAGAACTAGATTTTCAAGGTATGAATCTCCGAGGCGTATACCTGAGCGGTGCCGATTTAATTGGCGTCAATTTAAGCAGTGCTGACCTCTGCGGTGCAAACCTAGCGATGTCATATCTAAGCCGAATTAACCTTCAGCGCGCAAATTTAACTAAGGCCAAGCTGTGCGGTGCTAACTTAAATCAAGCCAACTTGAGCGGAGCAAATTTGTCCGATGCAGACTTCCACGGAGCGACTTTGCAAGGTGCAGACTTTCGCAAAGCTAACATCTCTTTGGCAGTTTTTATTGATGCAAATTTGAGCGATGCAGATATGCGAGGTGTGAATTTGCAAGGTGCAGATTTGCGCGGTGCGTGCTTGCGGGGTGCAAATTTGCGGAAGGAGGTGCGGATTTTTGAGGGTGCAAATTTGCGGGGTACAAATTTGCAAGGTGCAGATTTGCGGGGCGTCAATTTGCAAGGTGCAGATTTGACTAAAGCTAATCTCAGTCACGCTAATTTGACTGAAGCATTTCTGGGAGAATCAAATCTGACTCAGGCAAATTTGAGCGAAGCTATTTTAGATGGCGTATTTTTGACTGAAGCAACTTTGGTAGAAACAAATTTTTCCTGGGCTGTAATGGCTAATGCTAAGTTGGAAAGAGCTGTGTTACTTGATGCTGAATTGGCTGGCGCTAATTTGCGCGGTGCATTTATGACTGATGTTAAGTTGAGCAATGCTAATTTAATTATGGCTGACTTGAGTCGAGCGAATTTGGTGCGAGCTGATTTGAGTCGAGCTAATTTTAATCAGGCAAATTTGAGTGAAGCTGATCTGACTGATGCTTACATGGCTAGAACAGATTTGCGGGAGGCAATTTTGCACCGCACAAGTTTGATTAGGGCAGATTTGAGCACTGCTAATTTATCAGGTGCTCAGTGGCGCGGTACAATTATGCCGAATGGAGAAATGCACGGGTAATTACTTGTAGTAGCAATTTAACGCTCTCGGCAAAATAGTTAATTTAATAGTTAAGGCAGTTTCGTAATATCAAAAAAAAGAGGGATCTGCTGTGTTAGATTCAGGAAAAATTTTACAAGAACGTTATCAATTGCAACAGCGTTTAGGACGCACAGCGGCCGGTCATCAAACTTGGCTAGCAGTAGATTTAGAGTCTCAAGAACAGGTGACGCTGAAAATGTTAGCTTTTAGCCCGGAAATGCACTGGGAAGAGCTCAAGCTTTTTGAAAGAGAAGCACAAGTTTTGCAGGCGCTGAATCATCCCCGCATTCCTTGCTATCGAGATTATTTTTCCCTGGAGCGGGAAGCCGGAGCAGGATTGCCTTGGTTTGGGTTAGTGCAAGATTATATTCCGGGATTTTCCCTTCAGGAATTGTTAGAAAAAGGCAAGAGATTTTCCGAAAAACAAGTACGGAAAATTGCCAGCGAAGTGCTGGAAATTTTAATTTATTTGCATGAATTAAGCCCCCCAGTTTTGCACCGAGATATTAAGCCGAGTAATTTAATTTGGGGGGAAGATCAGCACGTTTATCTAGTAGATTTTGGGGCGGTACAAGCTCAAGCGGCGGTGACAGGTGTAACGTTTACAGTGGTAGGAACGAGTGGCTATGCACCCTTAGAACAGTTTTGGGGGCGGGCGGTGGTGGCTTCGGATTTGTATGCTTTGGGGGCTACTTTAATTCATTTGTTAACGGGGATGACTCCTGCGGATTTGCCACAGAAAGATTCTCGGATTCAGTTTAGCGATCGCGTGAGTGTGAATCCTAGTTTGGTAAGCTGGATTGAGAAGATGACGGAAATCGCGTTAGAAAAGCGTTTCAGCAAGGCTAGAGACGCTTTAGCAGCTTTGAAATCGGGAAACATACAAGGGGCTAATCTTCAAATTGCGACTGTTCGGAAAATTGCTAAACCGCGTCACAGTCGTATTCAAGTTAGCAAATCAGCGACGGAGTTAAACATTAAAATTCCGTCTACTTTAGTCAGCCAGCCTTTTTTAGGTGCTTTTATAGGATCATTAATTATACTGCTATTTGTGCCGATGATGTTATTAGTTTGGAAAGTAAATTCCCTTATGGGATTAGGATTGTTTACGATTATAGCAAGTATCTTAGTTAAGATGTTGGGCAATGGTAATAAAATTACATTTAACCGGAACTACTTTAAAGTGGAACATCAGATATTTGGTTGGAGTTATTTACAACAAACTGGGGAAATTTCGGAAATTTTGGGTACTTTTATATATGCCCTGGCTGAGGGAAATCAAATCAGGATTCGTTCAGGTAACGATATGGGAACTTACTTTTATATTTTAGCAAAAAATTTGAAAGAGGTTGAGGCGGCTTGGTTAGCGCAAGAAATTCAAGATTGGTTAAATTTAAGATAAATTTTGGTAGGGCGAAGCCTTGGTGATTAATTTTTTTGTATAATAGACACCTTGCAACTAAAAATGGGTGACGCACTCAATTATAGGGGGTCTAAAATACAGCATATTCCAGGTTCATTAAGTACAGTAGCAATAGCTTGTAAACCAGACTGCTTGATCAAAAAAATGATGCTATTTTAAAAAAGTTATGCCAAGGCTTTCAAAAAAAGACCCGAATCAAAGTCAGTATATCTTATTACGCGATCGCCCAAAACACCTTGAATTTTAATTCAAATTTATCCCTTCACAGGCAAAACGATCGCAAACTCTGTGCCAATTCCTGGCTCCCCATTCACCTCGATGCTTCCGCCATGTTTTTCTACCGCAATCTGGTGGACAATTGCCAACCCCAATCCTGTTCCTTTGCCGACACCTTTTGTCGTGAACAAATGGTCGAATATCTGCTGTTTAACTTCCTCTTTGATGCCAGTGCCGTTATCAGCAATGTTAATTTTAATGTACCCTTCGCCGACTATATCCGTGCAAATCGTGATGCGGTTGGGATTAGCGGTAATTTCGCTAAAACTGCGTCCTATATTTGACTCTTCTAAGGCATCGATCGCATTGGCAAGGATATTCATGAAAACTTGATTCAATTGACCGGGAAAACATTCGATTTTAGGGAGATTGCCGTATTTAGTTATCACTTCGATCTGCGGGCGGTGTTCGTTTGCTTTGAGGCGGTGTTTCAAAATTAAAATAGCGCTATCAATGCCTTCGTGAATATTAAAAGGAACTTTGTAGTCTTTGTCGCCTCGGGAGAAGGTACGCAAACTGTTGCTGATGCTGCAAATGCGTTCGCACCCGAGTTGCATTGAATCAATCATCTTCGGTAAATCTTCCAAAAGATAATCGAGGTCTATCTCTTCGGCGTGGTCTGCTATTTCCGATTGCGATGCAGCGGAGCGATACAATTCTAAGTGTTCGATAACATCTTCCAAACTTCTTTTACCTTCGCTTAAATTCCCAGAAATAAACCCAATCGGATTGTTAATTTCGTGTGCGACTCCGGCGACTAAATTACCCAATGCCGACATTTTCTCATTTTGCACGATTTGCAGTTGTGCTTGTTGTAAATTTTTTAAAGTTCGTTCGAGCTGTTGATTTTGCTCTAGCAAAAGTTCGGCGGCTCGCTTGCGCTCAGTGGCATCAACACCCAAACCAATAATCCCGATTGTCTCGCCCTGGGAATTTTTTAACTGCACTTTCGTGATTTCTAAATTGTGTAGTTTGCCGTCAACAAATCTGAGAATTTCGCTGGAGTAATGCGGCAAATCTTGAGCAAGGCAGGCGGCATCGGAAACCAGACAGCCCGCTGCATTCTCCCCCAGTATATCTTTATAATGATCGACAGCTAGGAAATCGCTCAGAGGCACACCCACATCTTGAGAAAATGTCTTGTTCAAAAACTGTACTTTACCACTGGGATTCACCATCCAAATCCAAATCGGAGCGACATCAAGAATCGCTTGGAGCATTTTCTTCTGATCGGCAAGCTGAGCTTCGGTTCGGCTAATTTTTACTAGCGATCGCTCTAATTGTTGGTTGTAATCCTGATATTTTTTATATAGCAGAGCATTTTGCAAACAGATGGCGGCCTGGGAACACAGGAGATTGAGAAGTTGCAGGCGATCGCGGGTAAAAACTCTTGCGGTTAAGCGATTTTCCAGATACAAAATGCCGACTAAGTTGCCTCGATCGATAATCGGCCAACACAACAGGCTCTGCGGTTGGTATTTGAGGATGTAGGAGTCGGAATCCCAATCACTTTGTTGAGCGAGATCCCGAACAATCACAGGTTTCAATAAATTTTTAACGCAGTCAACAATTTGGAGGGGCAAGATATCGCTGTTTTCATCGAGTGTTGCGGATGATAAGTCGATCGCCCACTCGACTCCCGAATTGTCGAGCGTGCTGGTAGCCGCGATTTCCCATTGATTGCCGTTTGGCAAAATCAGAGTTCCTTTGTTAGCTCCTGTATTTTTCATCGCCAGTTGCATCAGTTTGGCAATCAGTCGATCGAGTTCTCTTTCACTCGATAGCGCTTGACAAGCTTTTAGCAGTGTTGAAAAATTCCCAAAATCTGAGAGGCTCGCTGAAACAGACGGATGAATGGATGGATGAAGCGATTGATTTTGCCCAGCAGGTGTTGTAAAATTTGCTAAGGAATCGGCAGGGAGTTTGGCGGGTTCTAAAATCGCTTTTAATAATTGAGGATAACGTTTTTCTAAGTCGTCTATTTTGGCTCTATCTCCCCAGCGGACATAGCAATCATACGCATCTATCATGTATAGTCTGGCAATTTTTTCCCTTCCTAATGACAGGTAAAACTTAGCAGCGAGTTCGCAGGCAAGAGCTTCTTCATTGACATATTCGTTAGCTTTAGCTCCGGTAATAGCTCGATCGTACAGTTCCATTGCTTCTGCTGTCTGTCCCAAAACGCCCAGCAATTCTGCCTCAACCAGATCGAACTTGTGTTGGTAATTGATCGGCGTATGGTGCGCGAATTCTTTGAGTTTTTTCTGACTAGCCCCAACGCGCTTAAGGATTTGTTGGCGCTCCGCCGGTGCGGCATCTGCATAGATTGCCAAATCTGCCAGCGCATCATAAAAGTCGTGCATCATCGTTACTAGCATCAAAACACAATTCCCAAGATAAGGTTTGCCTCCATTTCCCCTGTCGATTGGCGGCGGATTACGGCTCGAATATATCCCGAATCCTTGGCCTCTTTTTGTGAAAATTTATCCACATCCATCTGGCAGGTGACAGTCAAGATTAATTGAAAGATTGGAAGGTTTAATGTATTTGTAAATAATCGGTCGGGACTCGAGTTCGTCGAGAATGTCTGTTCGCTTGAGGACTCTTTCTACCGATCCAATTAACGGTCGCTAATGCAACTTTTTGGGATTTTGGCAGCACCGCGTCCCGGAAATCCTCCGCCACAACGACGTAGGTTTGAGAATTTTAACGGCGGTTTGTCGGTCTTTCTCGCGCACGAACCGATCGATAGCCGATCGAGAATCTGTGTACAATTGCGCGATCGGGCGATATCCCGGCATTACCGCAGTCAAATCTACCACATCTACTGTTGCGTCCATATCGGCTGACCTCAACTCCGACATTAGCTTGACAAAACTTAGTGTATCTATCTTAGGGCATAAATCACCTAATTTTTGATCGCCTGATCGAAAATTCCAATTGTTTGTTAATGAACAACATTTTATACTTTGGCGATCGCGATTAAAGCTTTTTACTTACGTATAAGTTTCTCCTGTTAATCTCAAATGCGATTCAATGAACGCGAAATACCGTATAAACACCGCAGTATCCTGTCTTGAAAAATACAATGGTTCAGTTGACAGTTGACCGCTTGACAGTTGACCGCAAGAGGGCGACCTCTACCTGGAAGTCCGAGGATTGGAGTAATGAATAGTCTTCTTTTAATTTCTCCCTACAAGGGTTCCGGCTTTAAACCATTTTTTTTTGGTAATTAATGGAATTTAATATAGCTCGATCGCCCAAATTTCCGCAAAGCCGGTCAACAAGTTACTACCTTAAAAAGTCCAAATACAATCTATAGAAATTATAAAGAATCCGTCGTGAAAGCAGTAGTATCCCACTCCCCCCTAGAAAAGGACAGGGCATTGAGATTGTGGTGAAACCCCCCTGCACTCTACTTCCGACCTAATAGCCCTCCCAGGGGTAATGCTTCAATCTAAAATCTAAAATCTAAAATCTAAAATCGATTGACTTTACCTAAATTCCGACAGGGGTTAAAACCCCTGTCGGAATCTAGCTTCCCGAGAAGGAAACAGCGTTATTTGAGATTAGTCGATCGCGTCTGCCGCTGTTTCTGCCACTCGTTGAATTATGTCAAAATCTCGATTCACTTTCTAGCGAACCTTTTCCCAAGTATCTTCAGCGTTCTATCTTGCGTCTCGCGCTGCATCATTGATATTTTCTTGGCCGCCGCTGGTACCATATCTCAGAGACTCTGTACCCTCTGCTGCTCTTTCTTTGGCTCCCGCAGTGGCTTCTTTAACAATATCTTTTGCTCCCTTCAAGCCTTCGCGAGTGTTTTCTTTAAGATTAGCAAAGCCTTGTTTGGTTTTGTCGCCAAAGTCATCAGCTTTGCGCTGGGCTGTGCGAGCATCGTCCTTCACCTTGTCCCCAATTTGGCCGAGTTTGTCAGGCGCGTCATCCGCTACCCGCCGTACATTTTCGCCTACATTGTTGCTAGATTTCGTGTCAATGCGGTGCTGCGCTTGCTCTTTGAGAAGCTGAGCTTTTGCTTCTTCTGCTGTAAGCTTTTTGTTTCTGGGATCGACCTCGCTGTAGTCGTTCATGCCGCCTTTGAATTCGGACGTTACAGCCCCTGAAGGCACTTCTTCTCTAACTTGGTCGGCAGTTTTTCCTATCCTCGCATCAGCTTTTCCTGCCATCACATCAGTTTTTCCTGCGATATTAGCGCCGCTGCAGGCTGTACTCACTAATACTAAAATGCCCGCCAGAAAGACTGTTAAAATTTGTACAGCTCGAATTTTTTTCAGAAAAGCAGTTAGTCTGTTCATAAAAATGCTCCTTACTATTGTGCTATTGTGAGATGATCAAATGCCTTGTGGCTTTGTAGATGTCTAGCCTTACCCAATTAGGCACTTAAACACTTTTTTAAGTATACGAATAGAAACCGTAGCTTTTCATCTATCCCAAGTTACATTCCTCAAGTTATAGTAGAAGGAAGAACGAAGAAGGAAGACGGAAGACGGAAGAACGAAGAAGGAAGAAGGACAAAGAAATGGATAATCTTCGATATTCTAGAAAATATTCAAAGTCGGCACACCCGGCGCCGGACAAGGCAAAGTCGTTTCCCTACATAGCTGTTTGGTTATCCATGCGCGGACTATCTTGAAATGTTTTGCATTTTCGGCTCAAAAAAAACCTTCTAGTCAGGAACTAGAAGGAACATGGTGTATGATCTCAAGTACAACAAGGTCTTTAATCGCAATTGTGGCGGCACATCCCGATCGCACACATCTGTCTAATGGCTGAAAGTATCTGTACAGTTGCTAAGGATTTTGAATCGCTGTTTTTAGACTTTTGCAGAATTCCCCGATCGCCTCTAAACCCTGTTCAGGAGTTCCTTGGGCCAAGCGTTTGACAAAAGCACTGCCAACAATCGCAGCATCTGCGCCCCATTCTTTCACTTGGCGAGCGTGTTCGGGTTGCGATATACCAAACCCGACGCCGATGGGTTTGTCGGTGACGGCGCGAAGTTCTTGCAGCAATTCTTTTGCTCTCGTTTCTAAGCCTTCGCGCACTCCCGTAACCCCCGTCACACTGACTAAGTAAATAAATCCTTGAGACTGACGAGCGATCGCTTCTATGCGACTTTTGGGACTTGTCGGAGCAACTAATAATGTTAGTTCAATCCCTAATTTGTTGGCAGGTTGGATGAGACTATCTGCTTCTTCTAAGGGCAAGTCTGGTACAACCAATCCCTGAACTCCAGCACTTTTGATTTGCTGCAAGAAAGTTTCTATACCTCGGTACAAAATCGGGTTGTAGTATGTGAAGAGAATGATGGGCGATCGCAAATTCGGACTAACTTTCGCTACCATTTCCAGCACCGAATCTAACCGCGTCCCCCGCTGTAGCGCCCTTGTAGCAGCGGCTTGAATCACCGGTCCGTCAGCTAGCGGGTCAGAATAGGGAACGCCAAGCTCGATCGCATCTGCACCGTTATCATCCAAAATTTGCAATGCTTTAGCAGTTGTCTCCAAGTCTGGGTCGCCAGCAGTAATAAAAGGAATCAATGCACATTGCTTGTTCTTGCGTAACGTTTCAAAACAATTAGAAATAGTCATTAGTTATTAGTCATCAGTCATTGGTTATCAGTCATCATACATAGGATTTCCCCTCGATCGGTCGCAATGAAATTTGTTTGTAGTGAGGAATTCCTTCCTCATAAACTCCCTCGGACTGAAGTCCTCACTACAAACCTATCGCGCTTATTTTAGGGAACGTGATATCAGTCATCAGTCATTAGTTAGCCGTCAATATTACTATTCATGAGTTGTTATTCCCAGTCATTAGTTCAGAGTTTTTTGCTAATAACTAATCACTAATAGCTCACTAATAACTAATAACTGAGAACTAAGGACTATTGACTAATTATCTTTTTCCTGTTCAATTTCGGCTTGAAGTTTGGCTAATTCTTCGGGAGTGAGTTCATCCAGTTGCTTCTGCAAGACAGCTTCTTTGTAGTCTTGCAATTGCTGGCTGTAGGTCATATTTTGAGTCAGTGCTCGAAATAAATAAGTCACCAGCCAGCCAACCAAGCCGGCAACCAAAAACAACTGGCTCCAAATCCCTGCATTCATGCTGTCAAGTCCGGCAAATTGCAGTAGCAAGTAGACCAACCCACCTGCTACAAAAAAGCCGATACTGATTCCAATTACGTCAATACGTCGCATTTAGGCTTCTATCTGCCGCCGTTTGGGCCGAAAATTCAAAAATGGAGCTAGGAGGAACATACCTGGGAAGAAGAAGAACATCAAGAAGTACATGAAGCCACGCTCAAAAGAGGTAGCGACGTACCAGCGGCTGTTCAGGTAAGCGTAGGTGGCTGCGGGTACTACCAGGAGGTAGGTTCCGGCCAAGACGGCGTAAAGCAGTAAGGTAATATACATAGATTTGCTTTAGGGGAATAATAACAGGGTAAGTCGGGTGACACGCTCCGTTAGCTGGTTAACTATTGTACCGCTTGGGGAGATCCAGCGCGAGTTTTGGGAATTTTTTGATTAGGGGTTGCGTAAATTGGGGTTTTGGCTGTAGAATAAAAGGCTGTTGCTCTTAGTGGCTCAAAACCACAGCAGCTTGACCAAAGGGGGGCGTGGCGGAATGGTAGACGCTACGGACTTAAAATCCGTTGACCCGAAACGGTCGTGTGGGTTCAAGTCCCTCCGCCCCCATCCATTTCAATCATTTGTGATTCAACGGTTTCAGATTTCTTGTCACCAAGAGTTCTGTTTGTCGCTGAATTTTCGCGCTAATGGTTTTTTACTATGTCCAAAAGCGCCTCTATATCTGACAAGTTCGCCCCGGACTTTTTGCGTCGGGTATTCAACTGGTTGAGCAAGTCGGCTGGTTTGGGAAATTGGGCGACGGTGGGAACCGATTTTTTATTTTCATCCCGCCCCGCGTGATATTACGCAGCAACTGGCAAAGTAATCACAAATTCCGTACCCTGTCCTATTTGAGAATTTACCTCAATTTTGCCGTGATGCTTGGCAAGGATTTGATAGGAAATAGCCAATCCCAATCCAGTGCCTTTGCCGATCGACTTTGTAGTAAAAAATGGGTCAAATATCTGTTGGGTACTGGCGGAGGCAATTCCGGGCCCGTTATCCCGAATCTTGACGGTGACAGTATTGGCGGCCGTAACTTCCGTGCTTACCCAAATCGTTGGCGAATAGCCTTTGTCTTCCTTTTTCACCTCCTCCAGCGCATCTATTGCATTGCTAATAATATTCATAAATACTTGATTCAGTTGCGCCGGATAGCACTCAAGCGCAGGCAACTTGCCGTATTGTTTAATAACTTGAATACCTTGTTTGAGTCGGTGATTGAGAATGACGAGGGTGCTATCTATTCCTTCGTGAATGTCGGCTGATTTCATTTTTCCGTCGTCCGATCGCGAAAAATTCCGCATGGATACAACAATTTCGCGAATGCGATCGGCTCCCATTTTCATCGAAGAGAGGGTTTTTGGTAAATCTTCTCTGAGAAATTCGAGTTCAATGTCTTCGATGCGCTCTAGAATGGCATCTGGTGGGTTGGGATAATATTCTTGATAGAGAGTTACCAAACCTGCCAAATCTTCGATGTATTGGTTGGCATAGTCAATGTTGCCGCCGATGAAGTTGACGGGATTGTTGATTTCGTGGGCTATCCCTGCAACCATTTGACCGAGAGATGACATTTTTTCGGTCTGAATTAATTGGGATTGAGTTTGTTTTAGTTCTTGTGTATACTCGCTAACTCGCTGAATCAATTGATTGAAAGACGCCGCTAAAACTCCGATTTCGTCGTCTGTTGTGACTGGTACTTGCAGGTTAAAATTCGATTCGCGAGTGACTTGCTGAGCAAAATTAGTAACGGTTTCGAGGGGTTGGGCGATCGCGCGGCTGGTTTTGTCCGCCAGTAACACGGCGATGAGTGCTGAAATTAGCATACTCCCGATAATAATTCGGTTTCGCAAACTTCCAGCTTCTTCTAATGCTTGGGTTCCTTGCTGTTTGTGAATTTCTACTGTAGATATTAGGTCAGTTAAACTTTGAGCCAGGTTATCTAGTACGATCGCTTCTTGGCCGCTGCTAGTCCTCAACATTTGTAGCTGTGCCGACTCGATGCTGTTGGGAGGCAAATTCCAAACTTCCGCTTCTTTTAACTGCAATTTAATTAGCTGACCGTAGTAATCAATGACGAGGGCAGATTTCTTCAAGAGAGCCTGCAATGCTGCCTCTTCTGTTGCTAGTCGAGCGGTATTTTTTCGTGCAAAAGATTCAATTTCTGAAATCAGGATTTTCGCCTGATTGATTTGCCCGACAAAGCGCTCGTGTTCGTATTTCAGCGCCACTTCGTTTCCCACAACGGCTGGCAATCTCGCCGCGTGCGATCGGGCTTTAAATACGGTATTTTGCAAATTTTGCAGCAGTTGCTGCTGCTGCCCAGCAACATTCACCTGAACTAAAGCTTGCTTGCGAAAGTAGTCTCCCAATCTCAGTCCCGCACCACTTCCCAAAATCGCTATGCCGATAGCTACAGCATAGCCATAGCTAATTTTTTGACCGATCCGCAAATAGTTGAATCGTCCTTTTAGCCAAGTTAAATTAATGCTTGAATGTTGTAACAAAGTTTTTTTTGCCGAGTGTTCTTGCTCTACTTTGCTATCTTGGGGCTGAGTGTGGGTAAATAATAACATTGAAAGCTCCTCCCAAAACAATCAGGAGTAATTGAGCGAATAAATGCAGAAGGCACTTATGCTGAACGCAGAAAGCTGTTTTGAGTGTTTAGTTTTGAATTTTGAAATATTTAGCTCAAAACTCACTCCTCAATACTCAACGCTTTCCCTAGTATCTCTGTTTTTAGACTAGAGCGTTTGTGATCTATATCAACAATTTATGTGATTAGACGCAAATTTACAAAACTTATGATAACTTTTGCTAAAATATCGTCGCTGTCAGTAAATCGGTAAGCTTGCATTACTTCGCGATCGAGCTTAGCATGGAGTTTATAAAGTTGACTTGTTGGCTCTTCAAAAAATTTATTGTAAAGTTGAGTAATTCCCCACTGCTTTGCGGACATTTGTTGATTGCGGTACAGTGAAGTAGTAAGCTCGAAGCGCGATCGCCTTTCTCATTTTTAAACATTTTCCATTTTAATACTGTAGCAGGTGCAATTATGGTAAAGTCTCCGTATGAGGGATATTCCGTCGGCAAAAAACACACTTTCGCACTCCGGGAAAACTTCGGAAGTGCCAAAGTGTATGCACAAAATGCACAGTCAGTGCTTAACAAAGCTACTGGATTTATCAGTGCTTACGATTTCACGCTGAATCCTTATCGCGGCTGTCAGTACGGATGCAGCTATTGTTATGCTGCTGCTTTTAGCCCTAACTCACAGATGCGGGAGGATTGGGGCAATTGGGTAATAATTAAGCAAAATTCAGCGGAAATTCTTAAGAAAGAGTTGGAACGTTGGCACAAGAAAAACCCCGATCGCGCACCGACAATTTACATGAGTAGTGTCACAGATCCGTATCAGCCAATTGAATCTAAAGAACAACTAACTAGGCACTTGCTAGAAGTGATGGTTCTCTATCAGCCGACGCTGGTTATCCAAACTCGCAGTCCTATGATAACTAGAGATGTCGATATTTTACAGCAATTTCAGCGATTGCGAATTAATATGAGCATTCCCACGGGTAGCGAAAAAGTGAGGAAAGATTTTGAACCCAAATCGCCAAGTATTCCTGCGAGACTCAAAGCTATTGCCAAACTGAGATACAGTTTTCCTTACCGAGAAAATTGCGATGTCAGATTTTCGATAACTGTGACACCGCTACTCCCTACCTTACCGGAAGATGAAGCTGATTTTATTAACAAGCTGGAAGTTGCCGATCGGGTGGTGATTCAGGATTTTCATGCCAGCAACGCGCGATCGCTAATTGCGTCTACTCGCGAGGAAGCATTAGTTCTTAAACACAAGTACGCTTGGTGGTACAATAGCGAACAACAGAGTTATCGCAAGTTTAAAAATAAATTAATTGCGATGCTTCCGGGAGTTGAGATTATGGAAGGTAAAGAGGGATTTGGCTATGAGTAATCCGCTAGTAAATTGGTGGCGTTCCCATAACTTTAACGAAGCCGTGAAGAGTCAAAATAATCGAGTTGCCAAACAACTTTTAAAAGAAATAGAAAATTCCGGGGCAAAACTCTCATGGCAGCAGAAACTATTTAAAGAGCGCCTACAGCTTGAGAAGTTATTGCAGAAAAAAAATGACCGCATCAAAGAAGCCGATCGCCATTTAGAAGAATTAGAAAGGCAACTAAGCTTCGGGCAACTTGACGATTCGCTGGGGCGGATTGATGAATTAACCTTGTTTCCCGACACAAAGTTCATTGAACATATTTCAAAATCTTTCAAATTGAGAGACTGCGATGAAAGTATGATTCAATGCACTGGCATTGATGAGAAGATATTTAATAATTTTGAACAACATTTGGCAGGTTTTATCAAGAATGAGCTGAATAAGTTGAACCGGGAAAAAAACAATGTTGATGATTTACTTAAACAAGCTGTTGACGATATACAGAAACTGAAAGAAGGACAAGATCCTCAATACAGTTTTGAGCTAAGTCCTCACATCTATTTAATGAGATATTTTCTAGATAATGTCTATTGTACATATCTAGCTTGGTTCCTGATTTACAAGGCTGGATTATTACCAACTAAAGTTAATATCCTCGATATTGCGGCTGGGCCGGGTACTGTTGCTTACGGACTCGGTTTGTTGCTGCAAAGCAGTAGCGACTTTTTTTCAATGCCACCAATGCACATATCCTACTACTCTCTCGAACAGCAAAAAGCCTTTCAATATCGCGGGCTCCAGTTTTGGCGGCAGTACATGGAACCCCAGGCAATGAATGCTT
Organism: Microcoleus sp. AT9b-C3; assembly: GCF_036705485.1. Taxonomy (NCBI): domain Bacteria; kingdom Bacillati; phylum Cyanobacteriota; class Cyanophyceae; order Oscillatoriales; family Microcoleaceae; genus Microcoleus; species Microcoleus sp. AT9b-C3. The sequence continues at coordinate 79,534 of NZ_JAUBUR010000024.1, read as the reverse complement.
ACTTTCGTTTTGACACTTCTAGTATCTTTGACAGGGAAAATCAATCTAAAAGACTGCCGAAAAAATTTTTTGATTTTATAGTGATTTCTCACTGTTTTTTTAACGATGAGGAGAGAAGAGAAAAATCCCTTCAAATTTACAAGGATATATTTACAAGCAGCCTGAATGATTATGGTTACGCTTTGCTAATTATTCAAGAAAAGAAGCTGCTGATACCATACAATGTTCGTCGAGTTGATGATTGCCAACACGAGCTAAGTGTAGTAAGACAATTTATTGATGAACTGGGCTTAAACTTGGTTTGGTATAAATATTTAAATTCAATCGGTAGCAGGACATCCCCTCCTAACTTTGGAAAGTTTGCTAGAGAAAATTTACCTGTAAAGGAATTTATTAGTCCACTTTTCCGCCAGCACTTTAAGTTACCTTATGACATTCATTATGGAGTCGATGACTATGTGATATTAGCAAAAAAACGATAAATATACATCTAATAAATTTTGAAAAAAGTGTAAATTTTAACATTTAATTCTACAAGCCTGTGATTGAAAATTCGACTGAACCTACAAATAAAAATCAAAATGGATGGCACGGCTGCCTGAATTTAGTCTATGCCAACCGCAGTGGTGCAACTCAAATTATTCACAATCAAATGCAAGCGCCGCTGAAGGTGCAGCGCCCGTTTTATCCTGAAGGGAAAGAGATTTGCCACAGCGTCATCTTGCACACGGCTGGTGGAGTTGTCGGGGGCGATCGACTTTCCAGCCATTTTCACCTCCAACCCAACGCCAAAGCCTTGATTACCAGCGCCGCCGCTAGTAAAATCTATCGTAGCAGCGGACTAGAATCACAACAAAATATCGACATCAAACTAGAAGCCGGTGCTAATTTAGAATGGCTGCCACAGGAAACAATAGTTTTTGATGGCGCAATATATCGCCAAAATTTGCGGGTAGAATTAGCACCAACAGCGAGGATTTTACTGTGGGAAATTACCAGATTTGGACGCAGTGCTAGAGGCGAAAAGTTCTTGTCTGGAGAATGGATATCGCACACCGAAATTTGGCAACAAAACAGCCCTTTATGGATTGACAGACAATTGCTCAAAGGTGGAGAAAAAATGCTCGAAAGTCCTCACGGTCTCGGAGGAAAACCCGTAGTCGCCACCCTCGCTTGGGTAGGCGAACCCGTAACCACAGAGTTCGTGGAAAAAGTGCGAGATTTGCCATCGGAGGCAACAATTTATCCTGGTAATTCCACCGTCGGCGTGACTCGTATTCCTAACGGTTTGCTGTGCCGATATCGCGGTACATCCACCACCGCAGCGAGAGACTGGTTTGTCAGCATTTGGCACTTGCTGCGCTTATCTTTTTCACAACGCCCTTGCTGTTTGCCCAGAGTTTGGATAAAATAGGATGATCTTTGAGTTTCAATGTATAGTTGCCCTCCTAACTAGATTATTCATCTCTCTCTTCTCTTCCTCGGCGCCCTCTGCGCCCTTTGCGGTTTAATCATTCAGAAACAACCGTAAACGATATCATAACCAAATAATGCGATCGCACTTACAAGAATAAAAATGCAACTCACCCCCCAAGAAAAAGACAAGCTGCTGATTTTCACCGCCGCCCTGGTAGCAGAGCGCCGGAAACAAAGAGGTTTAAAATTAAATTATCCAGAAGCACTCGCCTACATTTCTGCAGCGATTTTAGAAGGAGCCAGAGATGGCCTCACCGTCGCCGATTTAATGAGTTACGGGACAACTCTCCTGACGCGGGAAGATGTGATGGAAGGGATAGCAGAAATGGTGCATGAAGTCCAGGTTGAGGCGACTTTCCCCGACGGAACTAAGTTGGTAACAGTGCACGATCCTATCCGTTAAAAAATTAACCACAGAGACTCATAGGAGGAAAAGATGATTCCAGGAGAAATGATTGTTTCAGCAGGCGAAATAGAATTAAATGCAGGTCGCCCAACGGTGCGGTTGCTGGTAGGAAATAAAGGCGATCGACCCATACAAGTTGGCTCCCACTATCACTTTTACGAAGCTAACGAAGCCTTAGAATTTAATCGAGAACAAGCAAAAGGAATGCGGTTGGATATCCCCGCAGGTACAGCAGTCAGGTTTGAACCGGGAGATGAAAGGGAAGTTCAATTAGTACCTTTTGTAGGTTGTCGTGAAGTCTACGGCTTTAATGGAAAAGTGGACGGTCATCTGGATGCTGAAGTATGAAGCCAGATGACCGTTCACGATTGTTGAGTTTTGAATTTGAAACTTTTTAACTTCAAAGTTCTGCCAGCTTCCAAAAAGAATGCAACTGTAGGAAATATCCACACTATGATAGTAATAAGTCATCCGCAATCCCCCATCTAACATGGTATCACTTCCAGCCCTATGCCTGGAGAGTGACAAAGCCATCTCACAACTTTTTCTCTGCCTTCTTTCTAAGTGCCTTCTGGCTATCTTTTGTTAGTTCAATCTCCAACTTTTGAGCGAGTTAAAATTTGCAGTTGGCGGTATACCGTGGTTGTTAAAACTGCCAAGATATACAGCAAAAGTGCGTGATGAACCCAAAATTAGTTGACCAGATCAAACAGACACTGAAGCAGAGCTTGCTGGCAACATCAAGGCGTGTCTGGAGAACCCCGTTAGACCGGCGCACCAGCATCAAATTGTTAGATGACAGCATCGTTTACAAAAAGCAGCACCAACCTATTAATATACCCGCATTAACCTCGGTTAAAAAAGTGCCTTCTCGGTTTTTTGCCACGGAAAAACCCGTGTCTTTTGACCCAGATTATGTGTGGAAGATTACCCTCAATCAAAAAATAAATTCTCTAAGTATTTGTACGTCTGGCAACACGCTGCTGAATAACAAGTTACTTTTAGACTTGGATTTTCGGATTAGCGGTGCGGGCATTCTGGAATGGCCTTACAAACCTCACCAAATTACCTATCCGCTGGTAGTTGCTCCTTGGTCGCATTTGTGGTGCAGTTATTACGATTATGTCATTTTTGTGCTGGCTAAACTTTGTCGAATTGAGGAGGCTTTAGGTAAGGAAATTTGGCAAGAAGCTAAAATTTGCTATCCTTTAAGGCATACAGATTTTGAGTTGGGATTTATGACCAAACTCGGTATTCCTGAAAGTTCACTAATCGACACTCGGGCTAGAGATACGGGATATCATGCAGAAAGTGTGGTGGTGGGAAACAATCAAGACTGGTATTTTCCCAGTCCTTACGATATAGAGCTTTTGCGGAGAAAATTCTGTCTTAAGGAAAAGGTAAAGCCTTATAGAAAACTTTATCTGTCTAGAAGCGGCCGGCGCAAGGTTAAAAATGAAGTACAAGTGCGAGAGGTTTTGAAAGAATTTGATTTTGAAATTTTGGAAGATATCTCGCGCACTGTTGATGAACAAATTCGTCTGTTTGCAGAAGCGGCGGTGGTTGTCGGCCCTCACGGGGCTGGTTTTACAAATTTGCTGTGGTGTCAGCCGGGAACGAAAGTATTGGAATTCTTTTATGGAGGGTACACTCCGCCATATTTCTATTACATTTGCCAGCTATTGGGATTAGAATACTCCCGTATGGTTGAGGACAACAATGTAGCGGAAGATTGGAGTTTCATTGGTATGGATATGACGGTGGATGTGGAGATTTTGAAAAGGCAAATTCCTAAAATGCTGGAGGAAAGTTGCCCCTTGATAGCATTTTAGATTTTCGATTTGCAAAAATTGATGCCTATCGGGGTTTTAAAGCTTGCCTAATGTTGTATTTTTTTGACTGTTGCAGATTGAGGAACTCGTCACATACTATAATTCAAGTGGGTCTCAACTGCTAACTAAAAATTTATTAATATTAGGAGCGAGAATGAGTTACAGAATGGATCGCCGCGCTTACGCGGAAACCTTCGGGCCGACTGTGGGCGATCGCGTCCGGTTAGCCGATACAGAATTATTCATAGAAGTTGAAAAAGACTTCACAACCTACGGCGATGAAGTTAAGTTTGGCGGCGGCAAAGTGATTCGCGATGGCATGGGACAATCGCCGATTTCTAATGCAGACGGAGCTGTTGACACGGTAATTACTAATGCTTTAATATTAGACTGGTGGGGAATTGTTAAAGCAGATGTCGGTATTAAAGACGGCAAAATTTACAAAATTGGTAAAGGCGGAAATCCTTATATTCAAGATAGGGTAGATATTATTATCGGGCCTGGTACTGAAGTAATTGCGGGTGAAGGAATGATTCTCACCGCCGGGGGAATTGACAGTCACATTCACTTTATTTGCCCGCAACAAATAGAAGTGGCGATCGCCTCTGGAATCACGACAATGATCGGCGGTGGCACTGGTCCCGCAACGGGTACAAACGCCACAACTTGCACTCCGGGGCCTTGGCATATGTACAGAATGCTGCAAGCTGCTGACGGTTTCCCCGTAAATCTAGGATTTTTAGGTAAAGGAAATAGCAGTCAACCTCAAGGATTAGTCGAACAAATCTTTGCCGGTGCAATGGGTTTGAAACTCCACGAAGATTGGGGAACTACACCAGCAACGATCGACACTTGTTTGAATGTAGCTGACGAGTACGACGTGCAAGTTGCAATTCACACGGATACTCTCAATGAAGCGGGATTTGTGGAAGCTACAATTGCGGCTTTTAAGAATCGAGCTATTCATACTTACCACACCGAAGGTGCTGGCGGCGGACACGCACCGGATATTATTAAAGTGTGCGGACAAGCTAATGTTTTGCCCTCGTCAACTAACCCGACTCGCCCTTACACTGTCAATACTTTAGAAGAACATTTAGATATGTTGATGGTTTGCCACCATTTGGATCGAGGCATTCCTGAAGATGTGGCTTTTGCTGAATCGAGAATTAGAAGGGAAACTATTGCTGCTGAGGATATTTTGCACGATTTAGGTGCGTTTAGCATGATTTCTTCTGATTCTCAGGCGATGGGAAGAGTGGGAGAGGTGATTATTCGGACTTGGCAAACGGCACACAAAATGAAGGTTCAAAGGGGAATTTTGAACGGGCAAGATGCCCGTTCCACAGGTGATTTAGACGGGCAAGATGCCCGTTCCACAGCGGAAGAAAATGACAATTTCCGGGTGAAGCGGTACATTGCAAAATATACGATTAATCCGGCGATTACTCACGGAATTAGTCAGTATGTCGGTTCGGTGGAAGAGGGGAAATTGGCGGACTTGTGTTTGTGGCGGCCGGCTTTTTTTGGGGTGAAACCGGAACTGGTAATTAAAGGAGGGGCGATCGCCTACGGGCAGATGGGAGATGCTAACGCCAGCATTCCTACGCCGCAACCGGTGCATATGAGGCCGATGTTTGGCAGTTTTGGCGGGGCGATTGGGGCGACTTGTCTGACGTTTGTAAGTCAGGTGGCGCGCGATCGAGATATTGCCGCACAGCTAGGTTTGCAAAAGCCCACTGTAGCAGTTTCCGGGACGCGACAAATTAGTAAAAGAGATATGAAACTCAACGATTATTTGCCACAAATGGAAGTCGATCCAGAAACTTATGAAGTCAGGGCGGATGGGGAATTGTTAACTTGCGAACCGGCAACAGTTTTGCCAATGGCGCAGCGATACTTTTTGTTTTAACTGATATCTTGCACCATTTTCAGCAACAGGCTGTCCGGCCTGTTCCACAAAATATAAATTTTCTTGTGGAACAGGCCGGGCAGCCTGTTCATAAAAGGCTAATTGACAATGGTGCAATATTTCATTTTTCACCAATATACAATCATGTAGGGGCGGGTAAACCTGCCAATATCTGCCAATAATTGACAATCTCAAAAACCCGCCCGGCCGGGATATTATGGTCAATCGCTCGGACATAATATAATTGAGTGTTTGACTTGACTTTTTTGAAGCTAGAGTTAACCCCCCCGATCGCCCTTTTGGTAAGGGAAATCGAGGGGGTTAACTGTTATTTGTCAAGTATGTGAGGGTATCAAGCAGGGTTTGCTTCGGTTCGTCTTTGTAGTAGGCGGGCAATTTCAGCTTTTTCTACAAGTCCGACGAGGACACCATTTTCGCGAATGACGGGGAGTTCTTGTACTTTAAGTTGTTCCAGAAGGGTGACGACTTCGAGGAGGGATAATTCTGGTTTGACGGTTGTGGAAAATTCGATCGGCTTCAGGAGTTCTTTCACTAAAACTTGGGGCCAGGTGCCGGTAGGAATGGTTTTGAGGTCGTCTAGGTCGATCGCCCCTACCAATTGTCCGGCATCATCTGTTGCCAGGAACCTGCGCCAGGTTTGAGTGCTACCGATCACGTAGTTGTTGGCAAATTCTCTGAGGGACAAGTCTTGGGAGACGATCGGACTTTCGGGGGTCACAGCATCTGCGGCTGTCAGGCCTGCTAGTTTATTTTGGACTGTGGCATATTGTGCAGATTGACCGGCATTTTGCAGCAAGAACCAACCGATTACTAGATTCCAAATATTGCCGAATACGCCTGTAGCAATGGCAATCCAACCAATTATTTGACCGACGCGGCTAGCAAAAATTACACCTTTGTAAGGGTTGCCAGTAATTTTCCAGACGATCGCTTTGAGGATGTTGCCGCCGTCGAGGGGCAAACCGGGAATTAAGTTAAATAAGGCTAGAACTAAGTTGATGGAAGCTAAAAGTCCGACGATGGCCGCTGCGGGGCCTGTGAGTCCAGCACCGATGCCTATTGCTGTTAACAAACCGGATAACAATAAGCTGACCAACGGGCCGGCAATAGCTACCCAAAATGCTTCGGCTGGGGTTTTGGATTCTCTTTCTAAATTAGCCAGTCCGCCAAACAGAAATAGCGAAATCGATTTCACGCCAATCCCCTGTTTGATGGCTACCCAACTGTGTCCTAATTCGTGGGCTAAGACCGAAGCAAATAACAGTAACGCTGTCAATAATCCCAGCATCCAGGGCGCTACGGGGCCCAATGTGGGAAACAGGGCAGCTAATGCACCGCCGTACTGCCAGGTTACTAAACCCAGAACTAAAAACCAAGATGCGTTGACAAAGAAGGGAATCCCAAACAGGTTGCCGACGCGAAATGTACCGTTCATAATGGCTACCTCTGATTTTACGAATGAGAGGTTTTTCTCTCTGTCTCCTTATCGTAACGAAACGTAACGGCGATGTTAATGCTTCAATTAGGGTGTTATCCGTCTGTCGAGGTTCGGTTTGCGGAATAATCACCGCCGACTGCGGTTTGGGCCACCAGGGGTAAAAAATCCTTATCTCAAAGCGGAAGTCCTCGATATCTGGCATGAGGAGGATCTCTTTTTTAATTTTATGTTTTAATTTTCAATGGGTTTTAAGTGAAATGTTGCACGATTCTCAATTAGCTGTAGGGGCGGGTTCGCGAGTAGCCTTAAAGGTTGCAGACAGGTCAAATAAACCCGGCCTCCCCCATCGAAAATCCCTTTATTGACATTGGTGCAAGATCTCAGTTTTAACTCACATCTTGCACCTCTGTTGTGGAACAGGCAAGATGCCTGTTCCACAAAAATTAAATTTTATTGTGGGGAGTAGGGGGTGGGCACGCGAACCCGCCCATAAAAGCCTGATTGAGCATGGTGCAACCTATGAGTTTCAAGCAGATTTAGCTATAATGACTTACCCTAAGAATAGTTTAGGTGCTAATAATTATGCCAGAATCTTTTTTGCTCGGTCGGCTGCTGCTGCAATTCAACAGCGAAGCGGCTGATATTATTACAGACTTATCCGCTGTTGCTTTAACTCCCGACGGCAATTTGTGGCTGGGTTCAGATGAAACGACTTCGATCGAGCGTTTGTCGCCTGTGGGGCCTCATCTTTTTGGAGAACATCAAAGATTTGCGATCGCAGATTTTATCGATTTACCTGGAAAATCCGAAATCGATATCGAAGGAATGGATTTCAGCAGCCATTATCTTTGGCTGGTGGGTTCTCACAGCACAAAACGCAAAAAAACTAAAGGCAAAGACGCCGACAAAGACATTGAAAGATTAGCAGAAATTGAGACAGAGATCAACCGCTATTTGCTGGCGCGCATTCCTATGAAAGACGGGGTTTTGTGCGAGTCAATTCCCCATCCAGACAATCCCGAAAGCGAACAGAAAATTGGATGCCTTCAGCGGACAGAAACGGGCAATTTGCTGACAGACGCCCTCAAAGATGACAGCCACCTCGGTCTATATTTCTCTGTGCCTGTTCCGAGTAAAGAAAATGGCTTTGATATTGAAGGGTTGGCGGTGCGGGGCGATCGCATTTTGCTCGGTTTGCGGGGGCCGGTGCTGCGAGGCTGGGCGATAATTTTAGAAATAGAAGTTGAAGAGGCGCAAGCGGGAGTTTTAAGGCTTAAGGAAATTGGCAAAGGAGGGAAATTGTACAACAAACATTTTGTTGATTTGAACGGTTTGGGCGTGCGAGAATTGTGCTGGAACGGGGAAGATTTGATAATTTTAGCCGGGCCGACGATGACTTTATCTGGGGCGACGAGGGTTTTTCGGTTGAAGGAAATTTTAGGGCGATCCTCTTCGAGGGCTTCGCTAACGGGCGACAGTATTACTGGACAAGATGGGGGAGATTTGGAGGTATTGTTTGACTTGCCTTTTAAGGTTGGTACGGACAATGCTGAGGGGTTGAGCCTGTTTCCTTATTTGGGGGGGCAGAATTCGCTGTTAGTGGTTTACGATTCGCCGGATGCGGGGAGAATGGTTGAGGAAAATGCTATTCTTGCTGATGTTTTTAGGTTGGGTTTGTAGTAGTAGGGTGCGTCAGAAGGGGAGATATTTGGGAGGATTAATCAGCCCTGAAATGACGCACCATGCGATTAGGAATGTGCGTCAGATGGAATTTTTACGAGAATTAATTAGACATTAACTGACGCACCCTAGAAATTAAGTTAATTGTCGATCGCATCCCTCCGCCGCTGGCTGTAGCGTTTCAATTCATCAATTAAGTGAGTATCGTTAGAAGCTGTTCTCGCGCCCGCTTCCGCCGCCCAGCGCTTCAAATCTTCAATTTGCGATCGCGCGATCGCAGCTAAAGGTACTGTATCCTCGATCGACCTCAAAATATCCTCGGTCATCAAATCCCGGCGCTGTCCGTTGACAAAAGTGCCAAAGGCTCGATACAATCCATCAATTACAACTTGCTCAATTTCTGCACCGCTAAAATTCTCAGCGCGTTTGGCCAAAACCGCCAAATCAAACTCGCGCAATCTAGTGGGCCGCAAACGCTGCAAATGCACTTTAAAAATATCTTGCCGTTCCGATTCTGAGGGCAAATTTAAAAAGAAAATTTCATCAAACCTGCCTTTTCTGAGCAACTCTGCCGGCAAAATCCTGACGTTATTTGCAGTTGCGACGATAAACACCGGACTGGTTTTTTCCTGCATCCAAGTAATCAAACTGCCGAATACCCGGCGCGAAGTTCCCGAATCGCCGTCGCTGCCGCTGATAATGTTGCCGAAGGCTTTATCTATTTCATCGATCCACAACACGCAAGGTGCGATCGCCTCTGCTAATTGTATCATTTGCCTGACGCGACTTTCGCTTTCCCCGACCACACCGCCAAACAATCTCCCAGTATCCAAGCGTAGCAGCGGCAAACGCCATTCGCAAGCAATAGTTTTCGCAGATAAAGATTTGCCCGTTCCTTGAATTCCTACTAACAAAACGCCTTTCGGATTGGGTATGCCGTAGCGACGCGCTTCGTCAGTAAAAGCATCTTGCCGCATCTTTACCCACTGTTTCAAATTCTCCAATCCGCCCACACTTTTTAGGGATTCTCTGGAGTTAAAAAACTCCAAAATTCCCGTTTGGCGAATTGCTTGCTGTTTTTCCTCCAAAACTCCGTCAATATCTGACTCGTTAATTTGCTGTTTAGCCGCCAAAGCTTTAGCTAAAACCCGCCCGATTCTAGCGCGACTCAAACCCTGACAAGCTTTAACTAACTGTTCTCTTGCTAAACCGCTAACTTGCAACTGTTGCGGCTTTTCCACAACGTGGGAAATTAAACTGTCGATTTCTTGCACGTTGGGCAAAGGAAAATCAATTACTGTTACTTCTTCTTTCAATTCCTCCGGCAATTCCAGCGTGTGAGAAGTAAGAACTATAGTTTTTTTGCTGCGCTTCAATTCTCGCGTTAAATTCCGCAATTCTCGCACTACCGCCGCGCTTTTTTCGCTGTAGGGATATTTCAAAATTGGGTGCAAATCCCGCAGGACAAATATGGTATATTCTTCAACAGCAGTTTTGCTGATGCGATCGAGCGCCGCCATTACCGAACCTTTCCCAGAACCGTTATCCTCCCAGCCACGCACAAGATCCCAGAACAACACCCGGCGCGCGGGAGTTACTTGCAGCGCTACTTGGTCAATTACAGCCTCGACCGGTTCCTCCTCCGCGCCGACAATGTACAGCAGCGAATAGCGGGCGCGAATCATCAAATCTAGTCGCTTTACCAGTGCCTCGAAATGGTTATTTTTACTGCCATTGACGACATCTAATTCTTTGGGGCTTGGGTAATTTTCTGTCATTTTAGTGGATTTTTTAGAGTAAAATTAAACTGTATTAAATATTTTTTTTGGAGTAGGGACTTTAGTCTTTGAAAAAAATTAACCTAACTAAAGGTTTTCACTAAGAACTTGAGTCCTTAACAACTATTGAACCAGACTAAAGTCCGTACTGCAAACGTTAAAATTATAACAGAATAGTACGCAATTGACTACTTAGCAACTTTTCGAGCTTGTTTCACCATTTCAATGAGAGTGTGGTGAGCATCTTCGGCGTCTTTTAAAGTGCGATCGAAATTTACTCTAACAGGCACTGTTTCGTCGTTGACTTTAGCGGTTAAATCCATGCCGTTGGCATCAATAGCGAGCATTTGAGCTTCTGTTGCCTGCGGTTGGTCGCCAAATGCTTGAGCGTACAGCACTACAGCACTAGCGTGGTCTTCGTTCATGTGAGTGCAGATGCGATCGCTAATCTCAGTGGAAAACTGTTCTGACATGGGGAGATTCCTCAGATGCAATATCGATCGATTGTACTGCAAATCGGAGTTGACAAAAGACTTCGCAATTTGCTAAGATGAAATGCAAATGATTCTAGCGAGAGTCCAATCGATGCGTAAATTAGTTTTTTTTCGAGGAACTATATGCACGTTATCTCTCAATCAGCACTCAGGAAATTCTGGGAAAAGTATCCTGATGCCGAAACAAGTCTGCGCTCTTGGTACAAACTAGCAACAACAGCCGAGTGGTCAAATTTAGCTGAAGTGAAAGCAGTTTTTTCCTCAGCCGATAGAGTTGGAAACTTTACTGTCTTTAACATCAGAGGTAATAACTACAGACTGATTACCTTCATAGATTATGAATATCGACCTAAAAAAGTTTTTATTCGAGCTGTACTTACCCATGAAGAATATGATGAAGAGCGATGGAAAAAAGACCCGTGGTATCAATAATAGATAATGTTCTACTTTCTTAATATTGCATAGTCACATGAAAAACTCTAGCGCTTATATCGAACTACTCCAAGCATTTCCCCCGCGCCCCATAACTGATGAGGAGGAGTTAATGGCAACTCAAGAAGCGATCGACTCTTTGTTGGATAAAGGCGAACTGACTCCCGACGAACGCGACTACCTCCACGTACTGGGAATGCTTGTTTACGAGTACGAGCAAACTTTAGAACCCATACCTGACATTTACGGAGTAGAACTGTTAAAGGCTTTAATAGAAGAATTGAATCTCCGACAAAAAGACCTAGTTCCTATTTTTAAAACCGAGTCTATTGTCTCAGATATCCTACATGAAAAGCGCAAACTTACCACCGAACACATACAAAAACTTGCAGAGTTTTTTAGCGTCTCCCCTGCTGTTTTCTTTCCCCTGCATCCAGTTAAAACAACTGCTTAAAATTCAAGCGAGCGTTTTGGCCGGCCTGGTTTTAATAAAACTTTGGGTGATGCTATGAAAAATTTCTGTTGCAGAGCTTTTCATAATTAATATTATTACCTCCACCCCTCCCACGGGCTAACCTCAAGCACTCCAGAGGGTTTTAACACTACCTTAAATTGACGAAGATGCTGGGGCTGACGAGCAACTTTACGAAAGGAAGAAAGAGAAACTTCTTGAATAAAATCACCCGCTGCTTGGTTCAGCGGCTGACAATCTATAATTGCCCCTTCTTCATTCACGGCAACCCGATAAACTAATGAAGTTTTGAAGGTGGGAGTCGAGCGCCAACTCTTGTCAATTTGGTCGTAAACTTTCCGGTTCAACGGGGCAATTTCACCGGGGGAGATAATTTCCGAAGGTGCTGCCTCTACCTCTGGCGCAGGAGAGTTAACCTGAGTCGCAATCGGGACAGATACAGGCCAAAGCTTAATAGTTTCATCTCCGCTGCCGCTGGCTAAGACAGTATCTTGAGAACTAAAAGCAACTGACCAAACTGGCTTAGAATGCTCGGCAAAATTTGTCATCAGTTCACCTGTTTTCAAGTTCCACAGCTTAATAGTTTTGTCGTAGCTGCCACTACCTAAAGCCTGTCCATCCGGGCTAAAAGCAACTGACAGCACCGGCGCGGAATGCCCTGTTAATGTGTGGAGAACTTTGCCATTTGTAAACTGCCACAGCTTAACAGTTTTATCCGCACTGCCACTCGCTAAAGTTTGGCCGTCTGGACTGAATGCAACTGATTTCACTGGCCCGGAATGCCCAGTTATGGTGTAATTGCCGCCATCATCAAGCCACCAAATCTTAATAGTTCCATTCTCGCTGCCGCTTGCTAAAATTTTACTGTCTGGGCTAAAAGCGACAGATTTAATCCAGTCTGTATCTGGAAGTGTACCCAGTAGTTTGCCATCGGGAAACTTCCACAATTTTACAGTTTTGTCGGTACTTCCAGAAGCGAGTAACCTTCCATCAGGACTGATACTTATGGCCTTGACATCATCCGCATGACCTTTCAAGGTATTGATGAGTATACCAGTTTTGAGATTCCACAATTTAATCCGGTTATCCCAACTCCCGCTAGCCAGAAGATTGCCATCAGGACTAATGGCGAGGGATTCAATTGCATCGGTATGTGCTTTTATGGTGTAAAGCAATTCGCCGGTTTGCAAGTTCCAGATTTTGATAATGCCACCATAACAGCCGCTAGCTAAAGTTTTGCCGTCTGGACTGAGTGCGATCGCATAAATCCACCCTGAATTATCTTTAAAACTGCTATAATATTTAGTGAAAAACCCCGATTTAAACTGCGATACAGTTGTTTCCAATTCCGCAAAATACCTATAGAAGCCGATGCCCGTCGCCGTTACAACTGCTGTTAATGTCAACGCTAAAGTTTTCCATTTAACGGCTTTTGATATCATTAACATGACCTTCCAAACTCAGTTTATGTAAAATCAACTTCCCGCTTCCTATTCCACAAAATTATCGCTGAGTTTTCGGCTATATTCTTACTTGGAGAAATGCTATCCAACACTTTTATTTAGCACTGTTACTTTGTCGGCGGTTGGGTGATGTTTTTGTGGTCTAGATTGGCGCTGAATCCAGGTGCGACAGAGGAATAAAACTATTATGGCGGTTATAGCTGCAATTCCAACAGGCGTTAAATATGTCCAGTGACCGGCCATTTTATCCCAGATGTGCCAGGTTACTAAAAACATAGCAAGGTAAGTGAGACTCTGCAATTTTTTCCAATTTTTCTTGAGCCTTTTCACACTCCAATCATTAGACGTGATAGCCAAAAGAGTAAAAATAATGAATGTTGCTACTCCCTGGAAGTAAACAAAATAAGTTTTGAGATCAAAGATATCAAAGTTTCTTTGTTTGAAAAATATGAATCCGTGAGCTACAGCTAAAAAGAAAGAGCTCAGACCAATGAAACGGCGATTTTTCAGCAGCCATTTGGGAAAGCCAGTTGTTTTTGTGAGAGGGAAAACAATTATCAAATTTGTGGGAAGCAGTGTGAGAATATAGGCGGTTAAGGCAGCGAATCCCAGGAGACTCGCCTGAGAAAATATATCTAAATTTATAGTTAAAAATTGCATAACTTACCCTCACTGCTAAGTAGCTAAACTCCAATTGAAGCTAGGCGAGCCTTTTGAAATTGCAATGTCCATTAAGTTTTAAGCTTATAACACTCATTCGCAAAGAGAGCTGGTTAAAAGTTGAGTTTTTAGCTATAAAAAAAGGTCAGAATTAGCTGACCTTGGGTTGAGGAGATTACCTGAACTTTTGGCTAGGTATCGCGCCCAACTACAAACGGGTAATACGCCCTTTCAATAACAGAGGACTGAAGTTCTCGCTACAAACGGCACAGCCTAACTAAAAGATCGATCGTCAAACGGCAATTCATCAAACCGCGAATCAATATCAGCCTCAGAATTCGCAACAGGGGAATTAGCGCGAGATGCCGACGGCTTAACAGAATTCACCTGGGCTATCGGTAACTTTGTCGCAGGTTCCGATTTCTGTAGGTTAACTACAGGTAACTCCCCGCCATTTTCTCCATTTTTACTGGTTTGATTCCACATCATCATTCCTAGCAAACCATCAACCAAACCGCCACCGCTACCGTTGCCTGTTACCGCAACATCCGGCACAACTCGCACGTTGCGATCGCCTATAATTTGCATTAACTGCAAAGCCGTATAACCGGAACCTCCCAAAGCTACAACACCCGCTCGATAAGCTTCAGCTTGAGCATTTCCCTTCACCCGAATCGACTCAGCTTCGCCTTGAGCTTGTTTCACCTGAGAATTCGCTTTCAACTCAGAAATTTTCACGCCTTGTTCGGATTTCACCATCTCTTGTTGAATCTCAGCCAGCGCCGTTTCCCGCACCAATTGTTGCCGCTGAGTTTGTGCTAATTGCTGCACTTCATAAGTCTTGCACTGTTCCTCAGCAATTTTGCGATCTGTTTGAGTTTGCATCAACTCTGCAGGCGGCAAAATATCTCCGATTAAAGTATCAATTGCCTGCACGTCGTAGGTACGCAAAGCTGCTTTGATATACTCGGCGGCTTCCGCTTGCCTGCCGCTTCTTGCGGAGAGAAAATCTAATACAGAATAAGCTTGAGCAGAATTGCGGAAATAATTCCCAATGGTCGGCTGCAAAACATGGTCTACTAAATTCTGCATCGAACCGACGCGGGAGATGACTTTTGGAGCATCTAAAGCGCCGACGTGAATAATCTGAGCTACTTCTAAATCAAAGGCAAAACCGTCTTGAGAACGCACGGTTAAAGACGAAAGTTTAGAATCATAACTGTGCCTTTCTGTTTTCCCCGACCAATTCAATACTATATTAGTAGTCGGCACTAACTCTACTTTCAAAATGCGAGTATTCAGAGGATGTTTCCCCGGATAAAGGGGAGTTACCCAAACGCCTTTATTGCCGACATTTACTAAATTTCCGTGAGTGAAAGCAGCGCCGCTCACATCTTCCGAGGTTTTGCCGACATAGGAAATAACCGCGCCGACATAGCCGATCGGGATTTCCGTCATCGGGACTTGTTCCACCCCGACAAACCAAGGATTTAAATTCCAAGAACCGGAAAGCAAAACCTGTTCCTGCAAACCGCGCCGCCCGCCGCCGCTGATAAATTTCTGCGCGTTTTGGAAGTTGTCGTGATTCGGAATAATCGGCCCTGCAATTTCGCCATCTTGGATCGGAACGCCGTCATAAGTTGTCACAACTCCCACTTTATCGGGAGCAATTTTGTACAGTTTCAACTGTTCCGCTGTCATCCCGTGTTTGGCAGCATTAGCCGCTGTAATTACCGTAAATAATGCCGTATTTATCCGATAGCTGCCGCCCGTCAGAATGCCGAGTTGGCGACCTTTTTCGCCACCGCTTTTAAGAAATTTGCGAGCATCTTGAAAATTGTCGCATTCTGTGATTTTGCCTAGGATGCGCTGCGGCGGAATCGACTCGCCGGCGGCGGCGATAATTAAAGCAATTTCACCTTGGGGAACTACAGTTAGAGACTCTTTGCGAACGTTGTACTGCAAAGGCCAATAACCCCAGTGCCAACCGGGGGGCAAAGTATCAGCTTGATATCCAGCTTCTCCGTTTAAGGCAATTAAATCTCCGGGCGGTAAAGACTTGCCGCCGAAGCTAAACTTTTTACTGACAATTCCGACTTCGCGATCGCCAATTACTACCAATCCGCCAAAAAATAATGGCAGCACCAGAATAATTATCATACCGCCGATCGCGATCGGGATAAATCCGCCGGGATCGAGCTGCATTGTCTGCACGGGAACAGTGCTGCGTAACCGCCCTAGCTGCAAGCTAGAATCAGGTTTTGCTGCTAGCTGAGTCGAGGTTTGATTTGCGGCGGGGATATTGCTAGTGGCTAATACCGGCGAGGGTTTCAAATTGGTTATTGCACTGAGGGCTAAAGACGCTGAAACAGCGGCTGCAAACTGTTTTAAAACGCGGACTTTGACTTGAGACTTGGACAAAAATGAATAAAGCATTTTTTTGATGAGGGCTAATTTGTCCTAGGAGTTCCACCTTAGCCTTACTAAAAAGTTTTTACATAAAACTTAAGGTCTTATTTATCATTATTTCCCATCATAATAGTCATATAGCAATCATTGCAGGAGTCGTAAACTTTTTACCCCACCCCAACCTTCCCCTTATCAAGGGGAGGGAGTAAGAAATTCACAAATGATGCGAGGATTGCTATTTTTATCAGGAAAAAAATACCGCTCATTAAACTACAGGCTGACAATCCCCCGTTTTAATGCGGCAATCGCGGCCTGCGTGCGATCGCTAACTCCCATCTTGCTCAAAATATTGTTGATGTGAAATTTGACGGTGCTTTCGCTGATGTGCAAAACTTCACTAATCTCGCTGTTGCTTTTACCCGCGACTATGAGGCGGATGACTTCTAATTCGCGATCGCTCAATTCAGGCCCACTCAGGCGATCGGCTAACTTAACACCCACTGCCAGCGGAATGTACTTTTTACCCTCAAAAACAGCCCGAATTGCTGCTAAAAGCTCCTCTGGTTCCGCATCCTTAAGCAGATAGCCCTTAGCACCAGCTTGCAATCCGCGATAGATGTTTTCATCGCCGTCATAAGTCGTCAGCACCACAATCCGGGCGCTGGGAAACTCCGCACAAATCGCAGCAATGGCGGCGACTCCATCCATCACCGGCATCCGCCAATCCATCAGCGTTACATCGGGCTGATGTTGGCGAAACATTGTCACAGCTTCCTGCCCGTTGCTGGCTTGCGCCACAACTTTAACATCTGATTCCTGCTCCAGCAGCGCCACTAAACCTTGCCGCACTATATAATGATCGTCGGCAATTAAAACGCGAATAATATTTGATTGGTTAATCATGTTTACCCTGTTAATTTTATGAAAGAAGACTGAAGTCCTCACTAAAAACTTACTATGTAGGGTGCGCAATGCGCACCTTACTTACTGAAACTATAACTTCTGTTCCGTTTCCGGGGCGGCTGTTTACAATTAGTTGCGCGTTAATGCGATCGGCGCGTTCTCTCATTCCCAATAAACCAAAGCCATTCCTAAAACCGATACTTTCCGTATCAAATCCCTGTCCGTTGTCTTGCACCCGCAAAAGAAACTTGGATGTTTCGTAAACCAACTCAATTTTTATCGCCGTAGCTTTGGCATATTTGAAAGCATTTGTTAATGCTTCCTGCCCGATCCGCAACAGATTATTTTCTACCTCTAATGGTAGGGAATATGCCGTGCCAACCACTTCAAAAATAGTACAGGTATCAGTATCTGATGACATTTGTTGAGCAATTTGGTTGAGAGCGCTATACAAATCGCCATCTTCTAACAGTTGCGGGCGCAAAGATTCTACGGATCGCCGCGCTTCAGCAAGTCCAGATCGAGCCAGTTCGCAGACTGTTTTCATGTGTACTTGTGCTTGTTCTGGATTGGCTGATATTACCCGTTCTGCGGCTCCCAAATGTATGATAATGCCTGCAAAAGTTTGCGCTAAAGTGTCGTGAATTTCCCGCGCCATGCGGTTGCGCTCTTCGAGAATATTTTGGTCTATGAGTTGTTTAGACATCCTTCTCAGACGCAATTGATTTTCAACGCGCACTAAAACTTCTTGTTGTTGAAAAGGTTTGGTAATGTAGTCTATTCCTCCCACAGAAAATGCTTTTACTTTATCAAATATTTCTTGCAAAGCGCTGATAAAAATTATTGGGATATTTTGAGTTTTCGGAGTAGATTTGAGCTGCTCGCAGACTTCGTAGCCATCCATGTGAGGCATCATAATATCCAGTAAAATTAAGTCGGGTAAGTTGGCATTGATAAAGTTAAGAGCTAATTTCCCACTGGGAGCCAGGTGAACTTTATACCCAGCAGCGGATAGTATCCCGCTTAAAAGTTTTAAGTTCTCAGGACAATCATCAATCACTAAAATACTTTCTTTGCAGGTAAAACTGAGGTTTTTGTTCATGTCTCATCCCTCAATGTGTGTATTAAGTTTAGCAACTGTTCGTACTGAAAATTTTTAATGCAAGCTGCGCTCGCCCTAGCTAAGGGCTGATTGATTTCGCGAATTTGATTGATGACTGTTTGCATCTGTTCCAAATCGAGGTTGCTAATGGCTTGTTGGAGATTTGCTACTAACTCAGTAGGCAGTTCAGAAAAAGCGGTTTTTGTCAATACATTTACTTCATTTTCTGTGAAACTGGGGGCAGCATTTAGTTCTTCAAAAACGAATTGCACCCCGATATGTTTGTGCAGAGCATCAAATATGTTTGCTTCTCTAAATGGTTTGCGAATAAAATCATCGCAGCCGATAGAAAGGATAACGGCTTTCTCTTCCTCAAAACTACTTGCTGTTATGGCAATAATTGCTGTTGCTTGACTTTCGATCGCTCCCCCGTCACCCCTAACAATAAGGGAGCTAGATGATGCTTTGGCTTTAATTTGTTTGGTGGCTTCATACCCATCCATCACCGGCATCCGCATATCCATCAAGATTAAGTGCGGCGAATATTGCTCCCACTTTTCTATTGCTTCCATCCCATTGTTGGCTTCGTAGACTTCAAAACCGATCGCGGAAAGCAGTTTAACTAGCAATTGGCGGTTGTCAAGAGCGTCCTCTGCAACGAGAATTCGATAGCGGGGTTGATTGGGTGCGATCGCAATAACTCGTCTCGTTGGCTGTTCCCGTTGGCGATCGGCACTTTCAACTGCATTAACTTTAATGTCAAATTTGAATATAGTACCGCCTCCCGCACGAGAAGTGACTGTCATTTCACCTCCCATTAACTGCACAAAAGAACGTGCGATCGTTAAACCTAATCCTGTTCCTTGTTGCGATGCTTCCCCCGTTTTGGTTTGCACAAAAGCTTCAAAAAGCTTGTCTAATTCACTAGCATCAATTCCCTCTCCCGTGTCTTCTATCTCAAAGCAGATTTTCCGAGCAAAATCATGATTTTTAATTTTCACATAAATGCCGCCTTCCGAGGTGAATTTAATCGCGTTAGAAATCAAGTTAATCAAGATTTGGCGCAATTTAATTTCATCAGTTTGCACATATTGGGGAAGGTCTGGCATCCGCTCTACTAATAACTGCAATCCCTTATTTTCGGCTGGAAGTTGGAACATATCTTCGATATCATCCAGCAGGCGGTGGAGGTCAAAATTTGTCGGGTTGAGAGTCGTGCGTCCCGCTTCTATTTTGGATAAATCTAATACTTGGTTAATCAGTTCGAGCAAATGTTCTCCGCTGCGGGTGATAATACTCAGGTGTTCTTGCTGTTCCTGCAATAGGTTAGAAGAACGGTTCAACAGTTGGGAAAAACCCAGAATTGCATTGAGGGGAGTCCGCAATTCGTGGCTCATATTTGCGAGGAATGTACTTTTGGCTCGGTTGGCTTCTTGTGCGGCGTCTTCGGCTCGTTGTCGCTCGATAATTTCTCGCTGGAGTTCGAGAGTGCGATCGCTCACTTGCTGTTCTAAAGTGCGATTGTAATCAGCTAAAACTTTTTCTGCTTGTTTGCGATCGGTGATATCTTGAAATGTGGCGATCGCATAATTAATTTTACCCGTTTCATCCACAATTGGAGTGCTGGAAACTTCCAAGGAAACAATCTTATCAGGCCGGTGAAACTCCATATCATCTAGTTTAACAGTTTCACCCGCCAGAGAACGCACGATTGGCATTTGTGCGGTGGGATATAACTGGTTACTTCCCGCGAGATAAAGTTGATAAGTTTCTGCTAATTCCTCAGTATTGGCTTCGGGTATTGTGGGAATGGCACTTAGTTGATGTGCTGTCTGATTTGCATAGGTAATTTGTCCGGTGGTGTCATGCACTGTTACCCCGATCGGCATAGCGTCGATAAATTGAGTCAGTCGGTTTTCGCGTTCCTTGACTTCCGCGTAGAGTTTAGCATTGGTAAGTGCGATCGCCGCTTGTCCCGATAGCAATTGCAAAACTTCCAGGCGATCGGGAGTAAAAGCTTGTGTCGTGAGGTTATTTTCGAGATAAACAATAGCAGCGAGTTGACCTTGATTCATTAAAGCCGCACACAAAATAGACTTGGGCTGACGTATTTTGATGTAAGGTTCGTTGGTAAATTGTCCTTCGCGAGTTGCATCGTTTAGCACTAAATTTTTTTGCGTGCGAGCGACATAATTGATAACAGCCGCGCAAAGTTCCGGGCAATTTTCAATCGGAATAGAGGGCAATACTTTGATGAGATCGTTATTTCCGGCACCTTCAGCTTTCACCAGTAACTTACCTTGTTCTTCTAAAATCAAGTATCCTGTTTGCGCGCCCACATTTTCAATTAAAATTTTCATCAGTTTTGACAGCAAATCATCCAGCACAATTTCGCCAGAAATGGCTTCTGAAGCTTTCATTACTGTATCGATATCCAAGGAAGAACTAGAACGGCTGCCAGTAGTTGATATAGTGGTTGAAATGGCTTTATTTGTAGGGCGGTCGAGCGTAAATAATTGCGGATATCGCGTTTCTAAATCTTTGACTTTAGCCGCCGCACCCCAGAGTTGATAGCAGTAACGGGATTCCTGCATATAAGCTTTGGCTGTGATTTCTTTTCCCCTGGATAAATAGAACTTGGCGGCGAGTTCGTAAGCGAGGGCGGCTTCATGAATGTATTCGTGTTCTTTGGCGAGGGAAATGGCGCGATCGTAACAGTCGATAGCCTGTACATCTTTGCCAATAACCCGATATCGTTCTGCCTCCACTAGATTAAATTTGTGCAAGTGATTCATCGGGGCATGATGCGCCCATTTTTTCATTTTTTTCTGATTAGCAGTGACTTTTTTTAAACAGTGCTTTTGCTCGTCGAAAGAAGCATTAGAATAAAACGAAAGCTGAGCCAGCGACTCATAAAAATAACAGTATGATACTTGAAGAGTTCCAGCAGCACTATCTACATACTGCATTGTGGAAGCTGCGTTAGATACCGCTTCAGCATATTCCCCGAATAAATAACAGAGAATCATTTTATAAAAATGCAGGGCAAAAATCGAAGTGCGATCGTTAGCTTCAGTTAATAGTGATAGCGCAGTCCGCTCATCATAGGCTTCCCCAATTAAATAGCAGGGATTTTCCGACTTACCTAATAAATTAAAAACCGACTGCTCTAAAGGTTTAATCTGCCAAATAATCGGGTCATATTTTGATTGTTCTATCGCCTCGCCATAAGTAGCAATATCGCCTTCCAGCCCTGACAATTCAGCGCCGAAGAGGTACGAATAACCGCAGTAAGTTTGAGACGCACAAGCACGTTCTTCCACTTGTCCTGTTTCCAATCCGCTTTTGTAAGCCTCCAACAAAGATGGCAACGTTTCTTTAGCTGGCGCTTTCCAATGACGGATAAAGTCATTAAATGGAAGAAGGACTTTAGTTTTTAATTCTGGCTTACCAAATTGCTCCAACATCCTCAATGCTAGCTGACCAAATTTATAACCACCTTCAATATCTCCCACAACTCCGCACAAAATTAATCCATAAACTGCATAAGCATGGAGAGACTCAGGATAGTTGCCATACTTTACAGATAAAATCACCTGCTTAAACACAATTAAAGGCATCAGTTGAGGGGCCACGCCATAGGCGACAGTAGTCATAAATGACAAGATACGCAGTGCAGCTTGTTTAGCAGGATCGCTTCCTTGAGGTAGATTGGCTAAATCCTCAATGCGTTTCCCAGCTAGGGTTAACTTAACTTCCAGCAATCCGATTATGCTATCTAGATTGTTAGGCTTTGCGGGCAGTTTGACTCCCAACTCCCTCAGAATTTTTAGCCCCAGATTAATTGCCATATCTAGTTGATTTTGGGCAGCATGAGTACCCATTTTTACCTCGATCGTTTTGACGCGATCGATCACTGTTTTAGCATTGGTTAGTACGAGGTTCCCTAAACTTTCCATCTGCTCAAAATCGCCCACTATGTAAGCTAGCTCTCCGGCTTCTTGATGCAGTTGCAAACTTAGCGGGTATTGCACCTGCCAAGCGTTTTCTGCCAGCAATTTTATCCCCGTTTGCAGATAGTTGAAAGCGGGCTGATAAGCTGCCGATGCCTTGGCTTTTTTGCCAGCAATCAGATTTAACTGAGCCAGTTCATCTTTGTCTTGCTGGCGAGCGATTAATTCACTGCTGAAATTGAGTTGATTAACAATGTCAAATATTTTTTCTTCTCGCTTGTTAATGGGAATATTTTGGAGGAGCATTTGTCCTATTTGTTTGTGGACAATCGGCTTATCCTCTTCGGCAATTAGCGAATAAGCAGCTTGCTGAATTCTGTCATGGACAAATTTGTATTCTACGGATTGGCTACTGGGTAATTTTCCTGCAATTTCTAATTCCACATCTCCCATATTCCCCAGTAACACGACTAAATTTTCTGCTACGGCTGCGTACAAATCATCCGCTGTTTCGGGCACTGATTTTTGTCGAATTGAGGCGAGGGTTTTTAGTTCAAATTGATTGCCAATGCAGGCTGCTATCTTTAATGTTTCCTGCGTTTTCTCTGACAGTTGTTGAATTTTGCCAGCCATCAACTCGACAACATTATCAGTGAATCCCCTCGCTTGAATTTGGTCTAAATCCCATTCCCAACTGAAAGCGAGCGAATCAAAGTGTAACAGGCCTTCTGTATACACCGATTTGAGAAATTCATTCATAAAGAAAGGATTGCCGCCTGTTTTGAAAAGCACTAATTCGGCAAGGGAGTTGACTCTTGCTTCCGGGCAATTCAGGGCATCGGAAATCAGTTGAGTAACAGAGGCCAAATCCAAAGGTGACAGAAAAATGCGATCGACCTTTGCGCCAGTTTCGACAATCTCTGCAATCGTTAGCATTAACGGATGAGCCGCAGAAACTTCGTTATCTCGATACGCCCCAATTAAAAACAGTCCCGTTGACGAAGCGCTCATCAGCAGTTGCATCAGTTTCAGAGATGCCCCCTCAGCCCACTGCAAATCATCGATAAATATCGTGAGAGGATGTTCTGGTTTGGTAAAGACTTTAATGAAGTTTTGAAACACAAAATTAAAGCGATTTTCCGCTTCAGCCGCACCTAATTCGGGCGGGGCTGGTTGCTTGCCGATAATTAATTCAATTTCAGGAATTACGTCAATCAGGACTTGACCGTTGATTCCCAATGCGTCTAATAGTTTGTGCCGCCATTCTTTGAGATTTTCTTCGCTTTCTGTTAACAGTTGTTTTGCTAAATCCTGAAAAGCGCTGACAATGGCGCTGTAGGGAATGTTGCGCTGATATTGGTCAAATTTACCGGAGATAAAATAACCGCGCTGTTGAGTAATCGGTTTGTATAATTCTTGCACCAAAGCTGATTTGCCGATACCAGAATATCCAGAAATCAGCATCATTGAACTTTTGGCAGTGGCATCTTGCCCTTGTCCGCTGACTCGTGCAAAAGCTGTCATCAAGCTATCAATTTCTCGCTCTCTGCCGTAAAGTTTTTGTGGAATTTGAAAACGGTTAGAAATATCTTGACAACCGAGCGCAAAAACAGATATATTTTTAGTGGTGTGAAGTTGATTTAAACATTCTTCTAAATCGGCTTTTATTCCGATCGCACTTTGATACCGCTCCTCAGCATTTTTCCCCATCAACTTCATCACAATATCGGAAACCATTTGCGGAATTTCAGGATTCACCTGAGATGGAGACAAGGGCTGTTTAGCGAGATGACTGTGTACCAATTCCAGCACATCGTTAGTGTCAAAAGGCAGTTGGTATGTCAGCAGTTCGTAAAAGGTAGCGCCCAGGGAATAAAAATCTGTGCGGTAATCTAAACTTCGATTCATTCTGCCGGTTTGTTCCGGCGACATATAAGCAAGAGTTCCCTCTAAAATGTTGGGATTTTTTAGGGTGTAATTCTCCCGCGTCAACTGCGTGGAAATGCCAAAATCGATGATTTTGAGTTCGCCGCTAGCTGGATTGAAGACAATATTTGAAGGGTTAATGTCTTTGTGAATGATGTGGGCGCTGTGAATTTGTTGTAAACTTTCTGTGGTGGCGATCGCAATTCGCAAGAATTCTGCAATACTAAATTTTTGCTGCTGCATCCAAATTTTCAAGGATTCGCCGCCAAAATCCTCCACAAACATCACCAGCGTGTTTTGATAGGGCTGCAAATCATAGGCTTTTATACAGCCACTCAGATTCAGAGATTGTGTAATTTTATACTCTGTGCGATAGCGGGCGAGTTCTTGGGGTGTCGGATAATTTTGTTTAAGGACTTTGAGGATGACGGGAAGACTGTCGAGTTGTCGGGATGCTCGGTAAACCAGGGAGTTTGCGCTTTCGTAGATGAGCTCTGTGATTTCAACGCCCGGAAGAGTCAGCATATTCATACCGCTGTCAACTGTGGCGTAGAACATAGCATAAATTTGCTCCTCACACCAGAGGTGCGTGAGCCATCAGTGGATTTTAGATTTTAGATTTGAGATTTGAGATTTGACTCCACATCTGAGATTTTAGATTTTAGAAGCCAAGACAGGCTTCCCAGTCAATACAGCTTGTTCGATAATGTCAGCGGCGCGCTTGACTCCGCCCGATCGCCCGATCGCCCCTTGCATCTCGATCGCCCTTTGTTTATACGACTCTTGGGTGAGGACTTTCTCAATTGCCGATCGGACTTTAGGAACGCTCAATTCCTTCAAAGGAACCACTTCCCCAACTCCCGTATAAGCAATCCGCGCTGCGACTCCAGGCTGGTCATTCGCCACAGGAATTGCCACCATTGGTACTCCGTTACTCAAAGATTCCAAAGTTGTATTCATCCCAGCGTGAGTAATAGTGAGAGTCGCTTTTTGCAGCAACTCTAATTGCGGTGCATAACCAACAACGATCGGATTTCCCGGCAATGACGGCAAGGATTCTGGACTCGCGCCACCTCCCAGAGAAATCACCAATTGAGCGTCTAATTCTTCACAAGCAGAGGCGATCGTTTGAAAAACCTCCAACAAGCGATTTTGAATAGTTCCCATCGAAGCATAAATCAATGGTTTCCCAGTTAATTGTTCAAAGGGAAAAGGCACTGGTTTGCGAGTCGCAGGATTGTGATAAGGGCCGGTGAAATGGAAATGTGGGGGTAAATTTTGTCTGGGGAAGTCAAATTCAGCCGGATGTTGATTGAGTTGAGCGAGTTTCGAGTAAGCATCATTCGGGTGAGAGTGCAAAGGTAAGTTCCACTCGTGGCGATACTCAGAAATCCCTTCTCGAATCGGTCTTGCAAGCAAACTGAGTAACTGATAGCTGACTTGATTGCGTAAACGTCCTTTCCAAGTCGGATCGTACTGCCAAAGGGTACAAATGGGTGGAATTTTGGGGTCTCGATTTAAAAGCAACGCACTGCAAACTGTGATAAAAGGAATGTTTAGACAGTCGGCAATTGTTCCTCCTTCGAGACAAACTTGGTCTACTAGCAAAGCTTCTACACCAGCTTTTTTAATGGCGATGGGAGCCTCTCTGAGAAGAGCATTCGAAGTCTTAGCGACTTCGTTCAAAGTATGTCGCAATGCCGTAAGTCCACTAAGTTTTCCGCGTTGGGTAAGGATTTCTGCATACCAGCCGACGGGAAACTCTTCTTCAGCGAATGGCTGGAATTCTAAGCCGCTGGCTAAGGTTGCGGCTTGAGCATCGGGGAAGTTAAATACAGTAATTCGATGACCGCGACGAAGCAGTTCGCAGCCCAAAGATATCATAGTGTTGAGGTGGCTGCCGAATCCCGGACAGAGAATGCCGAAGTGGGTCATGAGTAAAGGCTCCGTGTAAATTTAACCTTTTTTAGCATTTAATCGGCGGTGTGAGGGGTTTTTGTTGGGCGTTGGGGAGTTAGGGCGTTGGGGCGATCGCTTGGACAAACTCAGGAATGGGACGCAGGCTTTAGTCATTGCAAGAAATTCTTACCAGTATATATTTTTGTGGGATATTCGATACCTAGCCAAAAGTTCAGGTAATCGCCTCAACTAAAGGTGAGTTAAAGCTCTGTAGTTTTTATAGGTTCAAAACTCAACTTGGAGCTAGCTACTTTAGCCGGGGAATTTCCTAAACTAAATTTACGCATGGGCCAGCACTAGCCTAGCTGTAAAAAATCCACAAGGAGTAACTTCCATGTCGAGTGAAAGCATCATAAAAAAAGCAACATCTACACCGGAAAACTCAACTAATCAAGAATTGAGCGACTTGGAACTCGAAGCGATCGCAGGTGGTATGCGTACTATCACAGTCGAAGGCCCCGCGCCTGACTATCTGAAACCGCGCATATCCATGCAACTGATTAACTACATGCAGTCCTATTTCGGGAAATGAGCTGCTTGTAACTAGAAGCGATCGCGCTTCTGCTGAGTTTAAACATCTAAGGAGGAAACATCTGATGGAAAGCAACGATCAATTTTCGCAAGAATTACCGTCTGAGTTGTCCCAAATCGCAGCATCAGAACCGGAAAATTCAACTAATCAAGAATTGGACGAATTGGAATTAGATGCGATCGCGGGTGGCTATCATATTTACACAGCGACCAATGGAGCTGATTGGCAGGAACCAAAATCTAAGGCTGACTTGAATAAGACCTTTTTTAACAGGTTTAATCCTAATGCTTGGTAATTTTGGGCACAGAGCCAACAGTAAATACTTGGTAGAAAGTTGTAGCTCTTAAATGATTCCGGCAACATAGGGGGACAAAGAATTGCATTTAAAAAATGTTTCTTTGTCTCTTATGGATTAAAACAATATGGGGATATCGTTATCAAAGATGACGACATTACAGGCACTATACCTCATGCACCCAGCCCCCGATTTGGGCAATACAACAATATTTAGCGTTGGCTTAGTTATCGCATGCTTGCTATTGCTAACTTTGTTGTGGTTGCCCGATTTGCTGACAAAAGAATAAGCATCATTCTGCTCGATCGCATTAGACACTGCAAGGTGCGTCGCTTCCACAATCTTTTAAAAAAATCCAATATTTATCGGCGACGCACCCTACAACTTTTATGAACGGGCAAGATGCCCGTTCCACAAAGAGTGAATTTCTTGTGGAACGGGCATCTTGCCCGTTCTTGAAAATAGTTTTACCTTGAATCTCTACTCAATCTGCCGCGCCACCAATCGAGCAAATAATCCTCCCTGTTTTACCAATTCATCAAACGAACCGAATTCTACCAAACGGCCGGCTTCAATTACATAAATGCGATCGGCATTGCGAATCGTACTCAGGCGGTGGGCGATGACAACTCGCGTCACATTCAACTTATCCAAACTCTCAGTAACGATCGCCTGCGTGCGGTTGTCCAAAGCACTCGTAGCTTCATCCATCAGGATCACCTTTGGTTTGACAACCATCGCGCGCGCAATTAACAATCTCTGCCGCTGTCCTCCCGAAAGATTCGTGCCGCCCTCGCTGACAACCGTGTGCATTCCCATCGGCATTTGTTCGATATCGGCCGCTAAACCAGCCATTTGCGCGGCTTCCCAACCTTCCTCCTGCGTTACCATCGCCCCGCAGGTAATATTGTCAAACATCGAACCAGCATTAATTCTGCCGTTTTGCAGCACTACTCCTAACTGCCGCCGCACAGCTTGAACGTCGAGGCCTGCTAAATCTTGATTGTCGTAATAAACAGTGCCGCTTTGTGCTATTTCAAATCCCAATAACAGCCGAAATAAAGTTGATTTGCCGCTACCAGACGGCCCGACGATCGCGATAAATTCCCCCGGTTGAATATTGATGCTGACATCATCTAAAATTGGGGGGCCGTCCTCCCGGTAGCGGAAAGTTGCCCTATCGACAGTAATTTGACCTTGCAAGCGGCCGGGATCGGCTTTTGTCGGGTCAGATTCCGGGATGCCCTGGACGATCGGTTTTGCTCGCTCCCACAGCGGTACAATTCCTAAAATATCAGTTAAGGTATTGCTCAAATCTGTGACGCCGGAAAGAAAGGTTCCGAAGGCGGAATTAAAAGCCAGAAACGTCCCCATATTCAGTCCGCCGCCTTCTGTTTCAGAGGTTTGCATAAACACAATTGCAAACCAAAACATCAGAATAGAACTGACTAACGGCAGCGCTTCGTTAAATACAGAAACGCTGTCGTCAATTCGTTTAATTCCCGTTCTTAGTTTAATTTGTTGGCTGTATTTTTTCGCCCAAGCTGCAAAGGCTCGCCCTTCGGCGGCCGCTACCCGCAACTTTGATACTCCGTTAATTAGTTCTACAGTCAGCCCGTTAATGTCGCCTTCTCCTGTTTCCATCTGCCGCTCTTTTGGGATTAAGAGCAAGCTGGATGTGACTGTTACTATAACCGCCAGAAAAGTTAAACCTAGTCCCACTAAAGTCAGCGGCAGGCTGTAAACAAACATCAGCCCCAAATTCAGCAGGGAAAATATGGCGCTCAAAAGTGTCCGCTGCGTCGCGCCGCTGAGTTGGGCGCGAATTTGATTAACTGCTAATAAGCGAGTCAGCAAGTCGCCAGAAGAATAGCTGCGAAAAAATGCCGGTTTTAATCTCAGCAATCGATCCCAAACTGCCGGCTGGAGAGTGCCGCTGGCAGCATTTTCGATCCGCAGCGTCAGAATGGTTTGGGCGATGCTAAATACAGCCCGTCCGATCGCCGCAACTAACAATACCAGCCCTAACTGCCACAGTAACAAACGATCGCTGTCAGGAATAGCATCATTGACCAAAATTGAGGTAGCTTGCGGTGTCACCATCCCCAGCAGCGTTCCCAATATCCCCAGCCCGAAAGCAGCGATCGTGTCTTTTTCGTAGCCCTTCGTCCCAAAGCGAAACAGTTCCGCAGCGTTGCGAACTAATAGCGGCAGCGGCCGGTAAAACATGAGAGTTTCTGACGACAACTCTTGGGCTATTGTTTTAGTTACCCGTTTGCGAGTGCGATCGATCGGATCGAACAAAGTATAACGCTCGCCCTTACCGGGCAGCAAAGCTACAGGTCGATTGTCGAACTTTGTATAAGCCAGTAGCGGGCCGCTGTTCTGCCGCCACCAATCTCCAACCAGCAACACGCGGCGGGTGCGAAATTGGGACGATCGCGCGATCGCCTCCATCGGATCTTTAACTCGGCTGAAGTCTTCCGAGCCCGCCGGAGGATTGACAGTTATACCTTGTGCCTTACCTACAGCCCCAGCAGCGATTAACAGCGGCGTTCCTTCCTCAGACACCTCAGTTTTTCGGGGATGCAAAACCTCGGTTAACTCTCCCAAAGCTGTCTCGGCTACTTGGCGGTTTAGCTGTTCGCGTTCCTGAAACCGGCGGAATTCCTCTGCTTTTTGTTGGGAAACCAGCAAGTTCAAGCAGCAGCAGAAATACTCGTGCAGCAAAGCTAAACTCGGGCGCAGCCAGTCGGCATTTTCCACCTCTGCTGTTGAGAAAATTTGCACCTCAACTTCCCCGGATGCCACCAGCAGCATATTCCCAGCCAGGGGAAACGCTGGGGAAGCGGAATTTAACTTCAATTCCCCGACACTCGCATCACCCGACGAGACGCGCACCCAGACAACTGTTCCCGGGGGCGATCGCAGAATTTGACCGGGAAGTAGCGATATCTGCTGCGAGGCTGCTACAACGGCAGTTTCCGCAACTTTTTCATCGGGGGCGTGAAGCGGATCTATCCCGTAGGGAATCACTCGTTCTCCCAAATGCTGTATCCACCCTTCCACAAGGGATCTCATTTTGCCGTCACCAGCAGCAACTAAAGCGGCACAATCTGCGATCGCGATCGGTTCCAGTTCCGTTTCGGCGATCGCGATCGCCAGAAGTCCCCAACCTGGTTGTGAATTTTCTCCCCCCCCTTCTCCTTCTCCCCCCCTTAGCAAGGGGGGGTTGGGGGGGGTAGCTGCGCCGAACAAAGCCTCGCGGGAACTGACGCCGAACAGATAATGGCGGTTTCCGACAGGCTTCTCACTTTGTATCTTGGCTGCAAAAACTGCGATCGCGCCCGACTTAACAATCCATACCTGATGCGGGTCATTCAGCAGCAGCGGTTCATTTCCTTTAATTCGGTGCAGTTTCTTAACAGGATTGATAAGGTTTTTAGTCATTCAGATTTGACCTTTAATTAAGTGGATTTATATCATGTCCGGTAAATTGACCATAATTCCTGTAGGGGCGGGTTCACCCAGATCTGAAATAGAGACTAGAGAACCCGTAAACCCGCCCCGGCTGCGATCGCGGTTAATCGACTATTTCTGCTATTTATTCTTCATTCCCAACCAAAAGAGCATAAGCTCCTCCCAGCTTTTGCAACTCCTCATGAGTGCCTCTCTGAACAACTTTCCCCCCTGCAAGCATAATAATTTCATCGCAATCTCGAATCGTGCTCAAACGGTGAGCAACCACAATACAAGAAGTACCGCGACGCCTCAAATTGCGATCGATAATTAACTCGGTTTCAGCATCCAAAGCACTCGTTGCTTCATCCAACACCAACACCGCCGGATTTCTCACTAACGCCCTGGCAATTTCCAAACGCTGCCGCTGTCCGCCGCTCATATTTGTCCCCCCTTCATTGAGTTGAGCATCGTATCCTCCCGGCATATTCAAGATAAGTTCGTGAATTGTCGCATCAATGCACGCTTGCACTAAATCTGATTCCGGTACTGTCGGGTCCCAAAGCGTCAGATTTTCGCGAACTGTTCCGGCAAATAGAAATATCTCTTGTTCGACCATTGCCAGCGAATTTGCTAGGATAGAACGGGGAATCAAATTGCGAGGAACCCCGTCAAATAAAATTTCGCCATTCATTGGTTCGTAAAGCCCGGTCACAAGTTTGGCAATAGTAGATTTGCCCGAACCGCTGCCCCCCACTAACGCTACGCGCTGACCGGGTTTTACGGTTAAGTTCAAGTTGTCAATTAGCGGCGCTTCCAAGCGGCTGTAGCCAAAACTGACACCGCGCAATTCAATGCTTCCTTGCAGATGAAAAGCATCGGGTGCGATGGCGCTACGGCTGTTTTTACTATTAAAAGAATCGCGGTCTGCTTCTGAATCTACAGGGTTTTGCAGAACGTCATCAAGTCGGCTTAAATCTGCTTCTAATTCTTGCAGAGTGCTGCCAAAATTGACTAGATTGTTGACTGGTCGCAGGAATTGTTGAGTGAGACTTTGATAGGCAATTAACATCCCGATACTCAAACCGCCGTTCATCACCCGCAAGCCCCCGACAACTAAGATAGCAGTTGCAGCTAATGCCGTTAAAAATGCTGGTAATATTGACAATATTTGAGTGGGCAAAGCCAATTCTTGCTGGGCGTTGCTCATTTTGGCATAGTACCCGGCAAACTTAGAAAATAAATCGAATTCTAAACCGCTAGCTTTGACAGTTTCAATAGATTGAATGCCTGCGATCGCAGCACCGCCAACCTTACCTGTTTCCTGAGCTAATCTGGTGTTAGCATCGACGCGGCTGCGAGATAAAGATTGCAGTGCCAAAAAGTTTAAGGCTGCAAAAACAGCAGCAACACTGGTCAATACCCAGTCGTACATAACCATAATTATTGCATAGAAAACCATCATTACCGCGTCGATCGCAGTTGCAGCAAGTTTCCCCGATAAAATTTCAGCAACCTTGTCATTAACTTGGCAGCGGCTGCTAATTTCACCTGCAAACCGCTGGGCATAAAATCCCACAGGCAAGCGCAAAGTATGCCAGATAAACTGTCCCGACATCGAAATCGCAAGCTTGTTTGCCAGCCGTCGCAAATAGAAAAGCCGCATCCGCGCTAGCAGCCCTTGGACGGCCGCCGCCAACAGCATTCCCAGTATTAAAGGTCGCAGCCACTCGTGACGGTTTTCGACGAGAATTTCATCCACAAAAATTTGGGTAAATGCCGCGCCAGCCAAACGGGGAACAGTCAGTAATAAACCAGCAATTAAACAAAATGCGATCGCCCAACGGGAACTTTGCAATCGGGAATCTAAAGCACTGGCAATACTCGGTTTTTTCCCACCCTTTTTAAACTCCGGCCCAGCTTGAAAAGTCAAAACAACGCCAGTATAAGCAGACTTAAATTCTTCTAGAGAAACAGTCCTCGGCCCCGATGCGGGGTCGTTGAGATAAACGCGCTGTTTCTTCATCCCCTCAACCACCAAAAAGTGATTGAAATTCCAAAAAACAATAAAAGGTGGCGGTACAGTTTTCAACTCTTCAACAGTTTTTTTAAACCCTTTAGCATCTAAGCCGTAAATTCGGGCTGCTTTGAGGATATTAGAAGCTTTACTGCCGTCACGAGAAACGCCGCACTCGCTCCGCAATTGGGCTAAAGGTACTGGGTGTTCCCAGTAACTCAAAATAATTCCTAAAGCAGCAGCACCGCACTCTACTGCTTCCATTTGTAAGAGGGTGGGAGTACGAACTCGCCTTAAGTTGCGCGGCGTAAAAAAGTTGTGAATCCATGGTATTTTCATTGGCTATAAGGCTGAAACCCATAATAAATTTTGCTGGTATTCGAGTTTCGATCCCCCTAAATCCCCCTTAAGAAGGGGGACTTTGACTGCTCTTGTCCCCCCCTTATTAAGGGGGTTAGGGGGGATAGAGACTTCGATATAAACAAGAGAAACGGTCGGTGTAACGTATTTTTTGTCAGCAATTATCTCTCTCCTAGAACGAAAAAAACTGGCTAATAACGGTTAGTAAACCCCAGTCAAAGAACGAAAAATAGGAATCACGTAAGAAATCGGCGCTAACTGCCCGATTTGAACCCGAACTAGCGCCGTAGTACCGGGGGAAATCTTGAGAGGAGGCCCGTTCGAGGAAGACCATTTGTAACCGCTGATAGTGTTCGGATCTTGTTGCAATTCGACAAAAACTTGCACGGGAGCACCGCCGCCAGCGATGCTTTTTGCGATGCTGTCAGCCAAATTTTCATTGCCGATAATTGCCGACATATCTTGATTAGTAACCGGAAAAGGAGAAACTTGGGTTACTTTGCCGACAATCCCGCCGTAGCGTTCCCGCTTGACGACGCTAGGGGTAACTTGTACAGTCATTCCCGGTTTAATTTGCTTGCCGTCTCTGTCAGCAAAATAGACAAGACTGACCATTTTTTCGCGAGAATTCTCAGATTCAACTGTCCCGATTCTTGTACCGATGTTCAGCATTTGACCTGCAACGGCGCTAACTTCTAAAACGCGGCCGTCGTATTGGCTGGTAATTTTGCTGTCGGCCGTCAACTGATTCTGCAAGTGGGCAATCTTGCGTTTAACTTCCTGAATTTGATTTGTTTGGGCGAGCGATTTTTCTAAGTCTTGTTGAGCTAGTTTTACAGCTTGGGTTTCTATGTCTTTAATCTTAGTTTTTATTTCGTCAATTTTGTTGAGGTTTTGCAGATAATCTCGTTCGGCGTTACTTTTCTGAACTTTAAGTTCTTGGAGGTTGTTTTTAATTTCGTTAAGGCGGTTGAGATTTTGCAGGTACTCTCGTTCAGTATTGGTAGCTTCTACCTTGAGTTGCTGCCGGGTGTTTTTGATGTCGTCAATTTTATTGAGATTTTGCAGGAATTCGCGATCGCTATTGGTTTTCTGAACGTCGAGTTCCTTTAACTGCGTTTCAATATCCGCCAGTTGCATCTGAGAGTCCGCGAATTCCTGTCTCGCTTGCAGCATTACATCCTCGCCGATCGCCCTCTCTTGTTCGTAAAGAACGCGGCGAGTTTCAAACCGCTGCTGTAAAGTTTCTACCAAAGAAGTGATGTGCTGTTTTCGCTGCAAAAGACTGTCGCGTTTTTTGGCGATCGCCGCCAGAGTTTGCTGCCGCAATATCGGCGCAACTTGTTCTCGCCGCAAACTTTCTTCCAAACTTTGGCGTTTTTCTGCTAAGGCTGTCAGAGTTTGCTGCCGCAGTACCGGGGCAATTTGTTCGCGGCGCAAACTTTCTTCTAAACTTTGGCGCTTTTGCTCTAATGCCGCCATACTTTGCTGGTGCAATATCGGCGCCACTGACTCCCTATTCAAGCTTTCTTCAAGGTCTTTTTGCTGCTGTTCGAGGGTTTTTAATTCCAGCGCCATCTGCTGTTTTTGCAGCTTATTAGTATCTTGCTTTTGTCCTTGCAGTTGGGCTAATTTCGCTTTTTCTTGCTCTAGCTGCTGCTGGAGGTCGAGTTTATTAATTCTGCCGATTTCTTGACCCCGTTTAACAACATCTCCCGGCTTGATATTCAGCTTTACTAATTGACCGGAACTAGCAGCTTGAAATTGCACGACGCGGCGGGGCTGAAGCAACACGCCTTGACCGGAAACAGTCAGCGGAATTCGCCCGATCGCACTCCAAACGCCGGCAGCCGCCACTAAACAGCCAATTGCAGTTAGTGGCAGCCACGCTCGAGGACTAACAACCTGCATCATTTCGTCGAGACGTTCCGGTGAAGATAAGCGATCGATCGCTTCGGTAGTGAAAATTTTGTTTTGTTTTACCTGCATCAGCTAGTCCTTTCGAGAGTGCGATCGCGCTGTCCGCAGGGGTGTATTTGAAGGGGAAATTCCTTGCAAGTCAATTGAGGCACAAACAATTTCCCAACAAATATTCAAAGCTTCCGTGCAATTACTTGAATCTTCTCACTCCTGTTTGCAGCTTGCCTGTAAAATCACTTTACGACAATTAACCCTCGTAAGACCTAACTAACAGTAGAGTTTTCAGCTAACAAAAAGACCAGCTTGCAGCTAGTCTTGAGACGGGGGAATGACCCGAACTTTCGGCTAGGTATCGCCCGCAGCCAGTGTCTACACATTGTAACCAGTTAAGTTAAAAACTCTTTTGTCAATGAGCAGAATTACTCTAAGGTATCGAAGTAGCAACTTAAAATCTGCTGCAAGGATTGCTATATAGTTTGATTTTTGATAAGATTACTGAACCAACCATAGTGCAACATAAGGTTCTAGTTTTGCTGGGTGTTTCTCTAATTTATACGCAGTAAACCGGGAGCAAAAATCTTTATTCCAAAAGCTTACTCTACACTGAATATGCCTTTTGTCAATTGGGGAAGCTCAGTGTAATTGGTGATTGGTAATTGTATGTTGGGTAGAACGAAGAGAAACCCCACCTACAATTACTATTAACAGTCAAAGTCAAAAGTCAGCAGTCAGCAGTCAGCAGTCAAAAGTTAACAGTCAACAGTTAATTGTTAACCGTTGACTGTTAAACTAAATGCCTGTGCCGAACTCGCTAGAAACTGCCGGAATGGCTGTTCATTCTCTCGATTTAGAACTTTTAGAAAGCTTACCCTCAAAAGGTTGAACTCCACTATTTGGATAGTTGTCATCGCTGGGGCTAAAAATCCGCACCGCTGCTTCCGAGACGTAACGCATCGCGTTTGCCAAAGATTTAGAAAGATTCATAGAATCTGCCTCTCTTGTCTGGGTTCTGATACTTTTAATATTACTCTGATTTTTTGGCTGTGGATGAGTTTAGCAATATTTATTTGAATTACTTATTGGTCTGCAACATTGAAGCAAGCTGAAGGTTTAAGAAATTACGCATTGTTGGACGATCGACCTTTTGCTGGTAGATTTTTCCTTGCTCAACTCAATCAGTGGGGATCGCAATCCCGACGCTCAGAAACCCGGTTTTCTACATCTTTCCAAGGGCTGGAACCAAATATGTTCGTAAAAAATCGGGAACGCTTGAGTGTTTGTACTTAATTCCTGAGTTTGTTAAATTAAGTATTTATATTGATTTTACCATAATATTAATGTATAAATTAACCTAAATCCCCTATTCAAGGGCATAATCAGCGAATTTATCCGACAAATATTTGTAATCTTTATCAAAGATTTACAAAAAGATATGGTGTTTGTCACTATAATTAAAAAAAAGAAGTTTGTCCGGGGTTTTTCTTATGGAAACTGCGACAGAAAGCCTGCAGCTCACAGGTTTTGAAGAAATCTTAGAAGACCGGGAACTAACGGTTTCTTCAGCAGATTACAGCCTTTTGACCGATCTCTACCAGCTAACGATGGCCGCTTGTTATGTCGGGGAAGGGCTCGACGGGCGGGCCGCGAGTTTTGAATTATTCGCGCGCAGGCTGCCAGAGGGTTTTGGCTACGCGATCGCGATGGGTTTGGCTCAAGTTATCGATTATTTGGAGAAATTTCGGTTTTCGCCGGCGCAAATTGAGGCTTTGCAGTCCACGGGCATTTTTGCTGGTGCCCCGGAGCGATTTTGGACTTTACTCGCGACAGCCCGCTTTACTGGCGATGTTTGGGCGGTGCCGGAGGGGACGGCGGTGTTTGCCAACGAGCCTCTGCTGCGAATTGAGGCTCCTCTGTGGCAGGCTCAGTTAGTGGAAACTTATTTGTTGAATGCGATAAATTATCAAACTTTGATTGCGACGCGGGCAGCCAGACTGCGCGATGTGGCGGGCCCGGAGGCTAAGTTGCTTGAATTCGGGACGCGCAGGGCTTTTGGGCCTCAAGCTGCTGTGTGGGCTGCTAGGGCGGCCCTGGCTGCGGGGTTCGATGGAACTTCTAATGTTTTGGCTGCTTTGAAGTTGGGCCGCAAGCCTGTCGGTACGATCGCCCATGCTTTGGTAATGGCTGTGGCTGCCCTCGAAGGCAGCGAGAATCAGGCGTTTGCAGCTTTTCACCGCTATTTTCCGGGGGCGCCACTGCTGATCGATACTTATGATACTGTGGCGGCGGCGCGGATGTTGGCCGATCGAGTCAACAGCGGTGAAATGCAGTTGGAAGGCGTGCGGCTGGATTCGGGCGATTTGGCGGTGCTGTCTCGCGAAGTTCGATCGATCCTTCCGGGCGTTCCAATTTTTGCTAGCGGCGATTTGGACGATCGAGAAATTGCTAAATTAAAAAGTAGCGGTGCTTGCATTGACGGTTACGGTTTGGGAACCAAGTTGGTCAGCGGTTCCCCTGTCAACGGTGTTTATAAATTGGTGGAAATTGACGGAATTCCGGTGATGAAAGAGGCAAGCGGCAAGGTAACATATCCAGGAAGAAAGCAAATTTTTAGACATATTGAAAATGGGGAAATTCTCGGAGATTGTTTGGGATTGTCGGGAGAAACTATTCACAATTGCGATTCTTACTTACCATTAATGGAGTTGGTTGTCAAGGACGGCAAACGAGTGCAGAAGCCGGAAAGTTTGGACGATATCGCCAAACGCACTGCTGCTTCTGTCGCCAATCTTCGACCCGAAACTCGCCAACTTGACAACCCGATTTCGCCGTCGGTGGAAATTTCTACAGATTTGCAGAGTCTTACCCAAAAAACCAAAAGAGTCAACCGATTTTAGATTTTAGATTTTAGATTTTAGATTGAAGTCAGTAGTCAACAGTCAACAGTCAACAGTCAACAGTCAACAGTCAACAATTACCGATTCCCTATGCAGAAAATTGCTCTTTTTGGAACCAGTGCCGATCCACCCACAGCAGGACACAAAACAATTCTTAGTTGGCTTTCCCAACATTTTGATTGGGTAGCAGTTTGGGCGTCGGACAATCCTTTTAAGTCGCACCAAACTTCTCTAGAACACCGATCGGCAATGCTGCTGTTAATGATTCAAGAAATTAATTCGCCCAGACACAATCTTTGCTTGCATCCAGAACTCAGCAGTCCGAGGACGGTGGAAACTGTGGAACAAGCAAGATTGCTGTGGCCGAATGCAGATTTGACGCTGGTAATAGGTTCCGACTTGGTGGGGCAACTGTCTCGCTGGTACAAATTTGAACAATTGTTAAAACAAGTGGATTTGCTGATAGTACCGCGACCGGGTTATCCGTCAGAACAATTAGATTTGTGGCAGTTGAGGCGCCTGGGTGCAGACGTGGCGATCGCATCTTTGAGTGCTCCCAATGTTTCTTCTACTTCCTATCGGGAAACAGGAGACAGGGAAGCTCTGACTCCGACCATCGAAGATTACATCCATAGGGAGCATTTGTACGCATGGCACGAGGCACAAAAAAGAGCGAGGGTTGCTCATTAGCTGACTTTAAAGTAGGAGTAGATAATGTTATTTTTTCCGTCGATACCCTGCAGAACCGCTTGTTGGTGCTGTTGGTAATGCGGCAAGACGAACCGTTTATCGATTCTTGGAGTCTTCCCGGTACTTTGGTGCGTCAGGGCGAGTCTCTTGAAAATGCGGCTTACCGGATTTTGTCTGAGAAAATTCGGGTAAAAAATTTGTATTTGGAGCAATTGTATACTTTCGGAGAACCGGGGCGCGATCCTCGGGAAGTTACCAGGGGCGATCGTTATCTTTCGGTTAGTTATTTTGCTTTGGTACGCTTTGAGGAAGCTGAGTTAATTGCTGGGAGTGTAGTCGCGGGTGTCGGGCACCGTGTCGGCGGTATTGCTTGGTATCCCGTGCAACAAGTTCCTAAGCTGGCCTTCGATCACAATCAAATTCTCGAATACGGATATCGGCGACTGCGTAACAAACTTGAATACAGCCCGGTAGCTTTTGAAGTTTTGCCGGAACTTTTTACTTTGAGCGATTTGTATCAACTTTATACAACTATTTTGGGGGAAAATTTTTCTGATTATTCTAATTTTAGAGCTCGATTGTTGAAATTGGGTTTTTTGTGCGATACCGGTGTTAAGGTTTCGCGCGGGGCGGGCCGCCCTGCTAGTTTGTACCGCTTTGATGCGGCCGCTTTTGCTCCTTTCAAAAATAAGCCGCTGGTGTTTATCTAGCTGTTCCTTGGATGACATTCTGGGATCAATTTAGTAACATTAGAATAGAAGCTATTAAGGAGTGCAGACGATGAAAGACCCTGATGAATGCGCTAATATTCACGAAGTTCGGGAGGAAATTGATATTATCGATCGAGAAGTGATCGAGGCTTTGAGCAAGAGATTTCAATACGTCATCGCGGCAGCAAGGTTCAAAACGAGTGAAGCTAGTGTTCGATCGTTCGATCGCTTTCACGATATGTTACAGCAGCGGCGCGAGTGGGCTCAAGAATCGGGTTTGAATCCTGATGTGGTTGAAAATATTTACCGGGATTTGGTAAATTATTATATTGAGGAAGAGTTGAAACATTACAAATCTGAGTAATTTTTCGCTACCTTCAAATCTAAGACTATAGGAAAGTGAGTCCGCGCGGGCGGATTGTTAGCAATATTTATTAGGTGATTTGGTGAGATGAAAATTGCGATCGCACAACTAAATCCTACTATTGGTGATATCTTTGGCAACTCCAACCTGATTCTGGAGGCTGCGAAACAAGCTGAGGTGGAGGGCGCCAACTTATTGCTAACACCGGAACTTTCCCTGATCGGTTATCCGCCGCGCGATTTGTTAATTAATCCGAGTTTCATTGCAGATGCAGGTGCACAGTTGCAGCAACTGGCGCCAGCTTTGCCACCGGAGTTGGCCGTCATAGTAGGCACTGCCTTACCTAATGCTAATGCTGTTAAACTCGGCGGAAAATCATTGTTTAATAGTGCTGTTTTGTTGAAAAATGGCGCTGTCAAAACAGTTTTTCATAAACGCTTGTTGCCTACTTATGATGTATTTGATGAAGATAGATATTTTGAACCGGGAGAAAACAGCAATTACTTTTCTATTGGCGAAGTCAAAATCGGCGTGACAATTTGCGAAGATTTGTGGAACAATGAGGAGTTTTGGGGTAAACGCAGTTACGCGGGCGATCCTGTTTCCGATCTGGCAAAATTGGGCGTAGATTTAGTAGTGAATTTGTCGGCATCGCCTTACTGTGCGGGGAAGCGGGGAGTGCGATCGGCGATGTTGCAGCACAGCGTCATCCGCTGCGCGATACCGATTATTTACGCTAATCAGGTAGGGGGAAATGACGATATTATTTTTGACGGCAGCAGTTTTGCTGTGAATCGAAAGGGTGATTTGATTCAGGTATTAGCTTCTTTTGAAACGGATTTTGCGGTGCTGGAATATGACGCCGCTAAACACGATTTAGTTGGCAGCAATCAGCCAAGTGCAGAAGGAAGTCAGGCTGCGCCGTTGAGTTTTCATCCGGCAGAAGGAGATGCAGAAATTTGGGCTGCTTTGGTTTTGGGAGTGCAAGATTATGTCCGCAAGTGCGGTTTTTCTAAGGTTGTACTCGGTTTGAGCGGCGGGATAGATTCGGCTTTAGTGGCGGCGATCGCCAGTAGCGCGATCGGGCCAGAAAATGTTCTAGGGGTGCTGATGCCTTCTCCTTATAGTTCGGATCATTCGGTTAATGATGCTTTGGAATTAGCCCGAAATCTGGGCATGGCGATCGAACTATTGCCGATCGGCGATTTGATGAAAACTTACGATCGCACTCTCGCCGATTTGTTTATCAATACAACTTTCGGGATTGCTGAGGAAAATATTCAATCGCGGATTCGAGGCAATCTGTTGATGGCAATTTCTAATAAGTTCGGACATTTGCTGCTTTCGACTGGGAATAAGTCGGAAATGGCGGTGGGTTACTGCACTCTCTACGGCGATATGAATGGGGGATTGGCGGTGATTTCCGATGTGCCGAAAACTCGCGTTTATTCGCTTTGTAGGTGGCTGAATTCTGGCGGATATGTAGGGGCGGTGCCCCCGTGCCCGCCCTCTCCGTACCCACACCCGTACCCGCCCCTAGCAAAGGAAATTATTCCGGTTAATATTATTACTAAGCCGCCGAGTGCTGAACTGAAACCGGGACAAGTTGACCAAGATTCTTTGCCGGATTACGATGTTTTGGATGACATCTTGCAGCGGTTGATAGAACATCACGAATCTGCCCAACAAATTGTGGCGGCAGGACACGATGAAGCGGTGGTTAAACGTGTAGTAAAATTAGTGAGGCAAGCGGAGTTTAAACGGCGGCAAGCAGCCCCTGGTTTGAAAATTAGCGATCGAGCTTTTGGTACCGGTTGGCGGATGCCGATCGCCAAATCTTCCTTCTATTAAACGCATCATTAAACGCAAAATGGTTAACATCGACGGTACTTTCGGCTTCGATTTTCTGCTGGGAACTCTCAGCAACGATACGATTAGAGGATTTGCGGGTAATGATACTGTTCAAGGTTTGGGGGGAAATGACCGAATTTTTGGCGATCGGGAAAATGATTTGCTAGCAGGAAATGAAGGCGCTGATACGCTGTCTGGCGGTCAGGGAAGCGATACAATCTATGGAGGAGAAGACTCCGATTGGATTTTTGGCGATCGGGGTAACGATTTGCTAATAGGCGGCGAAGGCGGCGATATCTTGACAGGAGGGGCAGGCGATGATTTATTTGTGATGGAAAAAACCGCCGCCGCATCTACTATTACTGAAGCCGATATAATTACAGATTTTGGCAACGGCAATGATAAAATTGTCTTGACAGAAGGCATGAAGTTTAGCGATTTAGAGCTTTCTGTTTCCGACAACCAAACTATTATGAAAGATAAAAATTCTGGCAATTATTTAGGAGTTGTTTCGGGAAATTATAATCTGACTGAATCCAACTTTATTTCCCTGTTTGGCGGACTAGATAAGGGTCAGCTTTTGCCAATTTCGGTTAACACGATTATAGCCGATCGCGCGATCGGACTGGAAGTGGCGCAAACTCCCCAAGAACAAGCCACAGGTTTAATGTTTCGCACAGAATTGCCAGATGACAGGGGAATGCTTTTTCCCATCGAACCCGCGCGAAACGTGCGTTTTTGGATGAAAAACGTGTTTATTGAGCTCGATATGGTTTTTCTGCGGGAAGGCGTAGTGCAAGCAATAATTCCTAACGTACCGCCGTGTTTGAGCGAAACCTGCCCCAACTACGGCCCGGATGTTCCCGTTGACGGAGTTATTGAACTCAGAGGCGGAAGGGCAGCCCAATTGGGACTCAAAGTTGGCGATCGGATTCCCAATTTACCCTAAAAAGGTAGATGATATCATGTCTGTTTGATTCGGACTTGTATGATGTTAAATTTTGTAGGGGCGGGTTCACCAACAATAATTGCCCATAATCTACAATATAATAAACCCGCCCCCACCCATACTACCGGACATGATATGATTTTATCGCAGCCTTCAACATTTGTGCCTCCAATGAATCCTATTGAATTAAAAATAATTCCCCATCAAACTCAAGACGGTTTAGCTTACCAACATTTGCGCTTGCGAATTACAACTCAAGACGGTATCATCACGCCCGATGATTTACCAGGTTTGAAACTTCCTCAAGACGTTCAATTGAGTCAAGGAATTGTTATTGAAGGTAGAGGAGCAATTTGGCTGTACGGGTATTTAGTACACGAATGTCATCCTGCGGCTTGGGTGGGATGTTACGATCCGCGATTAGAAGGTGCCGTGGTAGTAGCGACGCACAAGCACGAGGTATCTGTTGGACAGGTATTAAAATTGAGTTTACCAAGCGATTAAGACTCTCCGTAGCGGGTGTAGCGCCTTTGGTTTTGAATGCCAATCCGACTCTTACTCCGGCTCAAATTGAGTATATCTTGACGACAACAGCCAAACCAAATGGGATAATAGCCTAGAAAGAATAGGCAGCAACTCTTCAGAAATATTAGTCGATCGCCATACACCCGCGCAAATCTGTTTTGTCCGAACCTCCGCGCGGATGGGATGTGGATGCAATCCAGCAATGGCAAATATGGATTGACTTCGCAGTTAGAAATTTGGCAGACAGTCGGCGGTTCTCGTTGTCGAACTTGTGAAGGTCAAATTCAAAATTTTAGCAAGCAAGTAGGATGGAACAGGATCTCGCAAGTAATCCCTATACAAGACGAGTTTCCAGGCTAGTATCCAACAGTTGCTGCCTGAAGTTGGCAAAGTTATGTTGACCGCGATAAAAGCATAACTAGGTACAGTCTTTTTGCTGGCGCGCAGATAGAGAAACCGCCACATAGGTTAGGACATAAATAATGTCATGAATACATCATCAAACCCTTTAGCATAAACGGTTTGATGCTCGTACTATGTAACTGTCAACTGCTATATGAAAAGCGTGGAGAGTTACAAAATTTAACCTGTTTTCTACTTTCGCCAATTGCGGCAAGTAACAGTTAATACAGCATATTCCAGGTTCATGAACTACAGTAGCAGCTATATTGTGTGGTGTTAATCTGAAGGGTGCGTATCTG
Source organism: Microcoleus sp. AT9b-C3 (assembly GCF_036705485.1). Taxonomy (NCBI): domain Bacteria; kingdom Bacillati; phylum Cyanobacteriota; class Cyanophyceae; order Oscillatoriales; family Microcoleaceae; genus Microcoleus; species Microcoleus sp. AT9b-C3. The sequence continues at coordinate 35,951 of NZ_JAUBUR010000024.1, read as the reverse complement.
CGAGATATTGGATAAAACTTGCAGATAGTTGATGGCCACGCACCTTACTTGCTGGACTTTTCAAAGCTTTTTACCTAGGCCTGTTTCTCACAAATCATTTAGGATTGCTATAAATTGAGATGGGTTTAATAATATTGAGGAATTGCTGCAAAATGGTGGACGAATGATTAGGCCGCCAAACAGCAGTTAATTGAGTGGTTGTCGTTTGTTCCTGAATCTGACGATAGACCACTCCTTCGCGTTGAAGATTCTGTACGTGAGATGGCAGAATGCTGATACCTGTTTCGCCTGCGACTAATCCCAAAATTGTGACCATAAAGACGGCTGTTTGAGCAACTTTAGGAACAAACCCTGCTTGCGAACATACATGGTAAATTTCCTCAGATAAGCCAGCCACAATCTGATGAAGGGGCATTACAAATTCTTGATCCTTTAGGTCGGAAAGCGAAATTTTGGATTGGGCTGTAAGCGGATGGTTTTTGGGTAAAACGACGACAAGTGGTTCTTGCGTGAGAGACATTGTTTCTAAATCATTGGCTTCAGAAATATCGTGGTAGAGATAGAGAAAAATGATATCAGTCTGGCGATCGCGCAACCTCTGAATTAGGAAAGCACTATGTTCTTCCTGCAAAATCAGTTTTACCTCTGGATATCGCTGTCGAAAAGTTCGCAGCATCTCTGGAAAGATACCATTCGCGATCGAACTGGGAAAACCCACCGTCAAATAACCCAATTCACCCTGATGAATGCGCTGGGTTTTATGTACCGCTTGTTCTAACTGTACCAAAGTTGCGCGAGCTTCTTCTAAAAACGCCTGTCCTGCTGGGGTTAGCTGAATCGGGTGACTTTTGCGATCGAATAGCTTCACACCCAGTTCAGCCTCTAAATCTTTAATTTGTTGACTTAGGGGCGGTTGGGCAATGTGCAATCGCTTTGCCGCGCGACTAAAGCTCAGTTCGTCTGCCACTGCAATGAAGTAACGAAGATGGCGAAGTTCCATAGGTTATACGATTTTAGATTTTAGTTTTGAGAATGGAACGATTGGGAATGAATGACTACTATCATGTTTTGGAGCACGGGCCTACAGTTACATTCTCTTTTGTAACGGGGATCAAATACTATATTTTTTAAGTATATTGTTATATAAAAAAAAGTCTTTGACATATAGCAATAAGTTTTTTATCTTGAAAGTAATGGTTATAAATTTCGGCAATAAATACCTATGTAAGTATTGCTTAATGAGGATTATTCATGATTTTGCAAGTAATTCGACGAGTTGCAGTTGTGGGAGGAACCCACGGAAACGAGTTGACTGGGGTTTATCTGATTAAGAAGTTTCAACAATTCCCCGACTTACTGAAACGATCGAGCTTTGAGGTGGTTACTCTATTAGCTAATCCTCAAGCGGTAAAGTCCAATCGGCGTTATGTCGATCGCGATTTGAACCGTTGCTTTGCCGAGGAAGATTTGTCTAACCCAGATTTGATGGGTTACGAGAACAGACGTGCTAAGGAAATCTCCGCCCAACTATGTCCGAAAGACGAACATGGGGCTGATGCGATCGTTGACCTTCACAGCACAACGGCCAACATGGGGCTGACAATTTTACCATCTAGCAAACATCCATTCAATTTGCAATTATTAGCTTATTTGAGTGAGATCGAGCCCTCACTGCGAGTTTGTTTCGGAGAGCATTCTGGTGAGGATGCCCCAATGCTTCGATCGCTGTCTGCTTTCGGTGGCACCATAGAAGTTGGGCCCATCGCCCAGGGAGTCATTAACGCCCGTCAGCTTCAGCAAACCGAAATACTGGTTCACGCCATTCTGGATTATTTCGACGCACAAAATCGGGGAAAGCCGCTTGCTATACCATCATATTTAACTGTATATCAGGCGATCGGCTCGGTAGACTATCCCAGAAACTCAGAAGGTGAACTGCAAGCTGCGATCCATCCCCAACTTCAGTTCAAAGACTATGAACCCTTACATCCCGGTGAACCGATGTTTCTCACATTTACGGGAGAATCACTCCCCTATCAAGGAGAATCTACTGTTTTCCCTGTATTCATTAACGAAGCTGCCTATTACGAAAAACACATAGCGATGGTTTTGACGCAAAAACAACAGCTTCAGCTTGAAACGGCATAACTTCCCGAAAAATATGACTTTTATGAAATTAGGGTTATAACTTTTATGAACTCAAGAAATGAATTTATGAATTGACTTATCATCTCGCATCGCGAATAATCTTAATTAATTTAAAATCCAGCATTGTCTCCCCTAAACACCAGTGAATCTCAAATTATCAGGAGTGAATTTATGGAAAGTACGCTCGGTATATTTGCAATCGATCGCGAACAGCAGCTCACAGCAGCATTAACAACCTTTGGTCACAGCGGTCAGCTTAATTTTTTCACTGCATCCCGTCAATTTAAGGGTAGCATCCCTAGCAACGGCTTTGACACTGATAATTTGACAGGGATGGCGATCGGCGAACAAGGACAAATAGCAGATTTTCTAGTATCCCCCAAAAGCGAGAGCCTCAGTTACTCAGCCAACAATCAAGTCGCTAGCGGTACATCTGCTTCTCAACCAAAATCGAACTCAGATGCGATCGCTGTCGGCACAGATCCCCTCACAGGAACGAGAACGGCTAATCAGTTGAATTTATCAGACCCAGACAACTCCTTAGCCACTGCACGTAATATTGGTGTTGCTGATAACAATCGCCTCACCTTCAATGATTTTGTCGGAGTTGACGATAACCAGGATTATTACCGCTTTACTATTAACAACAATAGCGATTTAAGCTTGCGTATCGATGTTTTGAATGGGGCAGGAATCGAGTTGATTCAAGATACCAATCGCAACGGTGAGGCGGATTATGATGAACTTCTTGGCAGCGATTATGCCTCAGCAGGTGCATCCGGCGAGATAAATTTCTTCAACCTGACTCCTGGAGATTACTATGTCGCAGTTTATAGTTACTTTGACTATAAGAATTACAACCTGAATCTGGCTGCAACGCCTGCTACTGGTTTTAACAGCAATTACGGATACGGTTTAGTGGATGCAAATGCAGCAGTAGCCCGCACTTTTAACAGTCCAGTTAATTTCCCAGAAGTTCCTAATTTGGGCGGGAATGATTGGGCAAGAGACATGGTAAATGCGCCGGAAGTGTGGCAGGGGGGAATTACCGGAAATGGGATTGTTGTAGCTGTCGTCGATACCGGCGTTGACTACACCCATCTCGATTTAGATGCCAATATTTGGCAGAATGCGGATGAGATTCCCAATAACCGAATTGACGACGATCGCAATGGATATGTAGATGATATCCGGGGTTGGGATTTTGCGTCTGGTGATAACAACCCGATGGACGAGAAGTTTTTAAGAAATGGTCAGCTTTTCGGTCACGGGACTCACGTAGCAGGTGCGATCGCGGCCGAACGCAATGGTTTTCAAATCACAGGAGTTGCCCCCAATTCCAAGATTATGCCTGTGAGAGTTTTGCCGACAGTTGGTTTCGGTAATCCGATTAATGTTGCTGCTGGAATTCGCTATGCTGCTGATAATGGAGCTAATGTAATTAACTATAGTGCGGGCGGCTGGTTTCCTAGCAGGGAAATTGATGACGCAATTAATTATGCCACTAACAAAGGAGTTGTTGTCGTCATGGCTGCAGGAAATGATGGTTTTAGCGAACCAGGTTATCCAGCTAGATATGCCGATCGCTTCGGAATTGCTGTGGGAGGAATTGATATAAATGGCAGGATGGATCAATTATTTAACCGTGCAGGTTCCCAACCTTTGGATTACGTAGTTGCACCGGGAGTAGATATCTTTTCTACAACTCCCGATAACACCTACAAAACCTACAGCGGCACCTCGATGGCAGCCCCTCACGTAGCGGGTGTAGCGGCTTTACTTTTGAATGCCAATCCGAATCTAACTCCGGCTCAGGTTGAGCAAATTTTGACTGCAACAGCCAATCCAAACTGGGTAATTGTCTAGAAACTACCCGTACAGAAACATCCCTGTAATTACTCGCAAAACTTTCTCGCAATCTGTGCTTTAAAAAATAAAACTTATTTTTTTGCATAAAAGTCGGAAGCTTTGCCTGAGTAGAAAAATAAATCGAGACATCGCAAGGAGAAACGAACTTATGACTTTACGAACAGATCCATCAGGAATACCCCGCTTAATTGGCGAAGACAAATCCGAATTAGTTGATTTATACGATGTTAATTCCCAATTTGGAGAAGTAACTAACTTCCCTTCAGGAATTTGGATGCTCGCAGGTAACGATACAGTTCGCGGATCTTTAGCTAATGATTTGGTATTTGGTAATGACGGGGAAGATAGTTTCAGAGGGGATGAGGGAGATGATTCTTTATTTGGAGGAAGAGGGAAAGACTTTTTGCAAGGAAATGAGGGAAATAACTATTTAAGTGGGGGTCAAGATGCAGATTGGATTATAGATAACGGAGACGACGATATTTTATTGGGCGGTAGAGGCAATGACATTCTCTACAGCGGTTACGGCAATGACACTCTGATTGGAGGTTTGGGTCGAGACTTCTTATCAGGTGTAGTTTCTAGCATCGGGGGAAATCTCCCTAAATGGACGGGAAGAACTTTATACGTTCTCCAACCTGAACCCGGAGTTACTGATATCAATCAAGCCGATCTGATTAACTATTTCAGATTGGGTTCCGATCGGATTGGATTAGCAAGTGGTTTGACACCTAACGATGTAGTTTTGCAAGAGTTGACCAATACAACTATTTTTATACAGTTTGATGTGGCAGAAGATGTGAAAATCTTGATGACGCCATCGGAGTTAAATCCTCCACCGCAAGTGCTTTCAGGGACTCTCATCAAACTCAGGAATACCGGAGATTTCCTAGGTTTTGTTCCAGGTATAACGCCCGATAGACTCCAAAACAGCATCATCTCGGTTCAGGAATTATAAGTTAAAGCAATTTTTGCCCGTGGTGGCAATTAGCATTATATGGCGGGGTGTCCCAACCCGATTTGGTATTATGTAGGGTGTACAGTGCACACCTTACCGCTGTTGCCAATTGAAAACCCCGATCTTATACTAATTCTAAAAAATCATGCAACAGTAGCTGTAGGGTGCATACAGTCTTTCAGGAAACAAACCAAAAACTCATAACAGTTGCATGATTTTGGAGAATTGGTATTAAATTATGGCAAGTTACAGAACTGTGTTGTTTTTAAACAGTCTAACTTTAGTGCTAGTTGGGCTAGTGACGGGGTGTCTGAGTTTATTTGGCTCTTCGGTAAAAGGGTTATTTTTGCCTCCTTGCTCTGCCACGTATCCGGGTGCAGGTTTCTTTTTTTTAGCGTTTCAAATGTTATTTTATTTATCGGTAATGGTGTGCGCTTTTACCTTTGGATTGCTGAGAATTATTCAACCAGACCGCCCAGAAAATCGATTTATTCTATATTCGGCACTGTTTGCAGGTTGCTTTCTGTTCAATGAAGTTTTTCGCACCCACGTTCATCTTGGACGTGCGGGTTTCCCGAAAGTGACAATTGTCATATTTTACGCCGTGCTGGCAATTGCATACGGATTAGCTTTTCGGAGACAAATTCGCTCGACTCCCTATGCTTTACTGCTGAGTGGCGTTGGTTTGTTATTTGTTGCCTTTTTTGCAGAAGCGCTGCCTTTAAAAAACGAGATTGTTTCGAGCTTGCTGGAGGGAATACCGAAGCTGTTGAGCGGAATTAATATTGCACTTTATTTTTGGTTTTTGTGTCAGGGTTTGATAGTGCGATCGCTCAATTTTTCTAACAAGATATCACATCCCGAATGAATTAATATGAAGATTTGCCGTTGGGTGGGGGCGGGTTTTTGAGATTGTCTGTTTTTGGGAAATATTGTTGGTAAAACCCGCCCCTACCTGATTTCGGGCGAAGCGAAGCGGAGGGAATCGACTGGACATGATATTATTAGGAGCAAATCAAGCATGATAATTATCTAGTGTATTGAGAATCTGAGCGAGGATTTTATGCCATCTCAGGACTATTGTCCCAGCAGCTAAAACAACTGTTCTGGGAGCATCTATGCAGAACAGCTACTTTATAGATAAGGTGAGTTTCGGCGCACCAGAAAGCTCAGCAACCTACGGCTCAATTTCATCAATCAAATCGAGTATTTTTTGATAATCAAAATTATATAAATGATTCATCAGAACTTCCGCAAAAACATCATTATCGCTGCCGATTTCCTCAATACTTGTGGCAATTAAGTCGAAGTCAGCCTCACGGACTGCCTGTTTTAGATTGCTCGTCCATTCTGGGGGAACTTTCGGCTTGGAGTCCAGCGTAAATATTGAAGCACTATGAGATATTTTTTCTTGTACCATACTTGAACTTTGCGATAAATCATTGACTTCAACATATTTATTGAGGGCTTCACCAGCACCCGCTGCGGTAACAACTTGAATGTCAAACTTGAAGACTGTCCCGTGTCCCACTTCGCTCTCGACAGTAATGTCGCCCCCCATTAATCTTATGAACTCGCGGCTGATGTTTAATCCTAAACCCGTACCTGTTTGAACTTTCTTTTCTGATGAAGTTTGCACCAATAATTCAAATATGCTTTCTAAGTTTTCCGGGGGAATCCCAACTCCTGTATCGGCTATTTTAAAGCATATAAAAACTATTTCTTGATGTCCCTCAATATTTAAATAATCGTTATTTGTAGGATTAATTATTCCTGATTCATTTTGCCATACTGTGATTGAAACTGAACCAATCTGGGTGAATTTAACCGCATTATCTAAGAGATTAATCAGCACTTGTCGCAACTTGACATCATCAGTTTGCACGTATTGGGGAACATCGGGAGAGCAGTCAATAATTAATTGCAATCCTTTATTTGTCGCCGGAATCTGAAACATATTTTGCACGTCCCCCAGCAAGCGGTACAAGTCACAAAGTTTGGCGTTGAGTTTCATGCGCCCAGCTTCAATTTTAGATAAGTCTAAGACTTGATTGATCACTTGAAGCAGGTGCTCTCCGCTGCGGCGAATAATTTTGATATTTTCTTTTTCCGGCAAAGTTAAATTAGCGCTTGGTTCCATTAATTGAGCGAAGCCGAGAATGGCGTTGAGGGGGGTTCGCAATTCGTGGCTCATGTTGGCGAGAAAAAGGCTTTTAGTTTTGTTGGCAGCTTCTGCGGCTTCTTTGGCTTGTTGGAGTTCTTGTTCTGCTTGTTTGCGATCGCTCGTATCAATGATTATGCCGTGCCAGACAATATCTCCATTCTCGCGCAATTCGGGTCGAGAATAACCTTGGAGCCATTTGAGTTTTCCCGATGCTGTCACAATCCGCCACTCGTGGGAAAATGGTTCTAGATCAGTGGCACTTTTGACAAGTGCCTCGAAGTAACTGGAGCGATCGTCCGGGTGTATTTGTTCGTAGAATAAAGCAGAGTTGTTCTGGATTTCCTCCGGCTCTAATTCTTGAATTTCTCGGCACAGAGGACTGATATATTTCATCTTGACTGAGCCGTCGGGATGCTGCACGAATATGTAAAGTTCTCCGGGAACAGTGTTCGCTAATTTGTGAAAGAGAGCTTCGCTTTTTTGCAACGCTAACTGTGCTTGTTTGCGATCGCCAATATCAATCCCAAATCCAAACAAGAAATCCAGACTGCCACCTTCGTCGAGCACTGGTGTGCCGTACCACTCGACTAACAAAGTCCGATCGTCCGAAGTGAGAATGCGATGTTCGTTAACCGTTTGCTCCCGCGCTGTTACGCCCGTAAAAATCGAATGTAATCCGGCTCGATCGCTTGGGGGTACAAATGTAGCTAAGTAATCTTTGCCTGCAACTTCTGCGGCAGTATAGCCCACAGCTTCCAGCATACAGTTATTCGCCAGCAGGATTTTACCCGCAGAGTCGATCGCCACAAAAAAAATCGGAGAATTTTCGATAATCTTTAAGTTAAAGTCGCGCTCTTGACGGATAATTTTTTCAGCTTGCTTGCGCTCCTCAATTTCGAGCTGCAAGCGGGCATTGATCGAGGCTAGCTCGATCGTGCGATCGACTACTTCAATCTCTAGGGTACGGTTGTAGTCAGCCAATATTTGCTCTGCGTGTTTGCGAGCTGTAATATCTTTAAAAACAGTAAGAACATAAAGGATATTCCCCGCACCGTCAAACACCGGCAGCGCTCGCACTTGCAAACGAATATTTTTCCCGTCTCGGCGAATTTCCATATCTTCAACAATCACCTCCAAGCCACTCAACGCGCGCACAAACGGCATTTGCTCAACCGGGTACAGTTGATTAGTGCCTGCTATATAAATTTGATAAGCTTCTGCTAGCTCTTGTGCGGTGGCATCGGGCATTTCTCCCCTGCCCAATATTTGCTCTCCCGCCGAATTCATGAAAATAACTGCGCCTCCCGGAGTCATCGCCGAGACTCCAACAGGCAAATTTTCTACCAGTTGGGCAAATTTTTCTTCACTTTCTGCCAAAGCTTGAAAAGACTGTTTCAGTTGAGCTGCCATCTCGTTGAAAGACTCGGCTAATTCGCCGACTTCCTCAAGCCTACTGACACTAACAGCGCGATCGAACTTTCTGGCGGCGATATCTTTAGCTGCTTCGTTAAGTCGCCGCAGCGGCAGCGTTACCCACCTCGCTGTCAGCACTCCAGCAATTGTCGATAGCAGCAGCGCCCCCCAACAAAGTAAAATTGTAGTCTGGGTATTTCTGTTAATTTCCCCCATGAAATCGGATTCGGGAACTGCGATCGCAATCAGCCAGTTCAAACCGTAAACATCAGAAAACGGCAGCACTTCCACAAAATATTCCTGCCCGTCGCGGCTAAATTTCAGTTGCTGCCGCTGCTTAATGTCGCCAAAGCCCCCGAAGTTTTCGTACAAATATTTAGCTGCAGTGCGAATGACAGGAGTTTGGCTGTCTAAAATATTCACTCGCTGCAGTTGCGGCTTCCCAGACATCTTTCTAAAGGCTGATTCTTGACTTGAACTGGCAACCAGCAAGCCCGATCGTTCGATCGCGAAAATTTGTCCCGTTTTGCTAAGCTTGATGCGATGGAGATATTGCTCAAGCCCCGAGAGCGAAAAGTCTACGGCACTAACTCCCAGCAATTTACCATTTCGATCGCGAATTGGTTGGCTGGCAGCAATAAAAACAGTCCCAGGAGTAAAACCCGGATAAATGCTCGTCCAAATCGGTTTATTAGCTGCGACAGCTTCCTTGTACCAGGGGCGGAGACGGGCATCGTAGGTTCTGGGTTCTGTCTTTAATTTAGCGGTGCGAGTGCCGTTGCCGTCTGTAGCGTAGTAAATGCTGTGAAAGTTGCTAGACTTGTTCGCCGCGACAATTTGCAAGCTGTTATGCGTGGGGTGGCGCCAAATGCCGAGATATTCTCCTGATTTTGCAGCACCGAAGGATATCCATTGAATGTTTTTAAAAGATCGCATTTGCTGCCAGAGGAACTTTTCTCCCCGAGGCTGTGGCTTTTCTAACTGTAAGTTTAATTCACCGCGCTCGATCGCTTCAGCGTTAAGTTGATTTACCCACTGGGTATGTTCGAGAAAAGAAATCAGCTTTTCTTCAACTCTCTTCCCCGTCTCCGCCAGCAATTTCTCGGCGAGCTCTTCGACTGCTTTGTCTCCGTTGCGAAATGACAGATACCCGACAATCCCCACTGCTGCGACGATTTGCAGCACAAAAGAGGCCACTAGAAGGCGACGCAGGGAGATTTTTGTTTGGTGTTGAGAAGTTTTACTCGCAAATCGGGGCAACGGCATAGGCTGATGACTAATTGCTCCCTAACACTTTAACTGTTCCAGCCTGTAATTTCACTGAGGGGCGATCGAGGTGTTTCCTTGCCCTCAAAACACCTCCCACACAGACACATAAAATTTTAGATTTTAGATTTTAGGTTAAATAATTGGGAATGAATGATCGAGCTCGTGCTTTCGAGCTGCGCTACAGTTGGATTCTTTTTTTCAACTCGTTTGACGCACTGTTAGCTGAGAATACCTGTGCCATTTTCTTGCTTTGGTGGGTTTCCTAGCTCAACCAAACCTAATTCTTCCTTCAAACCTCTTAGGTTCATCAATTACATCCGTTAAATCCCGTACACAATTGGTGGCAGAACATCCATCCATTACATCAATTACATCCGTTAAATCCCGTACACAATCAGCGGCAGAACTTCTCTTTAACAGCTACGCGGAAAATCCCCCGCTTGTCCACACGGATATAGCGAGGGGCGAGAATAGGTATTCTCGGAAAATATAAAGTAGTGGCAGTGGCTTTTGTCCAGCCATTGCCATCTATAGAAGCCATAGTGTTTTAGGCTCACAGAAAGATTTCAGAGCCAATTCTCTGCTTGCAGTCAATGCTTGAAGTCAAACCAACCTGTTCAAGCAAAAAGTCAAAGCAAGTCGTAAAAGCCTAGGATTCTTCTTCTTCTCGATCAATTTGGCGCAGGTGAATGTGCTTGCGTCCCAGAGAGATTTCAAATTCATCTCCTGGCTGGAGTTCCATCTGTTTGGTGTAGGCAGCTCCAATCAGTAAGTTGCCGTTAGATTGAACGCTAATCCGATAGCTGGCAGAGCGTCCGCCGCGTCCATTGCCGTTTTGCTTCCCGTCTAGCTGAATGCCTTCTGCATCAATCAGCGCATTCAGGAATTTCATCATGTTGACCCGTTCTACGCCGTTCTTGGTAACGGTGTAGTAGCCACAGGCTCTAGCTTTTTCTTCCTTGGTAAGGTTCTCTAGGTCTTTGACCTTTTTGATCAGATCTTCGCCTTCAAGGGGTTCGATATTTTTCTTTTTAGCCATTTACTGAGTCCTGAAATATTCAACTGGTGTACGGATTTTTTCTCGGTTGGTTTTTGGTTTGACCAAGAAACTTTAGCTTTATAGCTGGTCGTAAAACCATATTACACCGATCGGCTCAATTGTTAACCACTATTATCTAAATATTTTTAACAACCTGCAGTCTTTCTTGAGGAGTAGCTGCAGCCGGTGCGAGCAATCTCTAAACTCGGTAGCATAAGCTATCAGCTATCAGCTAGCTGAATATTTGCCCCGCTCTTAAAATCCCATGAAGTTAACCACACGCGGCCACTACAGTGTCAAAGCATTACTGGATCTAAGTTTGCAACCTCGCTATGGCCCGACATCGGTGAAATCGATAGCGAAGCGACAGGAGTTACCTGCTCCGTATCTAGAAAAATTGCTGATTGAAATGCGACGAGCCGGTTTAGTCCAATCTGTTCGGGGTTCCCAAGGAGGATATCAATTAGCCCGCATGCCCGCTCAAATCTCTTTAGGACAAATCTTAGAGGCTGTAGGTGAAACTATTGAACCTTTACCTCGACATTTTCCCGACGCGACGCAAGCAGAGGACTGGGTAACATTCAGTTTGTGGAACCGATTGCACAAAAAACTTGCCGAAGCGCTGTACAGTATTTCCCTCGAAGACTTATACTATGATGTCCGCAGTTGGCAAGCGGCTCTTGGGGAAGAAACTAGCTTTATCATTTAAATGGTAAGTTCATTCATTCGATCGCCAGCAATCACACATGGACGCAACACTTGTTACTTACTTTGGCGGCTGTCACTGCGGAGCTGTCCGCTTCCGTGTCGCCGTTGACAAACACGAAGCATCAGATTGCAACTGCTCTATCTGCAAAAAGAAGGGATTTTTGCACCTCATTGTGCCGCCGGAACGTTTTACCTTGCTCAGTGGCCAAGATGTTTTGACCACCTATACATTTAATACAGGAACTGCTCAACATACTTTCTGCGGAATTTGCGGCATTCACTCGTTCTATCGCCCCCGATCGCATCCCGATCAATTCGATGTCAACGTCCGCTGTCTTGACGGCGATGCCATCAAACACTTTGAAATTCTACCCTTTGACGGTGTTAATTGGGAGGAGAACGTACACTTGCTCCGCGACGAAAGTAATCTCAGCAGTTAAAATTGCTGCTAAAAAATTAAAGTCGCCAAAGGTAGCAGCAGTTAAAACCTGCGCTACCATTGCGATCGCTCCTGCTCTGACAATCAAGGAAGATGCTTCGGTGTCCCCGGATTCATCCGTGAAGCGAGAAAAAAGCTCCTCGCTCCCCATCGCCAGCCCCCGGATTGCTCGGTGGGGTCGCTTTCTTCAATTCTTTAATCTAAAATCTAAAATCTAAAATCTAAAATCGATTGATGGACTATCAAGTTTGACAAAATATATAATGATGCCGCATGAATTTCCTGTTTTGATTTTAGCTGCGGTGTTGGATTATTCGATCGGCGATCCTTGGGGTTGGCCACATCCCGTGCAGGCGATGGGTTGGGCGATCGACCGCTATACTCGACTTGTCTTTAATATATGGAATAATCCCGCAGGCAAAATGCCTGAAGCAGCGGATCGTCCCGCTGGCGACCGGCACAAACTGCTGCTACGATGTGCTGGTACAATACTAGCGATCGGGCTGATTGTAGGCAGTTATACTGTCAGTTGGTCGATCGTCCAAGCTGCTAGTTGGGTGCATCCTCTTTTAGGTATTGCCATACAGACCATTTTGCTGGCAAGCTGTTTTGCAGGTCGCAGTTTGAGGGCGGCTGCAGAGGACGTGCTAGCACCTTTAAATGTTGGAGATTTAGTCAAGGCGCGAGAAAGGTTGAGCCTTTACGTCGGCCGGGATACCGAAAACTTATCCGAGCCAGAAATTCTGCGAGCATTGTTAGAAACTGTAACAGAGAATGCAGTCGATGGTGTGACAGCACCGCTATTTTATGCCTTACTTGGGTTCGCTCTGCCGCATCTATTATTAAGTGTTACCGGTTCGCCGATCGATCCTAACTCGATGTGGGCGAGTGCTATAGTCTCCTTGGCGATCGCTTACAAAGCAGCCAGCACATTAGATTCTACGATCGGCTACAAAGAAGCGCCATACACTGATTTAGGATGGTTTAGCGCCAAACTAGAAGACGTGCTGACGTGGATTCCTTGCCGGCTAACAGTGATTACTTTAGCCGTTATATCTGGCAAACCGATTTACATTTGGCAGATTTGTCAGAGAGATGCTGTTAAAGATGCCAGTCCCAATTCCGGTTGGAGCGAGTGCGTTTACGCGGCCATCTTGGGAGTGCAACTAGGAGGTACCAATTCCTATCGTGGAGTTATCAAACACAAACCGCTGTTAGGCGAGCCGGTTCACCCTATCACAGCGCCGCTAATTTGCCAAGCATTGCAATTAACTCGGTATTGCTTTCTGATTTGGTTGGGACTATCATTGCTTTTTTATACCTTATTAGGTTTGAGCCACTAACTTATGACCTCACTAGAACAGTCCAGGAGGCATAAATAACTTATTTCTGTGATTGTTCGCCCGCTTGCAAGCAATCGCAGCATCTGCTTTTCCTCCGTTCTGGGTAAGTCGTGCAGAAGACAGAGATCCCCCACCGACAGCAGCAAAAAAAGTTTTGACCTTTGTTCAAACCCCCAGATTCATCTGTCACGTCAATCTCAAATCTCAAATCTCAAATCTCAAATTGTTCGATATGCCAACAGCCAACAATTAGCTCGCAGCAACCCATGACTAAAATTATCGAAATTTTATCCCCTGATGAAGTGAGGCGCACTCTCACCCGCGTCGCTTCCCAGATTGTCGAAAAATCAGGGAATCCCTCGGAGTTAGTGCTGTTGGGCATTCATAGTAGAGGAGTGCCTTTAGCTCAAATTTTGGCCGATCAAATTGAAGTTCTCGAACAAGTCAAAGTACCCGTGGGCGCTTTGGATATTACCTTTTACCGAGATGACTTGGATCGAGTTGCGATGCGGACACCGGCTAAAACAGAAATTCCTTTCGATTTGACGGGCAAAACTGTGGTGTTGGTAGATGACGTTATATATAAAGGCAGAACGAGTCGAGCGGCTTTGAATGCGGTAAATGATTACGGGCGGCCGGAGAAAATTTGGTTGGCGGTATTAGTCGATCGCGGCCACCGAGAAGTCCCGATTCAGCCGGATTTTACGGGTAAAAAGTTGCCGACTGCAAAGGAAGAACAAGTTAAGGTTTACGTTCAAGAGATCGACGGGCGCGACGGAGTGGAGTTAATTAAGGGTTGATAAGTAGAAGGAAGAAGGAAGAAGGAAGAAGGAAGAACGAAGAACGAAGAAGGAAGAAGACTTACACAGCAAGCTTGAGCGCGATCCGTATTTTTCGTTTAATTAGGTGGATCTACTTATCGTTTCCGTTGGCATCGGAATCATAATTTTCTGAGGTCGCAAGTGCGATGGACGCGCGCGGAGCCAAGATATCTCTGCAAGGAGTCGATCAATCGAATGTCTAGTTTGCCGCGATCGCACTTGCGACCTCAGAAACCGGGTTTCTACGTATATTTATCGTTACTCAACGTAAAAATTCGGAGAAACCCGGTTTCTCGCCTCCCATGCGTCGAGGGAAGAAACCCGGTTTTGGGTTCACGGGGGGAGCGTCGTGATTGATTTTAAATCGGCAGTGCAGGAGTTGAACCTGCCTGGGGCGAATTATGAGTTCGCTGCCTAAACCGCTCGGCCAACTGCCGTTAAATCGATTTCTTCGATCTAACTCAAAATGAATTATAACATAATTTCTCAGTCCGTGCTAGAACTAGAGAACAAAAATCAAAATCTTTAGATCTGCTGAGTCCCGATCGCCTGTTAGCCAATGTTAGGCAAGCCGATCGACCGGACAAAGCAGTTTCTAGGACTCGGCATAAACTTCTTATAGGCAATGGCAGTGAATTCGACGGTAGTGCTGACTCTAATTCTGCTGGCTCTGATGTTTGGAGCAGGCGTGACGAGTTCTGTTTGGGGATTTACTATAGGTCGCGAAGCCTTGCAAGGAACGACTCAACCCGATGTTCGTCCCAGCAACAATGCGGGCAGCGGCAAGCCTGGAACGACGGCTAGCAAAGACCAAGTGAGCATTTTGAAAGAAAAAGACATTCTCACAACCGTCAAAGCACGGGTAGAAGGTCGCGATCCAGAAAAAACGGCCGGGGCAAATACTAAAACAGAGAAGGCAAGCTCTAAACCAGCCGCAGCCAAAAAACCCGCTGCACAAAATGCCAGGGCCAAGTTTCCCCTGAACAGTCGAGACGGAGGAATAACCCTGGAAGTGAGCGCGGCCAGTCAGCGCAACAATTCCATGCTGCTAGACGTGAGCATGAAAAATGAAGGATCGCAAGCTGTGAGGTTTCTCTACAGTTTCTTGAACGTCACTGACGATCGCGGCCGGGCCCTGAGCGCGACTGCCGAGGATTTACCGTCGGAACTCCCCCCCAACGGGCAGGTGTTTTACGGTACGGTGAGTATTCCCACAGCTTTGCTGGAAAATGCTAAAGAAGTTTCACTGACGCTGACAGATTATCCAGGTCAAAAACTTCAGTTGCAAATATCTGGCATTCCAGTGGCGAAGTAAAATAAAAGAAGACCAAACCTGCAGACGGATTCTCAGGTTTGATCGAGAAAGTTTTTTTAGGGAGCATTGTGTCACTTTTAGGGGCGAGAGTGCAGGAGATATCTGATTTACCCGCGATGAGTTCGACAGAGGTGCTGTCGCGGTTGCTGTCAGTGCTGTTGCTGATTGCGATTAATGCTTTTTTTGTGGCGGCTGAGTTTTCGATGGTGACGGTACGCCGATCGCGCATCAATCAGTTAGTGGAAGCTGGCGACGTTGCAGCTTTAACTGTGCAATCTTTGCAGCAAAGTATTGAGCGATTGCTCTCAACAATGCAGTTGGGAATCACTCTTTCTAGTTTAGCTCTCGGCTGGATTGGAGAAAGTACGATCGCCGTGCTAGTCCGAATGTCGATCGGCTATTTGCCGCTGCCAATTTACATCAAGTCGGCGATCGCCCATTCTTTTAGCATACCAATAGTAACTTTTTTGTTGCTAGCTTACCTGCAAATCGTACTGGGCGAACTCTTTCCCAAATCTGTAGCCTTACTGTATTCCGAACAGCTAGCCAGAACTTTAGGGCCTCCGAGTTTATTGATTGCCCGTGTTTTCAAGCCCTTTGTGTCGTTTCTCAATCAATCTACTCGATCGCTCTTGCGGTTTGCGGGCATCGAATACGATCTAAGGCATCGCCCAGTTACTCCCGAAGAACTGCAATTAATTATAGCTACTTCCAGCGAATCCAGCGGCTTGGAAGCAGAAAAGCGAGAATTGCTCAACAACGTGTTTGAATTTGGCGAAGTTTGGGTAGAAGAAGTAATGGTGCCGAGACCTAGCATTGTCGCACTTCCCAAGACGGCAACCTTTCAAACTTTGCTCGACGAAATGGCGATTTCTCACCATTCCCGCTATCCCGTGACGGGAGATTCTTTAGACGACATTATCGGCATTATTGGCTTCAAACAACTGGCAAAACCCCTAGCTGAAGGTTTGCTATCTCCCGACACGCCAATTGTAACTTGGATGGGTTCGGTGAGGTTTGTGCCGGAGATGATGCTGCTGGGGGAACTGCTGCCTTTGATGCAGAGTTCGTCGGAAGAAATTGCGATCGTAGTCGATGAATTTGGTGGCATTTCCGGGTTAGTGACGCTGAGGGATTTGATTGCAGAAATTATCGGCCGCAGCTACGAGTCACCCGACAGTAAAGAAATTGCTTTGCAAGTATTGGACGATCGCACTTATTTAGTGCAAGCGCAGTTAAATTTAGATGATGTGAATCAAATATTGAATTTGGATTTGCCAGTAACGGACGAATATCAGACAATCGGAGGTTTTTTGAGCTATCAGTTGCAAAAAATGCCGGCTGTGGGGGAAGTTTGGCGCGGCGAAAATGTGGAACTGACTGTTGTTTCTGTGTCCGGGCCGCGGTTGGATGAAATTCAAATTCAGTTGTTGGAAGGGGCGGCGGGCGATCGAGCTTTGGGTGAAGTTGCAGCAGCGGATGAGGAAGTTGTGGGGAAAGGGCGAAAAAATAGCGGGTTGAGTAGTGTGGGAAAATTTTCTAGTTAAGCATCTTTTAGCTAATACCTATATAATCTACTCGCTCGAAGTCGCTGCGTACTAAGTCATCTAACGTCGGGCCTTTGGGGCGCAAATTAACGCGATCGCCCACCTTCACATTTTCGTAATGTGCGTTGGGAATATATATATCTTGCTCCCGCATAAAAGCATCAGTAAATCTAAAAGCACTGTCAATATCCTCAGCTTTAAGCTCGCGAAAATCTGATACGAATAGAAAACTTATTTCTTCCTCAAAGTACAGCATCTCTGCAAATGCACCTCCGTCGTAGCAGTTATAACCAATATAACCGCAAGTGTCGCTGCATTTGTAGTAGATGGCGCGAGTGGATAGGAAGTTAGAAAGGGTGATAGCATCTCCTTCTCCAAATACAAGGCTACCTGGCCTATAAGTCAGTTTTTCAACGATCGTCCACGGGTGTCCTCGGAATTGAAAAATAATATAGCTTTCGGCGGTCATTTCGATTTCGCGATCGTATATATCCCGTTCCCAAACATCCGCACGTCTCGCCCTACTGAGCTTTTGCGCTACTGACTCAATAGGAGCGCGAACGAGAAGTAGATTTTGGTTTACGTCAATAGATTCAATACCTCGGCGCTCTTCAATAGACATAATTTTCACCATTAAGTAAGCTATGAATGAGTAGTAGGGACTTAGTACAACCGATAGTCCGACAGGGGTTGAAACCCCTGCCTCAAAGCTAAAGTCCTCTGAAGAGGACTAAAAAACTCATTAGTCCTCTTCAGAGGACTTTAGCTATTAGACAGGGAATTCATTCCCTGGCGGACTAACGGGTGGGCGGGAGGACTGGTGGACAAAAAGCTTAAGTTGACACCATTGGGCTGTTGGAGTGTCCCGATTTTGAGCGTACCTACTTTCTGCAGCAAAAGTGCTGTAATTTTGATTTTTTATTCTATCATTATTGCAATGAAAGCTCAAGAACTTTATCAACAAGGGTTCGACCTCGGTCGCAGAAGGTTGTACAAGGAAGCAGTTGAAGCTTTAAGTCAAGCAATTAATCTCAATCCTGGCTTTGCAGAAGCGCATATTGTTCGCGCTGATGCTCAAACTTTATTAGGAAACCTACAGGGTGCAGTAGAAGATTTTCAGCAAGCTATAGATATCTACAGGGCGAGAGGACAATCGCAAATAGCTGATATGCTTTTAGTCCCATTGAATTCGCTGCAAAATGAAATTAAGTTTAACCAGGAAGACCAGGTTCAACCGGAAGTTGAGGATGAGCCGAAAGCTAAATAAGCAGTCGGATTCAAAACTAACAGTCTTGGACGCAGTGCGATGCTTAGAAACCGGGTTTTTTACCGTTTCGGCGGGCGAAGCGAAGAGACTCGAAAAAACCCGGTTTCTGACTACCCGTGCGTAAGTCATGTTTAAGCGTAAGGCACCGGATCTTTTAATCCCAATTCTTCAAAAGCTGCCAGCCGCAGCCGACAAGAATCGCAAACGCCGCAGGCATTTTCCCCGCCTGCATAACAAGACCAAGTTTGCTCCCAAGGTACTCCTAATTTGTTGCCTAATTGAATAATTTCGGTTTTTTTAAGTTCGATCAAAGGTGTTATAATATTAATAGCATTTCCTTCTCTGCCCTGCTTTGTTCCTAACCGAAATACTTCCTGCATGGCTTGGATGTAATCGAGGCGGCAGTCGGGATATCCAGAATAATCTAAAGCGTTGACACCGATGTATATGCGATCGGCTTCTAGAGTTTCTGCGTAGGCGAGGGCAAAGCTGAGAAAGATCGTATTTCTAGCAGGAACGTAGGTAGTGGGGATGTTTTGGGACATTTCTCCCAGAGTGCGATCGATCGGCAATTCCATCTGATTATCCGTCAAAGCGGAACCGCCCCACAGTGTTAAGTCAAAGTTTACTATCTGATGTGCCTTAACACCTGCCGAAAGTGCGATCGCCCTTGCTGATTCCAACTCCCGCCGATGCCTTTGCTTGTAGTCAAAGGAAATAGCGTAACACTCGCAGCCGTCGGCTTTGGCTTGATACAAAACTGTTGAGGAATCCAGCCCTCCTGATAATAAAATAACTGCTTTCACTTAAAATATCCTCGCTCAAATCAGTTTTATATTTATATCAAATTCCTTGGAAATTGACAAGATAGCAGTCCTAAATGATTTGTTGTGAAATATATTTTTTTTGACGAACCGCGAAGACGCGAAGGACACGAAGGAAGAGAAAAGAAGGGAAGAGAAGAGAAGTTGAGTGCGGATTCTGCATTTTATCTAATTTACAACAAGTCGTCTAGTTCCCGGTAATCGGGCAAGGTTGTATCAATTACTTTACCCTGCCGCAAAACTGTGCGATCGCGCTGTGACCTCGATAACAGTTCGCTGAATTTTCGCGCCTTAAACAAAATCAAATCTGCTGGTAAACCAACGGCAATTTTTCCTAGATTCGGCAATCCCATTAAATCTGCTGGTGTTTTTGTGACTGTGCGCGGCCAATCTTCCCAAGGCCTATCTAAATGGGCAATGCGGACTGCCATATTAAAGACTTCTAAAACATCGTGATCGCCAAATCCGTAAAACGGATCGCGACAATTGTCGCTAGCAACTGCAACTGGAATTCCTGCTGCTTTGAGTTCGTGCAGCAGTGTCACTCCCCGCCAGCGCGGTGTATGCTGAGATTCTCGGTCTTGCAGGTAAAGGTTGCACATCGGCAAGCTGACAATGCCAATATTTGCTTCCTTGACTAATTCCAGAGTTTCTGTTACTAAATCTGAGGGTTGTACGGCTAAACTACAGCAGTGTCCGCAGATGATTTGACCTGCAAAATTATGACGGATGGCGGTTTTTGCGGCTTCTCGCAGTGTGACTGAATCTGGATCGTCGTTTTCGTCGGTGTGGAAGTCGAGGTTTAAATTTCGTTCTTTGGCTAAGGCAAAAACTCGATCGAGTTGTTTGTCTAAATCGGGATTCATGTAGGCGACTCCGCCGAGAATGCCGCCAATTTCAGCAATGCGATCGGCTAGTTTTTCGCCTGCGGGTGTCAGGTAATAGTCGAGGGAAACCAAGGAAGCTGCTTGCAAGATCAGTCGATCGCCCCATTCGGCTTGCAGCGCTTCAAATACTCCCAAACTAACGGTTCCCTGTTCGCCCGCGCTGTCGATGTGAGTGCGGATGGCCTTGGTTCCGTGGGCGTAGCTGCACTTTAGTCCAAATTCCATCCGCCGGTAAACATCCTCTGCATTCCAGTTTTTTTGGGCATCAGCGCCTACCGCTTCGATCGCGCTGGCAAAAGTTCCATCGGGATTGGGCGATCGTTCCCAGATGTGGCCTTTGTCTAAATGGGTGTGCATATCTACAAAACAAGGCCAGATTAAGCCGCCCTGCAAATCTACAACTGGGATATCTTCAGAGGAGGATACAGGTTTTGTACCTGCTGGGATGATTTGGGCGATCGTCCCTGCTGCTGCAATTTCCAAATCCACCAAACAGAAATTGTTCTCACTCCCCGTTGTCGCCACAGTAGAAGCTGACGGGGCGATCGATTTCATCTCTAGAAGAGACGCGGGTACGCGACCATTTTTGAGCAAATAATTAGATGTACTTGGCAACATTAATTTTGTGAGTTAGTATTTTGTTGATAATTACTGGCTACCAGTTGTAACTATAACAACCATTGCAGGAATTGTGAATATCTCTCTTTTCCTCTTTCTCTCTTTTCTAGATTCTCTACGTCCTCTGTGATGAGTTAAACAAATATCATGTATAAAGAAAATATAAATGCTAGAGAAACTTGGATTAAATAGGTAGCTTTGCTGTTGGTACTCCAGCCCGAAGCACTGAAGCACTTATGCAAAAAATTTATATTTTCAGGACTGTGCGAAAATCAGCGTCACGAGTTTGGCTATGCCGGATACTTCCAGAGCCTGAATCCTGTTGCTATCATAAATCACTGCTTCCAAGAGCAATTTAACTTTCAACTAACAGCAGCATCCATAGCAAGAGCCAAAAACAACTGTGTCAAAACCAAAGCATATAGTTTTAACATCCCATCCCGACAGATCCGGCACAAAACCTCATCCCATCCACTGGGGAGAAATCGATCCGCTGAAACGGGGGCCTGTGATTGGTAGCCTTACCAAATCTTCTCACCGGAATGCGATCGGCACTCATTCGGGTTCTTACTCTGTTTATCGCGCGCTAGCAGTGGCTTCCGGGGCACTCCAAGCCGATCACCGCCCAGATTTTACCAACACCTCTCCGGCCGCACACATCGGGCCGCACCCGAGTTGGGGCGATCGCAATTTGATTGTTTCTCTCGATCCCTTTGGGGGTTTGGTCAGCGAAGTTTATACTTCATTTCTCCAGCAAGGATACGATATTCGACCGACAATTGCTGTCACTAAAGCTCACATTAATATGCCGGAATTGCAAGATGCTATTGCCAAGGGGCGAGTGCAAATTGATGGCAAAATAGTCAAAGCAGGTGGCAATTTAGCAGTAACTAAAATTGCGATCGATCCGGTGTGGTATTTGCCGGGAATTGCTAGGCGGATTGGCGCCCAAGAAAGCGTTCTCCGCCGTGTCCTGTTCGAGGAAACAGGCGGAATGTTCTCGGATTTAGTGACGCGGCCGGACTTACACGTTTTCTTGCCACCTATTGGCGGAACTACGGTTTATATTATTGGCGATGTCGCGAATATTTCTGACCCGGATAAGCAGTTGGCGGTACGGGTACACGATGAATGCAACGGTTCTGATGTCTTCAGTTCCGATATCTGCACTTGTCGCCCTTATTTGGTACACGGGATGGAAATTTGCATCCAAACGGCACAATCAGGCGGTTCTGGGGTAATAGTTTACTTCCGCAAGGAAGGGAGAGCTTTGGGGGAAGTGACTAAGTTTTTGGTGTACAATGCCAGAAAACGGCAGGAAGGCGGCGATCGAGCTGATGCCTATTTTACGCGCACTGAATGCGTTGCGGGAGTTCAAGATATGCGGTTTCAAGAACTAATGCCCGACGTGCTGCACTGGTTGGGGATCTCTCGAATTGACAGTTTAGTTTCTATGAGCGATATGAAATACAATGCGATTATCAATTCTGGCATTCAGGTGGTCGATCGCATCCCCATTCCCGAAGATTGGATTCCCGCAGACGCACAAGTCGAAATCGTCGCCAAAAAAGCCGCCGGCTACTACACGCCTGACCCTGTGCCAGATGCTACAATTCTTGCAGAAGCGATCGGACGCGATTTAGGAGATTAAGAGGGCAAAGACGCGACCGGTGGGACGCGAACACTCGCGTCTTTGCTAAATGAAATTTATTGCTGGTTTTTGATCAGTCAGGGTTGGTTATGGCTAATTTGCGTTCTACTGTGATCGTAAAAACAGATATTTGCGGATATACCGTCAGAGTCAAAAAATTATCTCAGTCGGACTTAAGTAGTTTGTTAAATGAGCATAAAACTTTTATTTCAGATATTAGCGCCAGAAATGAAGGCAGCGTGATCAAAGGGGAAGGTGATTCATTTTGGATAATTTTTCCCAGCGTCACAGCAGCGGCGGTAGCAGCCATAGAAATGCAGCAAGAATTGAGAACGCAACAATCTAGCAAGGCGAACGACGAACGATTGGCTATTCGCGTCTCGATTACTTTAGGAGATGTCTTGCATCAAGATAAAGATATCTTTGGCGATACGGTGAATTTAACAGCGCGCATAGAATCAGTCACTCCGCCGGATGAAATATATTTGTCCCAAGCAGCATGGTTGGCGCTCAACAAAGCAGAAGTGCAAACGTCTTTTGTCAACGAGTTTTCTTTGAAAGGGATGAGCGAACCTGAAAAAGTATACAAAGTTGACCAAAGTTACAAAACGCGAATCATCAAGAATCAAGCAATAATTAAAGCAGATTTGAGAGGTTTTATTGCTTATCAAGAATCTAATTCTATCAAAGATGTTGAATATTTGCTCACCAACTTTGATACTTTTGAAAAAACAATTTGTGAAGAATACGGCGGCACAATTCGGAGTATTGTTGGGGATTCGCATTTGTTGACTTTCCCGGAAGCTCACTCAGCCTTAGCGGCAATGGAAAGTCTGTGCGAGAATTGGAAACTTTTTATTGATGCCAATCAAATACCTTGTGGCTTGTCGGTGGGAGTTGCTAAGGGAAATTTATATATATTTAGGTCTTGCACTTACGGAAAAGATATTAACATAGCCGACCGACTGGAAGATTTAAGTAAAATAGTATCTCCGAGGACAGAAAAAAACTCGGTGATAGTTTCCGATCAAATAAAACGCGAAGTCAGCGGCTCGAAGTGGGAATATAAGCTGATCAAACTAGATAAAAATGTGATTTTAGATAATCTTTTAGATTACAGTCAGTTTGACTTTTTTCAAGAAAACGATGTTTACCGATGTTTGGTTATATGAAGTTGAAAAATATTGAACTTGAGACTGTAGAATATCTGAGAACGCCGGCTGCTATTCGCCAAAAGTGCGATCGGCTTTTTGATTTAGCCAGCATGGACAAACTCCGCTACTTCCGCGTCGATTTATCCCAACTCGACAACGCAGCAAATTATGTAATTGACACAACGCGCCAACAGTATCCCGATTTTAACATTCCCTTTCACAGTCGCTGGCGACATTTTGAAGCCGGCAACTTGTCGCGACTCGCCGAATTGGATGCAGCTTTAGCAGAATTTGCACTCATAGAGCAAGCTAAGATCAAATTTGATTTAGCAATTGTCAGCGTTTTGCTCGATGCCGGTGCTGGTGCAGATTGGCAGTATTGCGAACCAGAAACTGGGCTGATTTACCGCCGTTCTGAAGGGTTAGCAATAGCCAGCTTGCGGATGTTTTGTCAAGGTGTTTTTTCCAGCAATCCCGATTTTCCTTGGCAAGCTGATTCTCGCGGACTTTCTCAATTAAAACTAGAAACCTTAGCTGCAGGATTTCAGGTAAGTGGAGACAATCCGCTAGTTGGTTTAACAGGCAGATTAGAATTATTGCAGCGTTTGGGAAAGGCGATTTGCCAGCATCCCTTATTATTTGGCAGCGAAAACCCGCGTCCCGGCAATTTGGCAACATACTTGTTCGACAGTCGGGTTTCGGGAGGCAAAACTGTGAATGCTTCTGAAGTATTGAGCGCTGTTTTAACAGGTTTTGGGGAAATTTGGCCGGGAAGATATGCAATTGGTGGTGTTAATTTAGGCGATGTTTGGCGGCATCCGGCTTTAACAGGAGAAAATCTGGGAGATGAATTGGTGCCGTTTCACAAACTCTCGCAGTGGTTGACTTATTCGCTGCTGGAACCGCTGCAAGAACTTGGTTTAGAAGTGACTGGATTGGATGAGTTAACGGGATTGCCGGAGTACCGCAACGGCGGTTTGTGTTTGGATATCGGGCTGCTGCAGGCAAAAGATTCGGCTATTTTTGAACAGAGTTACTTGCCGGGTTCGGAAGTTATAGTAGAATGGCGATCGCTGACTGTGAATCTTTTAGATAAAATTGCCGCAGCTATTCGAGAAAAGCTGCATTTGAGTGCGACAGACTTGCCGCTGGTGAAGATTTTGCAGGGAGGAACTTGGGCGGCGGGGCGGAAAATTGCGGGCGAATTGAGGGCTGGTGGAGTGCCACCAATTCAGATTGAAAGTGACGGCACTGTGTTTTAGGGGGAAGAAGGAAGTTCGGCAACGGATTCTGTAACGGATGTAACGGATGTAACGGATAGAAGGAAGTTCGGCAACGGATTGTGTAACGGATGTAACGGATGTAACGGATAGAAGGAAGAGGGAAGTTCGGCAACGGATTGTGTAACGGATGTAACGGATGTAACGGATAGAAGGAAGAGGGAAGTTCGGCAACGGATTGTGTAACGGATGTAACGGATAGAAGGAAGAGGGAAGTTCGGCAACGGATTGTGTAACGGATGTAACGGATAGAAGGAAGAAGGAAGAGGGAAGTTCGGCAACGGATTGTGTAACGGATGTAACGGATGTAACGGATGTAACGGATGTAACGGATGTAAAGGATAGAAGGAAGAAGGAAGAAGGAAGAGGGAAGAAGGAAGAGGGAAGAAGGAAAATTATCTCCTCTTCCAACTTAAAACTTAAAATTCCAAATTCCAACCTGAAAACTATACCTCACACTACACTCCCAACAAGCTGCTTAGTGGCAAGTGCGATATTTGACGTGATAAGCAAAGCAAATTAATTATTCAAAAAAATGAGTGCTAAAGTTACTGTCATTGACCATCCTTTGATACAGCACAAGTTAACTCTCATGCGGCAAACTCAAACGAGTACGGCGAAATTTCGCCAACTGCTGAAAGAGATTGGAATGTTGCTAGCCTATGAAGTGACGCGAGATTTGCCGCTAAAATACGAACTAATAGAAACACCGATCGCCAAAATGAATGCACCGGTGCTGGCTGCAGAAAAGAAAATTGTTATTATTTCGATTATGCGCGCAGGTCAGGGACTGTTAGAGAGTATTTTAGAACTGATTCCGTCTGCGAGGGTAGGACATATTGGTTTGTACCGGGATCCGACAACTCGGATGGCGATCGAATATTATTTCAAAGTTCCCCAGGATATCGAACAGCGAGATGTTTTAATTGTCGATCCGATGCTGGCTACTGGTAATTCAGCAGTGGCGGCCGTGGATAGGCTGAAAGAAGTTAATCCGAAGTCTATTAAGTTTTTGTGCTTGCTGGCGGCACCGGAGGGAGTGGGGCACTTTCACGAACAACACCCTGACGTGCAGATTTATACGGCGGCAGTTGATGAGTGTTTGGACGAGCACGGCTATATTGTACCCGGACTCGGAGATGCGGGCGATCGGCTTTACGGCACTATGTGAATTCAATAAAATTATTTTCTGCTGTATATGCCAATACATTCATTTAAAAATTAGTTTACTAACATAAGCATTGGTTTGATAGTGCCATACAATGTAAATTGTAAAATTTTAATGTCAAGAAAAGCCTATATATAACAAGGGTTGTAGGGTTTTCTTACATTAAATTCGTAAATTGCATAATCTAGATGTATTTACTGCATTTGATGGTTAAATTCTCTGCCTTTAGTTTGATTAATTGCAAGAATTAGTTATTAAAATAGATGTATGATGCTAACCGTTTGCGATCGACTACTAACATTTTGTGACGAGGGAAAAAACAATGGAGACTACAGCACAGAAAGAAGCCCCAACTCAGCCTGTTGAGGAAGTGAAAATTCAGAATATCAACAGTTTGGAGTTTGAACTTTGGGCTAAAGCAGTGAAACGCCAGATGATTGCAGCACTCTCTAAAAAGGGCGCGATTTGAGTTCTCTGGGTTTTTTGTGTGCAACTTGTGTTAATTAAATTAACAAAATTTTTGTCTGCATTGTTGTCCAAGAGCGATAAGTGGGGAGGGGAGGAGTTGTGAGATTGCGCCTCTTTCGGAGTTGCGGGAGGGGGAGAAGAAAGCATTTTCCTTATTCCTAGTTTTGGACGCACGGGTGCAAGGAAACCGGGTTTTTTTACGGAAATACTTCTGTTGCAATCGGCAGAAATGGTAAAAAACCCCGGTTTCTTTGTGTCAAGAGTGCCTCCGGGACTGTTTTATCTGCCGAATCCTTTCTGCCAGATTACGATCGCTTGTCAACCGCCGCCAGCAAGCGCAGACTTCCGTCTTGAACCTGCACTGCTTTCACCGTTCCCACAGCAACTCTTTGTTGACCGTTAGCCATCGCTACCTCAATCTTAATCTTGGGGTCAGCCAGTAATCCCAGCCGCCCCCAGAGCCACTTAACTTGAGTAGCAGGAAAAGAGCGCACTTCTACATCAGAAAAGGGCGAATTAACCCAGCGGCTACCGTCGTAAAAACTCGCTACTTGCACCTGATACCAAACTTGTTCTCCCGCCAACTTTAACTCGTTGTTCGGTTCGGGTTCCAACCACTCAGCGGGATTGACACTGTTAATTAAAGTAGCAGAACCCATAATTTGACTTTTGTGGGCTTCTAAACTTTCAGCCTGAGAAACTGCTTCCTGAAGTTTGTTGACCAAATTCCGAATTCGACTTCTTGTTTCGCTGTCAGTATTTGATTGCTGGTCGAGCCAATTCATCGCCTCACGAGTTCCGTCTTGAGAAGCTATAATCAGGGCACCCCAAGCCTTGACATCGGCGTCAGCGGCATTCACTCTCAAGGCGGCGTCTATGCGGTTCCAGATGCGCCCGCTGTCATTTTTGAGGGTTGTGGCTATTTCGTTACTGTTGCTCGGATCGGCTTCAAATACTTGCAAAGCTTCGGCCCAGCGGCCGTCGATCAATTCTGCGAGAACTTGTTGACCGGGACTGGCCCAAGATGCGATCGCCTGAGCCCGAGTAATTTTAGCGTGAAATTCGATCGTTTCTAGCTGAGCTTGCGCGACTGCGGGCCAATTTTTGCCAGCTTTCCCCTTCGCCACACGCATAACATTTAATGCTGGAGACCACAGCCCGCTTTTCGCCAGTCGCAGCCCATTTTTGTAAGTCTCGTCATTGAAAGCAATTTCTTCTAAAGAAATCGCCGTTAACTGAACTGGGTTCGGCAAAAATTTGCGCGGGCCAATTTGATAAAGGGTAAATTGCGGCTCTAAACCAACTGTTTGGTCGATCGCCAATTGCGGGTTTTCCCCCTTAACAATTTGCTGCCAATTCGGCGGTTGTCCAGCCGCACTCGCCCACTCCAACAGCGGCATTAAATGATTTTGGCTGGGGTTGTAGCGGACGACTTGTCCGTAGGGAATTTTACTGTCGCCCCGCTTTAGTTGACCGCTGACATTAAACCAAATGCCAGAGGCGGGGGGCTTTCCGTCAAAGCGGCGCAGTTCTGTTAGGGGTAGGGACTGATTCGAGGCTTGATTGTCAGATATAGAGTCAGCTAAAGAAGTAATGACAAAAGATTCCGCCGGCCCTTCTACGTTCACAGAACTTGCTAGCTGAAAATACTGCTCTTTATCGGAACTGCGATCGGGCAACTGTACTCGCTTGTACACCCGAAGTTCGACAATTTGACGACAAGGATTTTTGCAAACAGTAGAAGCCTTCACAGTTCTTTCTACCATCAGCGGCAATAGCAAATCGGAAATAGAATTATCGCGGGATTGATCGACGGGAAGCGGCAGGGGTTCTCCGGTTACGAATCCCAATTTGCGGATGCTGGCTTTGATTTGATCGAGAGTTTGGATCGAATCTCTGCTACCTGTAGGCAGGCGCGACCATTCCGGCACAAACTGAGAGATCAACCTGTTGCCATTGGGATCGACAATTAGCTGATAACTCAGCCAAGCGCCGCCTCCCATTAAAGCTGCACAGCCACCCAAGATGCTGAGGGCTGTCAAATTAGCTATCAGTCTTTTCCAGGGATATCTGGCGCGAGTTCGGGGAGTAGGTATTGGACGCTGGGACTCTTGAAGATTTTTGGGGCGTCGGGTTTGGCGACGGCGTCTTGTCGCAGGAGGAGCAACTTTTCGATTTTCTGGGGGTAAGGCTCGATTTTTTGAGGGGTTAATTTTGTGTTCCATCATGCCATTTTAGAATTTAGATTTTAGAATTTAGAGTTTAAAATTGCAATAGCCGATCGTACTGCCGACCTATGATATCCCAAGTGTATTGGCTTTCCACGAGCGATCGAGCGTTGACAGAGAGCTCCTGTCTTAGCTGCTGATTTTCAAACAAACTGGTAATCGCCTCAACATACTCGTGAACTTTGTTCGCCCGCAAGGCCCTTCTCGGTTGTGGGCCGCCATCGACGGCTAAACCCTCCAAACCTCGATCGCTAGCAACCACGGGGGTTCCCGCAGCCATCGCCTCCAAAGTTTTATTTTTAATCCCAAAACCAATCCGCATCGGCACCACACAAACAGCAGCTTGATGCAAATATTCTGCCACCCTTTGCACCCGACCTACTACTTGAATTCCCGGAAGTTTCCCCAAGGCGAGCACTTCCGGGACTGGCGAAGCCCCTACTAAGGTGAGGGTAGCATCGGGATAGCGCTGCTGCAAAGGCGGCAGTATTTGCAAACTGAGAAACCGCGCCGCGTCAATATTGGGCAAATTGTTCATGGCGCCTGCAAAAATTAAGGTGTGTCCTCCCGGATCGATCGACCGGTACGGAAATTGAGTTAAATCCACGCCGTTAGGAATTACATCAATGGGAGGTACAAAAAAATCTTGTTTTCCTCGCACTTTAACCGGAGGCAACAGTAATTCTAGGAGTTGCTCTCTGTCTGTGGATGTTGTCGCAACAATGCGGGAGAATTTGGAACAGTAGCGTTTTTCGTAGCGGGCGAGTAGCGGTAAATTTAGTCGATCGCGCAGGGGTTTTTCGGAGGTGCCGGTTGCTAACATTTCCCTGCAAGTTCCCCAAACGGAACTGTGAATGTTTGCCACTGTCAGCAGTTTTTGCCGCCATTCTGGACGCACGTAAATCTCGTTAACGCTGTGTTCGCAGGTGACAGCATCGCATTTGCCTGCTGTTACCAATTCGTCTGCCCAATTCTGCATTGCTTGGGAGTAGCTTGAGAGTACGTTTGGAGGTGTCCCGGACGACAAAAATCGACCGAATCTGTGGAATTTTCCTATTATTTCAGAGAACCCCCCCTCAGTCCCCCCCTGGTTAAGGGGGGGAGGTAAGAAGTCCTCCCCCTGGTTAAGGGGGGGAGGTAAGAATCCTTCCTCAGTCTCCTGGTGGAGTCTTAGCCCGCCCTTAGCAAGGGGGGGTTGGCGGGGTGTCTGCGGATGGGGAAAAACTGCTAATTCTGCAACTTGCTGGCGCAATGCGTCGATTTGTGCGTCGGTGACATCGGGCGATCGTACAGTGCCGAGAATTACCTCATGCCGCTGGCTCAAGTATTGTAATAAATTAAAAGTCCTTACCTGAGTTCCTCCGCGGCTTGGCGGATAGGGAAAAGTCGAGGAAAGCATCAAAATCTTCATGGGATGTGGGATAAATAAAGTTGCCGCTTGCGCTATAAAATTGATTGATAAAACCTTTTTAACAATCCTCGCACCTATGGACGAATTATCTGTCAAGGCGCTGCTCGAAGACTTGAAAAAGCCCGACGAAAGCGTGCGCGATCGGGCAACTACAGAACTCTGGCGCACTTGGTTTAACCAGAAGGGTGACTATGGGATGCAAATTCTCAGGCGATCGCAAGTTTCGCTGGATGCAGGCGATGTTCGCCACGCTTTGGATTTGCTGACGAAACTGATTTCGGAAGCGCCGGATTTTGCTGAAGCTTGGAACCGACGCGCCGTACTTCACTATACCCAAGGAAATTATAAAAAGTCGATCGACGACTGCCAAATCGTCCTCAAACTGAACCCGGTGCATTTTGGGGCGTTGCACGGTCTGGGTTTGTGCTACGCTGCCTTGGGAGAATACATAAATGCTATTCAAGCTTTTCGCCGCGCTTTGGAAATTCAACCTTTTGCTTTGGTTAATCAAAAGTTAATTCTCGAATGTACGGCTCGTTTGAGTTAAAGTTAACTGTGGAGTGAAGGAAGTTCGGCAACGAGCAATGTACGGGATGTAACGGATATAACGGATAGAAGGAAGAAGGAAGAAAATCAATGGTTTCAGGATTTTTTTGCAATCTTAAATCTCAAATCTCAAATTGTCTAAGTTAGTGCCGAAAATTAGCGTTTGCATTCCTACTTACAATCGAGTGCATCTGCTGGCTTGTGCGATCGCCAGCGTGTTATATCAAACTTATACAGATTTTGAATTAATTATCTGTGATGACGGTTCTACTGACAGCACTCCACTGTTGATGTCGGAATTTGTCGATCGCCCGATTCGCTACATTCGCCACCCGCAAAATATCGGCAAGAGTAATAATATGCGATCGGGCTTTGCTGCAGCAAGGGGCGAGTATTTTATCAAGTTTGACGATGACGATCGCCTGAGCGCGCAATTTCTAGAGCGGACATCGGCTATTTTAGATAAAGACCCCAGCATTGATTTTGTCAGTACAGATCACTGGGTGATCGACATTAACAATTATATTGACGAAAACCAGACGAAACTCAATTCGCAGCGGTGGGGGCGCACCGAGTTATCGCCGGGAATTATTGAAGATTTGCTTTCCACAGTTTTTCTGAGACAGAGTTTGCAAATAGGGGCGACTTTGTTTCGGCGCCGCGCCCTGGAAGAAGTCGGATTTCTGCGACCAAATTTGCAAAATTGCGAAGATAACGATTTGTTTGTGAGACTTGCGATTGCGGGCAAAAAGTGCTACTACTTGCCGGAGCTGTTGATGGAGTATCGAGTTCATGCAGGACAGCAAGGAGTCGATCGGGCAATTCCGTATTTAAGCGATAAATTGCGCTATTTAACAGGCTACGAGTTTGAGTCGGAGAAGTTGGAAACAGTCAGACTCCAAAGGATTGCCGAAACTCAATTAGCGCTAGGTTTGCGACTGATTGAGGTGGGTGAAACTGCAAAAGGACGCCTGATGGTGCGAGCTGGAAAGTCGGTTTCTGCGGCGAAAATGTGGGCGGGTTTGGGATTGTCGTTGCTGCCAGTAGAGTTGCGTCCCAGGGCGTTTGAGTTTGTACGGGAGTTGATGAAATAACCATCAATAAAAAATATTAATTTTCAACCGCGGATAATTTATTAATTTTAATTAGAGTACGGGGTTTTGTCTGGCATTGAGATTTGTTCAGATTTGGCTATAGCCAGAACTTGCCGGGGATTGTTCCGAGAGTCTGCAGCAAAAATAAAAATTCGATCGGACACGTTTTACATTAAATTAAGAAATTAAGAAATACTAAAAAATTAAGTATTTACGAGTTTGATATCGATCGGGCACAAGTACAGACCTTTCCTTGGGTCTGCCCTGCTTGTGCTATCTGTCATGCCAGTCAGCAAAACTTTGACCCTAAAACTCGGTTAAGGGCTCAAAGTCAGCATTCATTGTTAAATTCTGTCTAGTTTATTAGACCTATTGCCAAAAAAATCTATGTTAGAATTAAAGGTTTTGAATTTTCGACCTAAGAGCTAACTCATAATTGTAAACTGCTGACAACAAATTACAACGGAGACCATAACGGCGGCGACGATTTTGATAACGACTTGACAAAATGAGAGAAAACTTTTAGACTCCTATTAACATGTTCAATCACTCTTCGCTCCTGGGCTAAAGCTTGATTGTAGTCTTTTTCTAAAAGAGAAAGATTCGCCTTTTTAGGTTTCTTTTTAGGAGTCAAGCTATTAAAGCGATCGTCACCGAAAGCAGACCGCGGAAGAGGGGGTCGTAGAAGCTTTCATAGACACTTTCCGACCGGGTTAGCAGGCATAGAGCGAGGCCGAGTAGCAGTGCCGATAGGGCAGAGTCCTGGAGGCTTTCCTTCACGATGGGTCAGATTTTGGCCAAGAATTTCAAAGGTGGTACCCGCCACGTAATTTATCCGTGGAATCAATCCCAAATCGCAAATCGAAAATCCTCAAGAAAGAGCATTTATCCGTGGGGTCGCCTCTAAAATCTAAAATCTAAAATCTAAAATCTAAAATCGATTGACCCGCTCGCGCTGCTCGCTGGGATACCCGCTTGCGGTAATGCGCTGCTGGCTGCGATACTCCTGCCTGCTGGTGGGATACTCCGGCTCGCTGGTGGGATACTCCGGCAACCGACTCCTGGCTGAGATACTCATGCTTGCTGAGCTCCTCGTCTGGGGTACCCCGCTTCTTGCTGAGATAAATGCTGGCCACGACGATCGCATCTGGAATTTGCCGTTCGCTACCGAGGGCGGGAATAACCATACCACCAATCGGAAAGCCGAGCGTTGGGGACTGCAACTAAGACCCAAGTCCCGCAGGCAAGAAATACGGCCACTAAAAACCGGGGTCATGCCCCGGCTTTTTAGGTCTGTGTCGTCTCGATTCAACAGCCGTCTGGTCCACAGAAACTGTGTCCGTACAGTACCTCCGCGTCACAGAGATAGATCATGCCCGCAAAATCGAGGAAAAACTTGACTGCGACCTGATCCGCAATATTCTCGGCCATATCCCGATCCGGGGTGATCACCTCGAATTTTATATTCGCCGTGGTGTCAGAAACGCTGGGTTGTCCCGACGAGCGCACGTTGCGACTGCCTTTACCGCCGGTTTCCACAACCGTATAACCGGTTGCCCCGGCTTCTTCGATGATATGGACGATCTTTTTGAGCAGAATCTTTTCCGTGACGATGACAAGCTTTTTGGCTGGCTTGGCCATGTTGGTTACCTCCTTACCTACCTATGTTGATCTTAATATATTGAGTCGCTTGGTCTGCCGGGTCAAGGGAGCGCCCACACACCGCGACCCGTCTGGGATTAGCCGCCGCCTATCGCCTGGGCAAGCCCCAGGAAGAGCGGTATTCCCACGCCGATCGCAATGGGTGTACCGATAGCTGTGGAGGCACCGATGTAGGCGGAGGGATTGGCCGACGGGATACCGGCTCGCAACGTGGGCGGACCGGAGATGTCTGAACTGGAGGAGGCGATGACGGCCAGAACCACTACGCCACCAAGGCTGAATCCTGTGGCGTAGTGGGCAATCATACCCAGACCGAAGGCGATCAACCCATGCAACAGCGGTGCAACCACGCTATACACGACGTACCACTGGGCCACCTTACGTAGTTCGCCAAGTCTTGACCAAGCCTCCATACCCATGACCAGCATCAAGATCGAAAGCAAGCCGCGAAAGGCGGGATCGTAGAAGCTTTTATAGACACTTTCCGGCTGGGCGATTATGCCAATAGCAAGGCCGAGCAACATTGCCGATAGGGCAGGACCCCGGAGGCTTTCCTCCACGATCGGCCAGATCTTGACCCGATTATCCGCAGGCTTCTCCTGCTTGCTGAGATACTCTTGCCGGCTGCGGGGATAATCCTGCTGATCGGGATAATCGCCTGCTGCAACGGTCTGCTTGCTGAGATACTCCTGCTTGCTGAGATACTCGTCTCCGGCTCTACCCTTCTTCTTGTTAAGATAAATGTTGGCTATCACAATCGCAGTTACGAGCGCTGGGATATCCATGAAGGGATAGAGTGCGCCAGCCCATGCCTCGTATGGCATGTTTTGTCCCTCCAGTACCGTCAGGGCGGCGGCCATAGTAGAGCCACTCACAGCACCAAACAACCCCCCGGTCGCAATCGCATCCACGGTGTTGACCTTCGGCAGCTTGGCCAACGTATAGCGCGCGATGAATACAATGAGAATTCCTAATGCCATAGCAAACGCTACGGGTAACACCATCTCCGTCAGGTTGGAATTGCGGATCGCCTGACCACCGGTCAGACCGATTTTCATGAGCAACATGAAGACGATGATCTGATTAACCGCCTCTGGAATTATTAATTCGCTACCGAGAGCGCCAAGGACCATACCACCAATCAGAAAGCTGAGTGTTGGGGACTGCAACTGCTTAACGAAGTCCATTAAGAACAAGGACAAAAAATCCACGAATACCTCCTTCCGTCTCCTATAACGAAGAGCGATTATTGTGATCGGTGAGCTTTAAGAAGTAAGCCTGCAGCGCTTCAACCCGGCCGACAGGTGTTACGCGAACACCTGTGGGCCGGGGATTCAGAGATTGCAGATCTCCGAATGGGGCTAGAAGGTGTCGCTGTCGGGCAGTAACTTCTATAGATCAATATCTATTAAGAGCCAAAATTCTATGTACTTAAGTGTATCCTTAAATTCGCACACACTTGCGATCGCTTTACATGGATCTGCCAAATAATTTTAAATTCAAATCATAAGTTTTCCTTTTATTCTCAGAAAACCCCTATATCTATTATCTATGATCAGTGTAAATTGCGACCGCAGAATTGTCTATATACACGGATATTGCACCTAGGACGGTATGGGATCGGCCAAATCGGGAACAGGAGTTGCGTGGACACCACTCTTCTAGAAATGACTGAGCTAATCAATCCACATTCCAGGGGGAGCTGTTGACGGTTCATAAGTCGTGGATGGACTGTAACTGGCGAGGTTAAACTACCCCACCGCCAGTAGGAGACCGAACCCACTGCCCAACAAAAAAGTCCAGGCGTGAGACGAATCGAACACGCAGAGCAGGCGGCGATCGCCATACACCTGCACTAGCCAGCCTTCGCTGGTGTTGTCAAATTTGGTCTGCTGTTTAGTTGAGTCAAACTTGCTCATTGTGTACGCTCCATGCTGATCGAATGTATGTGGCGGTGGCGGGCAAGTGCCCGCCGCTACGGAAATATAGTCATTTCAAATAAGTATGAGACACTCTTCATGCACAATAAGCACGAATAACTTCATCAAGAGATGTGCCAGGAGACGCATACATTTTAGCTCTCTTTAATGCACTAAAATCATGCTCAATATCATTTAAGTCGGGAGAGTATTTTGGTAAAAATATTATCTGATGACCGGCCGACTCAACCAATAGTCTAATGACCGTCTTACGATGAATTGGTGCATTATCCATAATCAATATAGATGGACTTGTTAAGTTAAATCTGGTAACAAATATAAAGATAACCATCCTGAAAATCCTTCTACATTCAAACTACCCATAAAGAGCATTGGTGCAATTAAGTCCTTCTTTCCTTTTCTTCTTCCTGCTACTAAATTTTCTCTTTTTCCCCGTTTTCTTGGTCTTTCGCCATAGACTTTCTTTCCTCTTTTTGAAAGGGCATAGACAGAACCTTCAAATTCCTCAAATCCATACTCATCAATAAATACAAGACTTTTGCTGCCATAAATTTTAATTAATTCTCTCAGATTTCTATAATATTTTATTCTTTCTTCTATATTTCTTTCTTTATAGCGAAGTTCTTTTTTTTGTAATTTTTAGTTTTTTTAAGGCATAGCAGATGGCACTCGGTCTGACGGAGAAAGTTTTTGCTCTTTCTACTAATCTTGCTGCCGGAT